>NZ_JAMOKF010000116.1 GCF_023656545.1 Micromonospora phytophila | reverse complement strand
CCGGTCGCCCCGCCGGCCCCGCCCGGCCGCAGCCCGCCGGTCGCCGCGCCGGCTCGGGCCAGCCGGAGCTGGGCGAGCCCCCAGAGCAGCAGCAACGGGCCGAGGGCGATCAGGCCGCTGGTCTTGGTCACCGCGGTCAGCCCGGTGGCCGCCCCGATTGCCAGCAGCGTGCCCAGCCCGGTGCGCCGGCGCAGCCCGTCCAGCACCAGCGTGGCCGCGCAGGCGACCCACGCCGCGCAGACCAGGTCGGTCTGGGTGCTGGTCGCCTGGAGCGCCACCATCGGCGTGGTGGCCAGCACGAACGCGGTGAGCAGCTGGGCTCGGCGGCCACCGCCGAGCTGCGCGGTGATCCGGGCGGCGACCAGCAGGACGCCCACCCCGGCGGCCCACTGCACCAGGTGGTGCAGCGCGTCGCCGCCGGTGAACAGGCGCAGGTGCAGCAGCAGGTACTCGGCTCCCGGCGGGATGGTCACCTGCCGGTGGATGGCGGTCGGCCAGAAGTCGAGCTCCCCCTGCGCCACCCAGTGCTCCACCTTGGGCAGGTGGTAGGTCTGCGAGTCGAAGTTGTTCGGCTCGGCGAGCAGCGCGACGAGCAGCTCGACCAGGACCAGCCCGCCGACCGTGCCGGCGAGCAGCCGTTCGCCCCGGCTCGCCCTACGCCAGAAGGAGAGCAGCCGGGCCGACCAGCCGATGGGTTCCGCCGCGGTCGACCGGGACGAGCCCGAGGCCGGGGGCGACGCGGCGAGGGTGGCGGCGGACGCGCCGACCGCGGCGCCGACCAGGGTGCGCTGTCGGGCGGCGGGTGCCTCGGCCAGGTGCCGGACGGCGTTGCGGCCGCGTCGGGCGGCCGCGGCGACGGTGAGGAGGAAGAGCAGCCAGGCGGCGGCGAACGCCGGCAGGGTCAGCAGTCGCAGCGCGCCGAGCAGTTCCACGGTGAGCACCGCGAAGACCCCGGTGACCAGGGCCGCCCTGACCAGGGCGAGGCGCAGTGGCGCCACGGTGCCTTCGGCGCGTGGCCGGAGGGCGACGGTGAGCAGTCCGATCGCGGCGACGGGGGCCAGGGCGAGCGGGTAGCCGGCTGCCGACATGGCCGGAAGTAAACACCATCAGGCTGAGGTCACCACGGTGCCTGCACGCGGTGGCGGGCACCGCCGCGTCGAGCAGCCAGGCTAGGCTAGGGGTGACGTATTGTCGCCACCGTGGAGATTCCCGTGAAGCTCTCGATCCTCATGCCGGTCTACAACGAGGAAGAACGCATCGCGGATGCCCTCAAGCAGGCATTGGCGGTCGATTACCCGTGTGAGATCGAGCTGGTCGTGGTCGACGACGGCAGCCGGGACGGCACCGGTGAGATCCTCGGGCGCGCCGACGACGCGCGTCTGCGCGTCATCACCCACCAGCGCAACGCCGGTAAGGGCGCGGCCATCAAGACGGCGGTCGACAACGCCGAGGGTGACTACATGGTCATCCTCGACGCCGACCTGGAGTACGACCCGCAGGACATCCCCAAGCTGCTCGACCCGGTGCTCGACGGGCGGGCCACGGTGGTCTACGGCAACCGCACCTTCGGCAGCCACAGCGCCTACAGCTTCTGGTACGTGATGGGCAACAAGGGCGTCACGATGGCGGCGAACGTGCTCTTCAACTCCTACATCGGCGACCTGGAGACCTGCTTCAAGCTGATGCCGGTCGCCCTGTACCGCTCGCTCGACGTCCGCTCCCGGGGCTTCGGCATGGAGGCCGAGGTGACCGGAAAGCTGCTGCGCCGCCGGATCCGCCCGTACGAGGTGCCGATCAGCTACCGCGCCCGGGGTCGCGAAGAGGGCAAGAAGATCACCTGGAAGGACGGGGTCGAGGCGCTCTGGATCCTCGGCCGCGAGCGCGCCCGCCGCCGCCCCCTCGACGCCCCGGCCAACTGACCCGTCCTCCTCCCGTCCCGCACGGTCCGCCCCCACGTGGGCGCGCCGCTCAGCCGACGGGTGCCGGCGCCGGTGACAGGAACGCGCCGACCGAGCGGCGCAGCCCCGCCGCGTCCAGGCCGTGCCACCGGGTGTGGTCGTCGGCCGAGCCGTACCGCCGCAGATCCTTCCGCCCGACGCCGAGCGCCAGCAGCCGGTGCGGCCGGTCGGCCAGCGCCGCCGACACCACCCGGCTGGACGTCCCGGCCAGGTAGGGCTCGACCAGGATGACGTCGGTGCCGGCCAGCGCCCGCAGCCCGGCGGTGTCGAACGGCCGGGGCCGGTGGGTGTACGCCACCGTCACCCCGAGGTCGGCCACCGCGGCCAGCGCCGCGTCCAGCACCGGCCCGACCGCGACCAGCAGCGGCGCGCCCGGCCCGGCGTCCCGGACCAACCGCAGCGCACCGTCGCCGCCGCGCGGCCGGTCGTTGTGCAGCGTGGACAGTCGCAGGTACGCCGACCCCTCGCCGGCCACCGCGTCGCGCAGCAGCGCCGGCACCTCGTCGGGGTGCCCGGGGACGTGCACCGTCCAGCCGTGCAGGGCGTCGACCAGCGAGACGTCGGCCGGGGAGAGATGGGTCCGTCCCGAAGCCGCCCGGTCGTACGAGGCGCCGACGCTGACCAGCACCGCGCCCACGCCCTGGTGGTCCAGGTCGATCTTGAGCTGCTCGTACGCCCGCTCGATGAGGAACGGCGCGTAGCTGTGCACGATCGGGCGGAGCCCGGTCAGGGCGAGCCCCCCGGCCACGCCCACCAGCAACTGTTCCCGGATCCCGACGTTGAGCACCCGGTCCGGGTGGCGTACGGCGGCCGGGGCGAACGCGGCGGCGGAGATGTCGGCGAGCACCAGCGCGGTACGCGGATCCTCTGCCAGCAGCCGGGTGGTGGTGTCGATGAAGCGCTCCCGCACGGTCACTCCCCCTGGTCGACGATCGCGACGACGACGTGCGGCCGGTGGTTGTCCTGCGCGGTCAGGGCGGTGTGCAGGGCGTCGTGGTCCCGCCCGTCGACGGTCGCGGCGGTCCAGCCGTTGACGGTGAACCGGGCCGCCGGGCCGCCCGGCCAGCCGTGCGTGGCCGAGCCGTTGTCGACCACGACGGCGGTCAGGTTGCCCAGCCCGGTCGCCCCCGCGTACGCGATCGCCTCGTGGTTGGCGCCCTCGTCCAGTTCCGCGTCGCCGAGCAGCACGTACACCCGGGGGGTGAGCAGGCCCTGGGCGCGCAGCCCGAGCACGGTGCCCACGCCGAGCCCGAGCCCGTGCCCGAGCGAGCCGGAGCCGATCTCCACCCCGGGCACCAGCAGCCGGTCGGGGTGGTCCCCGAGCCGGCTCGCGGGCCCGCCCTGGTCGTCCAGCCAGTCGGCGGGCACGAAGCCCTTCGCGGCGAGCACCGCGTAGTAGCCGGCCACGGCGTGTCCCTTGGAGAGCAGGAACCGGTCCCGCTCCGGGTCGTCGGCGGTCTCCGGGGTGATCCGCAGGATCCGGTCGTAGAGCACCCAGAGCACGTCGACGGTGGAACGGACGTTCGGGCCGAACTCGCGGCCGGCGCGGACCCGCTCGAACAGCGGCGCGACGGGTTCCGGCAGGGGCGGCGGGGTCGGATGACGGGGTGGGGCGGTAGTGCCGCGGCCCGCGCTGGCGATCGTCGTGGTCATGCGGCTAGCCTGCAAGTTGAAGTCAGCTTCAACTCAAGGCGACGTGATGCACGAGTCTCTCACCATCGGCCAGCTCTCCACCCGCAGCGGCGTGGCCCCCTCGGCGCTGCGCTACTACGAGCGGCTCGGGCTGATCCGGGCCGAACGGACCGGCGGCAACCAGCGCCGCTACGCCCGCGGCGAACTGCGCCGGGTGGCATTCGTCCGGATCTCGCAGCAGGTCGGCATCTCGCTGGAGGAGATCCGCGAGGCGCTGGACTCCCTGCCGGCCTCGCGCACCCCCACCGCGGACGACTGGGCGCGGCTCTCCGCCGCCTGGCGGGAACGGCTGGACGAGAAGATCCGGCTGATGAGCAAGCTCCGCGACGACCTCGACGGCTGCGTCGGCTGCGGCTGCCTGTCGTTGCAGCGCTGCACCCTCTACAACCCGGGCGACTCGCTGGCCGGCGAGGGACCCGGCGCCCGGCTGATGCTCCCGCGTCCGGCCCCGGACCCCGCGCCGACCGCCTGACACCCGCGCCCACCGCCTGGCCCCCGCGCTCATTGTCTGGCCCCGCGCCGATCGCCTGGCCCCCGCGCTCACCGCCTGGCACCGCGCCGACCGCCTGGCAGCCGCGGCGGAGACCGGCGCCGAGGGGCCGGCACGTGCCGCTTCAGGCCGTGGTGAGCAGCACCTTGCCGACGTGGTCGTTGGACTCGACCAGCCGGTGGGCCTGCGCCGCCTCGGCCATCGGCAACCGCCGGTCCACGACCGGCCGGACCGTCCCCGCCTCGACCAGCGGCCAGACCTGCTCGCGTACCCCCCGGACGATCTCCGCCTTCTCGTCGAGCGGCCGGGAGCGCAGCGCCGTCGCCGCGACCGTGCCCCGCTTGGCCAGCAGCGCGCCGAGGTCCAGCTCGCCCTTGCGCCCGCCCTGCATGCCGATCACCACCAGCCGACCGCCGGTGGCCAGCGCCGCCACGTTCCGGGGCAGGTAGGACGCGCCCATGATGTCGAGGATGACGTCCGCGCCCCGGCCGTCGGTGACCCGCCGGACCTCCTCGACGAAGTCCTGCTCGCGGTAGTCGACGGTGTGCGCCGCGCCCAGCTCGCGCAGCCGTTCGTGCTTGGCCGCCCGGGCGGTCACCACCACGGTCGCGCCGAGCGCGACCCCGAGCTGGACGGCGAAGGTGCCGATCCCGCTGCCGCCGCCGTGCACCAGCAGCGTCTCCCCCTTCGCCAGCCGGGCCAGCCGCACCACGTTCGACCAGACCGTGCAGGCCACCTCGGGCAGCGCCGCCGCGTCGACCAGGTCGACGCCGGCCGGCACCGGCAACAGCTGCCCGACCGGCACGGCCACCCGCTCGGCGTACCCGCCGCCGGCCAGCAGCGCGCAGACCTCCTGACCGACCTCCCAGCCGGCCACGTCGGCCCCGGTCGCGCTGATCACCCCGGAGCACTCCAGCCCGGGGTACGCGGGCGCGCCCGGCGGCGGCGGGTAGTGCCCCTGCCGTTGCAGCAGGTCCGCCCGGTTCACCGCGCTGGCCCGCACGTCGACGATCACCTCGGCCGGGCCGGGCTCGGGATCGGGCACCTCGCTCCAGACCAGTGCGTCGGGTCCACCGGGCTCCGGGATCGTGATCGCGCGCATGTCTTGTGTCTACCCCACCCGCCCGCCGGTCCGCGCCCGGGCCAAGGATCCCGGCCACCGCCGGGCGGGCCCGTGCCCTGGCCACTGTGGACCTCCCGGCGGGCGGGGACCCCGGTGACCGGTCCGGCGGCAGGGGTCTGCCACCTCGGGTCGATCACCGCGCGCGGGTGCCGTGCCCGCTCGCGCGGCGGGCCGCCGTGGCAGACTAGGCACGGTCGCGCGACCTCCCGGGGTCGCGGTCCGGGAGGGTTCGCCTAGTGGCCGATGGCGCTGGTCTTGAAAACCGGTAAGGGCAGCGATGTCCTTCGTGGGTTCGAATCCCACACCCTCCGCCCCGAACCGCAAAAACGCCCCCTGAGCAGCGCGAACGCTGATCAGGGGGCGTGTCCATGGTCGGTAAGCCCGTCTCATTGCGCCCCGTCCGGGGCCGCCGAGTCTCGTTGGTCCCGGCAGATGGGCGGCAAATTCGCCGCCCGGCCGTCAGGCGTCCTCGCTCATGACGGGCTGTGGGATCGTCAATCCGGCGGCGGGTTCGGGCCAGGCGGGTCACCCGCGCGGCGCCGGCGCTCCTCGTGGATCTTCTCCTCGGCCAGTCGCTGCACCGCCCGGCGACGCTCCTCGCGCAGGGCCTCCTCGTCCCGTCGGTGCACCGCGGCGACGACGGCGGCGAGGAAGTCCCGCCAGATGCTGCTCAACGCGGTCCCTTCGCCGGTGACCACCCAGGTACAACCATAATGAGCAGCCGTCGGATTGCCCGACACCGGGCGCTTCCCGGCTATTCGCGGGCCGCGGCAGGGTAAGAAGGGGCGCAGGAGACCGCGCTCACCGGAAGGACCCGTCCCGATGACCCTGGAACGACCGATCGCCCCGGACCCGTACGAACTGCTGCCGACCGTCTCGTCGTTCTCCCTGACCAGTGACGACGTCCACAACGGGGAGCCGATGGAGGCGACGTACGCGCACGGCAGCGTCGGCGGCGACAACATCTCGCCGCAGTTGGCCTGGTCCGACTTCCCGGCCGAGACCAAGGGTTTCGTGGTGACCTGCTTCGACCCGGACGCGCCGACCGGCAGCGGCTTCTGGCACTGGGTGCTGGTCAACCTGCCGGCGAGCGTGACGCGGTTGGCGCGCGGGGCGGGCGCGGGCGACCTCGGCGACGCCTTCACCGTCCGCAACGACTACGGCGAGCAGGGGTACGGCGGGGCGGCACCGCCGCCGGGTGACCGCCCGCACCGCTACGTCTTCGCGGTGCACGCCCTGGACGTCGAACGCCTCGACGTCACCCCCGACGCCACCCCGGCCTACGTCGGCTTCAACCTGGCCTTCCACACCCTGGCCCGCGCCGTCATCCGCCCCACCTACCAGGTCAAGGAGTAACCCACCCCGCCCTGCCTTCCGCGATCTTGCACTTGTCGCCCCGACACGACGGGCGAAAGCCGCGACACGCGGGCCGAAACTGCAAGATCGCGGGGGCGGGGGCGGGGGCGGGGTCAGGCGGGGACGCGGGCGACGGCGAAGACGGACTGGCCGAACGGGGGGCGGACGCGCTGCTCGGCGGCCTTGGTGGCGGGGAGGACGACGGTGTCGTAGACCTTCACCATCGGGCCCTCCTTCGGCATCAGCCGGAAGACCTTGGTGGCCATGAAGTAGCCGATCAGGCCGAGCGCGTTCGCGTAGTGGATCTTCTCGACCGTCAGGCCCGCCTCGGTCATCGCGGCGCCCAGGGTCTTCTTGGTGTAGCGGCGGACGTGGCCGGTGGCGATGTCCGCCGGGCTCATCGCGAACTGGAACGCCGGCACGATGATGATCACGTTGCCGCCGGGGCGGACCAGGTCGCGCATGCTGCGCAGCGCCCCCACGTGGTCGTCGATGTGCTCCAGCACGTTGTACGACACGGCGGCGCTGTAGTCGCCCCGCTCCGAGTGCGGCAGCAGCATCTGCCGGACCTCGATGCCCGGCTGCTCGGCGAGGCGTTCCTTCAGCGAGACCAGCCGGTCGGGGTCGGCCTCGGTGGCGGTGAACCGGGGCAGCCGCTCGGCCCACTCCAGCGCGTAGTCGCCGAGCCCGCTGCCGATCTCGATCGGGTTGTCACCGAGGTACGGCACGGCCAGCTCGACGAACCAGCGACGGTGGTTGACAGCGGTCGCGAGGCCCTCCAGGACCTCGGACTGGACGCGCTGATCCCCAGTGATTTCTGCCATGCGTCGATTCCTCACGATATGACTCGACCCGCGCCTGGACCGACAGAGTGAATCATCCGCGCAGATGGCAGAAGAATCGGGGCACCGTGGTGGCCGAAATGCGGTCGGGGGTGGGCACGTGATCGGCGGTGGGCGAACCCGGCACATGGTACGGCAGTACCCCGAAACATGTCACGGCAGCGCCATAGCCTGACTACCCTACGAATCGCGATGACTACTCCTGAAGCGGGCGTCCCCGCCGGCACCCCCGCACCCGGGGCGGCCGAGGGCGGGCCCGACCGGGGCGAACGCGCGTGGAAGGGGTGGTGGACGGACGTCGCCGCCGTGTCGAGCTTCGTCGTGCTCGGCTTCTGGATCACCGCGCGACTCTGGCTGGACCCCGGTCAGAGCCTTCGCGACAACCGCACCGACCAGGCGCAGTTCGAGTGGATGATGGCGCACGGTGCGCGGGTGCTGACCGATTTTGCCTACCCGTTCACCTCGGATCGGATGAACGTGCCGGACGGCGTCAACCTGATGGCAAACACGTCCGTGTTATCCGTTTCGCTACCAATGACGCCGATCACCGTGCTTTTCGGGCCCCGCGCCTCCTTCCTGCTCTTCCTCACCCTGGGCATGATCGCCACGGCCACCGCCTGGTACTTCCTGCTGTCCCGGGTGGTCGTCCGCTCCCGGGGGCCGGCCTGGCTCGGCGCGGCCTTCTGCGCGTACGCCCCGGCGATGGTGTCGCACGCCAACGCGCATCCGAACATCGTGTCGCAGTTCGTGGTGCCGCTGATCATCTGGCGCACCCTCCGGCTAGCCGAACCCGGGCGCTGGCTGCGCAACGGCGTGCTGCTCGCTCTGGTGATCGTCTGGCAGGCCTTCATCAACCTGGAGATCCTGCTGATGACCGCGATCGGCCTGGGCGTGGTCGTCGGGGCGCTCCTCGTCGGCCGGCCCGACCTGCGCCGGCGGACCCGTCCGTTCCTCGCCGGCCTGGGGGTGGCCGCCGCGGTGGCGCTGGTGCTGCTGGCGTATCCGCTGTACGTCCAGTTCTTCGGCCTCGGCGCCTACCAGGGGCTCTCCCGGCTGATCCGGGGCTACTCCACCGACCTGGCCTCGTTCGTGGCCTGGTCGAGGGAGTCCCTGGCCGGGGACGCGCGCACGGCACAGGGACTGGCGAAGAACCCCACCGAGGAGAACGCCTTCTTCGGCTGGCCGCTGGCGGTGCTGGTGGTCGCCCTGGTCTGGTGGCTGCGGCGCAGCGTCGTGGTGCTCGGCCTGGGCGTCCTGGCCCTTCTCTTCGGCCTGCTCTCCCTCGGCCGGGAGGTCCAGCTCAACGGCAGGGGCACCGGGGTGCCCGGGCCGTGGGCGGCGCTGGAGAACCTGCCGGTCCTGCACTCCGTGGTGCCGACCCGCTGGGCGCTGGCCATCACCCCGATCGTCGGAGTGCTGCTCGCCTACGGGACGGAACGCGTCCGGACGCTGGCCGCCCGGCACCCGAACACGCGCGGCCAGATCCGGTTCGCCGCCGCCACCGTGCTGACGATGGCCCTGCTGCCGATCCTGCCCACCCCGCTGCCGACGACCCGTCTCGACCCCGTGCCCGCCTTCGTCACCTCCGGCGCCTGGCGGCCGTACGCGGCCGGCGACCGCAGCATCGTGACCCTGCCGCTGCCGGACAGCCACTACGCCGAGCCGCTGCGCTGGTCCGCCCGGACCGGGCTGGAGATGCCGATCGCCCGCGGCTACTTCCTCGGCCCGGACACCCGGCCCGGGATGCACCGGGTCGCCCTGTTCACCGCCACGCCCCGGCCGACCAGCGACTTCTTCGCGGTGATCCGGCGGACCGGGGCGGTGCCGCCGCTCACCCCGCAGACCCGGGTCGAGGCGGTCGACGACCTGCGGTACTGGCGGGCGGGCGCGGTGATCCTCGGGCCGCACTGGTACGCCGACGCGTTGCGTCGGGGCATGACCGAGCTGACCGGGATCCGGCCCACGTACACCGGCGGGGTCTGGCTCTGGGACGTGCGCCCGCTCACCGACTGAGCCCGCGGCGGCCGACGTCGCGACGTCCTGCCGCAGCCGGACCTTCGCAAGCGTCCGGCGCGGGCCGGCGCGCGAGGGGACGGGTCAGGACTGGCGGACGCAGCAGCCCTGGCAGATCTTGGGCTTGGGGAGGGTGAAGGCGAGGCAGCAGGTGCGCCGCTGCACCGTCGGCTCGCCGCTCGGGCCCGGCACCAGCTCCACCAGGTCGGCGAGGTCGAGCGCGCCGAGCAGCGTGTCGATCGTCTCGACCGACGACCCGGGCAGCCCGTCGGCGGCCCGGAGGATGCCGTGGGCGATGCCGGAGGCCACCGAGCCGAGCAGCGTACGCGCGCCGATCCGGACTTCGGCCTGGATCGCGGCGATCATCGGGCCCAGGTGGGCGTCGAGCAGCGACGCGCGCAGCAGGCCGAGCAGCTCCGCCTCGTCGGCGACGACCCGCACCTCGGGCCGGCCGGCCAGGGCCAGCGGGTCGCTCGGCAGCACCGCGACGGTGGTGGAGCGACGCAGGCCCATGGTCAGCAGGGGGCGGTGGTCCTCGAAGTGGATCAGCACGTCGGCCGGGTCGAGCAGCGGCACCCGCCGGGAGGAGGCCCAGCCGAGCACCACGGGCAGCGCCGTCCAGTAGCTGTACGACTTCCACGCCAGCGCGGCGCAGGCGTGCGGCGTGCCACCCCAGCGCAGCGTGGCGGCGCGCAGGAACTCCGGCAGCCGGGTGCCGTCGACCAGCGAGGTGGCCGGGCTCCAGCCGAACTCCTCGCTGACCAGCAGGCCGGGGGCGAGCCCGGGCAGGTCGTCGGTGCCGAACATGGCCCGCAGGGCGTCGGCGACCGGCGCCAGTGGCGCGGCGACGACCTCGCGCCTCGGCATCACCGCTGTCACCTGACTCATCCCCCGTCCGAAGCGCTCGTCACTGAGCTAAGGCTAGCCTAACCACGGATCGTGGTCTAAGGGAAGCCTCACCTCAATCGGAGGGAGAGGGCCGGGTCACTCCGTCCTCCGCCCCGCGCGTACTACCCGGGGGTCGAGGCAGGAAACGCCGGTCGCGCAGTATCGACGTCGGTCTCTGGCGGGTCAAGGCTCGTGTCGGCAAGGTGGCACTTCCGTGCCTGTCCGACCACCGAACGTGAAACTGATACTCCCGGCCACGAGGAAGCCGATGACGACCTCACCGCTCGATCGGGCTGCCGACTCCTTCGCCGCCGAACTCGCCCGGCAGCGCACGGGGCGGGGGCTGTCCAAGAAACAGCTCGCCACCCTGATGGGATTCGACCCGTCCTACGTCAGCCACGTCGAGGGGCGCCGGCACCGCCCCACCGAGGACTTCGCCCGCCGCGCCGAGGCCGTGCTGGAGGCCAGCGGCGCCATCTGGCAGCGCTTCCGGGAGTACGACGAGCTGCGGCACGCCCGTTCCGAGCGGTCCCACCGGGAACCGCCCATGCCCGGGCAGTGGCTGCCACCGGGCACCGGGCTGATCGTCGAGCGGGAACTCGCCACCCTCACCCACCGCGACGACGCCTACCGCTGCGTCATCCGGCGGGAGCTCTACAACGCCGGCACCGAACCGGTCACCCGCTACCTCGTCCGGGTCGCCGTCGACCGGTACCCGAACGACCCGGGCCGCTCCAACCGGCACCACCGCGAACACCCGCTCACCTTCGCCGAGCTGCAACTGCAGGCGTACCGGGAGGACGCCGGCGAGCGGGAGGCGATGCACTGGCGGGCCAAGCACGACCGGGACGCCTTCAAGGAGCTCTGGCTGCTCTTCGAGAACGGCGGCCGGCGGTTCCCGCTCTACCCCGGCGACCGGGCCACCATCGAGTACGCGTACTGCGTCGGTCAGGACAAGTGGGGCCCCTGGTTCCAGCGGGCGGTCCGGCTGCCGACCCGGCAGATGGCCGTACGCCTGGACCTGCCGGCGGCCCTCGACCCGCAGGTCTGGGGCGCGGAGACCTCGCTCTCGGCGGAGGAGGGCCCGCTGCGCACCCCCGTCATCCGCAGCGACGACGGCGACCGGGCGATCTTCGACTGGGCGACCGACGACCCGCCGCTCAACGCCCGCTACCGGATGCAGTGGCGGTTCCGCGGCCGGCCGGAGGCCGAACCCGAGAACGCCGGGCGGATCCGCCCCAGCGACCGGATGCAGGGCATCGGCATCGTGCAGCGGGGCTCCGACCTGCTCCGCCAACCCGGGCGTCCGTTCGACCTGCCGCGCGAGGAGCAGGTGGCCCGCGAGGTGGTCGACCGGCTCTCCGCGGTCCTGCTCCGCCTCGACGAGCTGCACCCGTTCAGCAAGGGGGTGGGCGTCGCCGCCCCGCAGCTCGGCATCGGCCGGGCGGCGGCCGTGGTCCGACCGCCCGACCGCTCCACCGAGCCGGTGGTGCTGCTCAACCCCCGGGTGGTCGACGCCTCCCCGGACACCGACGAGCAGTACGAGGGCTGCCTCTCCTTCTTCGACCACCGCGGGCTGGTGCCCCGACCGCTGCGGCTGGACGTGGAGCACGCCCGGTTCGACGGCGGCCGGATCATCACCTCGTTCGAGTTCGGCATGGCCCGGCTCGTCGCCCACGAGATCGACCACCTGGAGGGGCGGCTCTACGTGGACCGGATGGCACCCGGCGTGCCGCTGGTGCCGATCGAGGAGTACCGCGAAACCGGCCACCCCTGGCGCTACTGAACTCGGCGCGCCGGGCCGCTGGTCGGGGCTTCCCACGACCATGCTCGGCGGAGCGGCACGACCACGGCCGCCCAGTTGGGAAGGAAGGCCGGACGGCCGTGGTCGTGCCAGGCGGTGCCGGTCCGCCCGTACGGGGGGCCGGGGCGCGTGCCCCAGGGGGCAGGGGCACGCGCCCCGGCATGGGGGGAGGAACGTTCTACAGATTGCCGAAGGTGTCGTAGCGGGTGTTCTCCGGCGGCACGTCGTCCTCCGCGAGCACCCGGAGGGTGGCCCGGACCATCCGGGCCGAACCGGAGACGAAGCAGTCGTGCGTCGTCCACGGGCCGTACCGGCTGACCACGTCGGAGATGTCGCCCAGCTCGCCGTCGAAGTCCGGGTCCTCGCTGCACGCCGGGGTGACCGACAACCACGGGTGCGCCGCCACCAGCTCCTGGAGCGCGGCCAGGCCGTACAGGTCCGCCTCGGTGCGGGCGCCGTAGAAGACGTGCACCCAGCGGGTCCGGTTGAAGGTGGCCAGCTCCTCCACCAGCGCCTTGACCGGGGCGAGCCCCACCCCGCCGGCGACGCAGAGGATGTCCCGCTCCGACGAGCGGTCCACCGTCATCGACCCCATCGGCGCGGCCACCCGGAGCAGGTCACCGGGCTTCACCCGCCGAACCAGCGCTCCCGACACCCAGCCCGCGCCGGGCGTACGGACGTGGAACTCCAGGACGTTGTCGTCGTTCGGGGCGTTCGCCACCGAGTACGTCCGCCACACCCGGGGGTGGTAGCGGGGCACCTCGACGCTGACGTACTGGCCGGCCTTCCACGGCAGCGGGTGCTGCAACGCCCGACAGGTCAGCACCGCCGTGTCCGGGCCGTGCCGCTCGTGGGTCAGCACCTCGGCGTGCCAGAACGGCGGGTTCTCGTCCGACGCCGCCCCGGCCAGCATCTTCTCCGAGATGGCCGCGTACGCGTCCCGCCACGCCTGGTCGTACTCCAGGTTCCAGCCGTCGCCGGCGGTGCTGCGCAGCGCGTCGAGCAGCGCGACGCCCATGGTCGCGTAGTGCTCGGCGGTGACGTGGTACTTCCGGTGGTCCCGGCCGAGCTGGCGCAGGTACTCGTCGAAGCTCTCCGGGTCCCCGACGGTCTGGCTGGCGGTGACGATCGCCTCCAGGATCCGGTCGCCCTGCCCGGACATCTGCACCGGGAAGAGCTTGCGCAGCTCGGGGTCGAGGAGGAAGAGCCGTGCGTAGAAGTGACCGCTCAGCCGTTCCCGGTTCTCCTCGACCAGGGTCCAGCTCTCCTTCAACAACCGCTCGACGTTGTCCACGAGACGCGCTCCTTCTCCTGACGGCGGATCGGGCAGCCATAGAATGTCCACGGAGCGTGCCGACCGGTCGCACAGAATGTGCGACCGCCTCACGGGGACCGCTCGACCGGTGCCGCCGGAGGGCGCGGTCGGGCACAGTGGTGCGGTGACCCTTGAGCTCACCCGTCCGGTCTCCCGCCGGACCCTGGGCACCGAGACGCTGCTGGTGCTGGGGTTGTCCCTCGGCCAGTCCGCCGTCTACGCCACGGTGTCGATCATCGCGAAGCTGACCGCCGAGGGGCCGCTGTCGAAGCAGACCGCCTCGCTGAACACGTCGGCGTCACCCCGGCCGTGGCTGGACCTCACGTACCAGCTGCTCGGCATCGGCTTCGCGCTGCTGCCCGTGCTGCTCGCCGTACACCTGCTGGCGCGCGACCCCGGCGACCCGGCGCGGACGCTCGGCCTCGACGCCCGGCGGCCCGGCCAGGACCTCGCCCGGGGTGCCGGCCTGGCGGCGCTGATCGGCCTGCCCGGCCTGGCGCTCTTCTGGGCCGCGGCGCAGCTCGGCGTCAACGCCACCCTGGTGCCGGCCGCGCTGCCCGACGTCTGGTGGACGGTGCCGGTGCTGATCCTCGCCGCCGCGCAGAACGCCGTGCTGGAGGAGGTGATCGTGGTCGGCTACCTGGTCACCCGGCTGCGCCAGCTCCACTGGCGGCTCGGCGCGATCATCGCCACGAGCGCCCTGCTGCGCGGTTCCTACCACCTCTACCAGGGCTTCGGCGCCTTCCTCGGCAACGCGGTGATGGGCGTCGTGTTCAGCCTCTTCTACCTGCGCACCCGCCGGGTCATGCCGCTGGTCGTCGCGCACACCGTGCTCGACGTCGCGGCCTTCGTCGGCTACGCCCTGCTGCCGAAGGAGTGGTTCGACTGGCTCTGAGCGGCGCGCGACGACCGGCCACGGCCCCGGCACCACCCGCTGCGGGCGACGCTGGTCGCGGCATCCCGGCGTGTCCGAGCGCCGGGACCTCCCGACCTGCCGCGACCCTGGTCGATCCTCCGCGTCAGCGCTCCCGGGCCGGCCGGTAGGCGGCGACCGCGCGGGCGGCGAGCCGTT
>NZ_JAMOKF010000115.1 GCF_023656545.1 Micromonospora phytophila | reverse complement strand
CCGGCTCCATCCGGGGCGCCGGGCCGTCGGCGCGGCGCTCGCCGTGCGCGTCCCGCCAGGTGCAGACCGCGGCCAGGTCGAGCTGGACCGGCCCGCCGGAGACCAGCCGGTGCACCACCGCCACGCACGACCGGCCGTGCACCATGGCCAGCTCCCGCTCGACGACCACGTCACCGATCCGCCAGCGCCACCGGGGCAGGCCGTCGACCAGGTCGAACCGTTCCAGCAACTCGAAGCCGCGCGGGTCGACGTCGCCGGAGGCCCACTCGTGCGCGCCGAGGCGCACCCGCGCGCCGGAGGCGAGCCGCACGGCCGGGTCGAGACCGACCAGTCCCACCCGGCGGGACGCCGGTGTCTCACCGGGGACCACCAGCAGGCCGTGGTAGCGACGGGTGCGCAGCCCGCTGACCGTGCCCGTGGCGTAGCCCCCGAGGCCGTCGGCAACCAGCCACTCCCGGGTCGCCCCGCTGGTCAGCTCTCCGCAGACCTGCGGGCCGAAACGAATGTCGATCAACTTTCCTCCACCGGCCGCGGGGTGTAACGCGCCACGACGAGAATGGCCGCTGTGGTGAACTCCCGCGGCGGCATCGAAGATGTGCAGGTGATCACCGACGTGTCGCTCCCGAACGTTCCCGCCCCCGACCCTGAACGGCTCCGGCTGGCCCAGGCCGACGCGGGGGAGCAGGACTGGCGCGCATGGGGTCCCTATCTGTCCGAACGGGCGTGGGGGACGGTACGGGAGGACTACAGCGAACACGGCACGGCGTGGGACTACTTCCCCCACGACCACGCGCGGTCCCGAGCCTACCGGTGGTCAGAGGACGGCATGGCGGGCGTCTGCGACGACCGGCAGACGTTCTGCTTCGCCCTGGCGCTGTGGAACGGCAGGGACCCGATCCTCAAGGAGCGGATGTTCGGCCTCGGCGGCGACGGCGGCAACCACGGCGAGGACGCCAAGGAGTACTGGTGGTACGAGGACTCCACCCCCACCCACTCCTGGATGCGCTGGCGCTACCACTACCCGCAGGCCGCCTTCCCCTACGACGAGCTGGTCGCGGTGAACGCGTTGCGCGGCCGGGACGACACCGAGTACGAGCTGGTCGACACCGGCATCTTCGACGACGACCGGTTCTGGGCGGTGACCGTGGACTACGCCAAGGCCACGCCGACCGACATGTGCATCGTGGTCACCGTGGCGAACCGGGGCGACCGGGCGGGCACCCTGCACGTGCTGCCCACCCTGTGGTTCCGCAACACCTGGGCCTGGGGGCTGCCCGGCGCGGACCGGGTGCCCCGGCTGGTCGGCGAGGGCTCCCGGCTGGTCGGCGAACACCGGGTCCTGGGCCAGCTGCTGCTGGAGGGCGACGGCGAGCCCACCCCGCTGCTCTGCGACAACGACACCAACGCCGAGCGGCTCTGGGGGCTGCCCGGCCGCTCGCCCTACCCGAAGGACGGCATCAACGACCACGTGGTCAACGGGGCCGCGACGGTCAACCCGGCGGGGGAGGGCACCAAGGGGGCGCTGCACTACGTGCTGGAGGTGCCGGCGCGCGCCCAGCGGCAGATCAGGCTGCGCCTGACCCGTACCGCCCCGCCGCCCGGCGGCACCCCGCCGCCCCCGGCGGAGCTGGGCGACGGCTTCGACGCGGTGGTCTGGGCCCGGCGGGCGGAGGCGAACCGCTTCTTCGCCGGGGTGATCCCGGCCGCCGCCAGCGCGGACGAGGCCCTGGTCGCCCGGCAGGCGATCGCCGGGCTGATGTGGGGCAAGCAGTTCTACCACTTCGACGTCAAGCGCTGGCTGGAGGGCGACCCCGGCTCGACGCCGCCGCCGGGGCGCCGGCACGGGCGCAACAGCGCCTGGTGGCACATGACCAGCTTCGACGTGATCTCCATGCCGGACCCCTGGGAGTACCCCTGGTACGCCGCCTGGGACCTGGCCTTCCACTGCGTCAGCATCGCCCGGGTCGACCCGGGTTTCGCCAAGGACCAGCTGCTGCTCCTGCTGCGCGAGTGGTACCTGCACCCCAACGGGCAGATCCCGGCGTACGAGTGGGCGTTCGGCGACGTCAACCCGCCGGTGCACGCCTGGGCGGCGCTGAAGGTGTTCGAGATCGACGGCGGCCGGGACCACGACTTCCTGGCCCGGGTGATGCACAAGCTGCTGCTCAACTTCACCTGGTGGGTCAACCGCAAGGACACCGGCGGCAACAACGTCTTCGAGGGCGGCTTCCTCGGCCTGGACAACGTCGGCCCGTTCGACCGCTCGGCGGCGCTGCCGGTCGCCGGGGTGCTGGAGCAGTCCGACGGCACCGGCTGGATGGCCATGTACGCGTTGAACCTGCTCGACATGGCGATCGTGCTGGCCGAGCACGACCGCACCTGGGTGGACACCGCCACGAAGTTCTTCGAGCACTTCGCCTACATCGCGGCGGCCGCGTACGAGCAGGGCCTCTGGGACGACGAGGACGCGTTCTTCTACGACGTGCTGCGGCTCGCCGACGGCACGAAGGTGCCGCTGAAGGTCCGCTCGGTGGTCGGGCTGCTGCCGCTGGCGGCCACCACCCGGCTCACCGCCCGTACCCTGCACCAGCTGCCGGAGTTGGGCGCCCGGCTGCGCTGGTTCCTCACCAACCGCCCCGAGTACGCCGAGGTGATCGGCGCCCGCCGGCTCGGCCCGGACGGCCGGCAGCACCGGCTGCTCTCCATGGTCGGCCCGGAGCAGATCGTCCGACTGCTGGCCCGGATGCTCGACGGCGACGAGTTCCTCTCCGACTACGGCCTGCGGACGCTGTCCCGGGCGCACCTGGACAAGCCGTTCTCGGTGACCCTCGGCGGGCAGGAGTTCTGCGTCGGCTACGAGCCGGCCGAGTCGACCAGCGGGCTGTTCGGCGGCAACTCCAACTGGCGCGGCCCGATCTGGATGCCGACCAACTTCCTGCTGATCAGCGCCCTGCGCGACTACGCCGCCTTCTTCGGCGACGACCTGCAGGTGGAGTACCCGACCCGGTCCGGGGTGAAGCGCACGCTCGACGAGATCGCCGACGACCTCTCCGCCCGGCTGATCTCGCTGTTCACCCGCGACGACTGGGGCCGACGCCCGATCTACGGCGCCGCCCAGCTGTTCCAGACCCACCCGGACTGGCGGGACCTGATCTGTTTCCCGGAGTACTTCCACGGCGACAACGGGGCCGGCCTGGGCGCCTGGCACCAGACGGGCTGGACCGCGCTGGTCGCCGACCTGATCCTCACCCTGCGGCGCTGACGTGCCGGTGACGGCCGCCGCGACCGGGGAGAACCCGGGTGACCGGGGCGGCGGGCCGCAGTACGGTGACCCGGGCCGCGCACGGAGGGGGACCGATGGAGGACGCGACGCGCCGACGGGCCGGGCAGGTGCTCGTCTTCGACGCCGACGACACGCTCTGGGAGAACAACGTCCTGTTCGAGCGGGTGATCGACGACTTCCTGGCGTGGGTGGACCACCCCACCCTCGACCGGGTCGAGATCCGGGCCGTCCTCGATGACATCGAGCGGGCCAACGCGGCGACGCACGGCTACGGCAGCAAGGTCTTCCTGCGCAGCCTCGGAGAGTGCCTGGAGCGGCTGCGGCAGCGGCCCACCACGGAGGCGGAGCGCCGCGAGGTGGAGGGCCTGGCCGTGGCGCTGGCGGAGCACCGGGTGGAGCTGATGCCGGGGGTCGCCGAGGCGCTGGACGAGCTGGCCGGCCGGCACCACCTGCTGCTGCTGACCAAGGGCGAGCCTGCCGAACAGCAGCGCAAGCTCGACGCCTCCGGCCTGCTGCACCACTTCCGGGCCGCGCACATCGTGATGGAGAAGGACGTCGACACGTACCGGTGGCTAATCAAGGAGCACTGCTTCGACCCGGCCGCCGCGTGGATGATCGGCAACTCCCCGAAGTCCGACATCCGGCCCGCCCGGGCGGCCGGGATGAACGCGGTGTTCATCCCCAACGACAACACCTGGGTGCTGGAGCACGACGAGCTGGACCCGGCCGACCCGGGCGTGCTGCACCTGGCCGCCTTCCCCGAGCTGTTGCGGCACTTCTGAGCCGCGCCGGTGGCCCCCGCACGGCGCGCCCCGGCTGCGCGCGCCGTGCCGCCGGCGGTGGCATGGTGGACGGGCGCCCGGCGACGGTGCAGCCCCGGCGTCGTGGGGTCGGCGCGCCACCCCTCGCACACAGGGTCCCTCGACCCGGAACAGCGCTGAATTCGACGGCCGTGTTACGCCGACATGCCGCTTTTCGTCCTTGACATCAATCACTCCTCGGTGGCCCCCGCGCACCTTGTCCGAGCTGGAGGAACGCGCCTAGCCTGATCCGGCGCTCACGGCTCTTCGGGGTGAGTCGGGGCGCGCCGAAGTCCGGTAGTTGGGCACCGTGGAGCTGAGTGCAGGCGGGCCGGCTCGCCGTGGTGAGCCCGGCGTGGGCGGCGTGCCAACGCCCGCGCGCTCATCCTGGCGATGGCCGCTACCACGCCGGACGGTTGGGGGTCAGGGCCGGGGAGTTGCGGACCCGGTCCTGACCCGTACCCGGGCATTCTCGCCTCCCGCCGGCGCGGGCCGTCCGGGCGAGGCAGGTCGCCGCGCGGCCCTACTGATCAGCAAAAATCACTGTTTTCGGGACAGCGCGGGGAAGCAACGAGTGTCAGGATCTTGGGAATGAAGCGCAGAACCCTCATCCTCGGGGCGGCGGCGGGCGTAGCCGCCCCCGTCGTGGCCACCGGTGCGACCCCGGCCGCGGCCGTGGTCACCGACCCCGACAGCGGCGGCCCGACCGGCACGGTCCGTCCCCGCCGGCACGTCAAGAACCGCGCCGACCTGCTGACCACCCTCCCGCGGGACAGCAGGCAGGTCGTCCTCGTCACCGGCAACGGCTACACCACCACCTACGCCACCCTGGAGACGTTCGCGCAGCTCGGTGGCAGGTGGGTCCCGATCTCGGCGCCGCTGCCGGCCCGGATCGGCTCGAAGGGCTTCAGCGACAACCACGTCGAGGGGGTGCCCACCACGCCGACCGGGGTCTACTCGTTCGGCCCGACGATGTACGGCATCGCCGCGAACCCGGGCGTGCGCTACCCGTACCACCGGGTGGTGACCAACGACTGGTGGAACGAGAACCCGAGCTCGCCGGCGTACAACAGCTTCCAGCACAGCACGACGAACCCGGGCGGCTACAGCGAGGCGCTCTGGAAGGAGATCCCCGCCTACAACCACTTCGCGGTGATCACCTACAACATGGCGCCGAACGTGGCGAAGCCCGTGCCGAACGCCGGCAGCGGCATCTTCCTGCACGAGTTCAGCACCACGGCGGGCAACCCCACCGCGGGCTGCGTCAGCCTCTCCCACGCCCACCTGGTCGGGGTGCTGACCTGGCTGAACCCGGCCGCCAACCCGCGCATCGTGATCTGCCCCGCGCAGAACCTGAGCCGGTACTGAGGGCGGGCCCGGCGCCGTGCGGTCACCCGGCGCGTCGTCCCGCCCGGCTCACGAGCGGGACGACCACCCCTCAGGTGGCCTCGCCCCGGACGACCGCCACGGCCACCCGGCAGAACTCGTCCATGTCCGGGTTGAAGCCGGCGGCGATGTCGGGGTGCAGGCCCGAGCGGGTCTCGTCCAGCAGCCGCTGGCAGACCTGCTCGACCGGCTCGCCGGCGTAGCTGGCGCGGACCCGTTCCGCCGCCGCCTGCAACGCCGAGGTCAGCTGGTCCTCCAGCGGCCCCCGCAGCTTCTGCTGCACGGGATCGAGCCCCCGAGGGTCCAGCGTGACATGTGGCTCCGACATCGGCGCTCCCTTCGTCGGCGTCCGCGGTACCCCACCGCGGGCGTCGGTCAAACCAGGGCGGCTACGGCGGCGACCCGCACCTGGTACGAGAATTCCTCCGCCGGCTCCTCGGCGTACGACAACCGGCGAATCTGCCGGTCGTCGTCGTAGAGGGCGACGTCGACCAGGACACCGAGGTGCGCCAGGCCGATGCTGGCCACCCGCTTCTTGTCCTGGAGCACCGCGCACACCCCGCCCAGCAGGCTGCTGGCGTCGGAGGTGCGGTGCCCCGGCGGGCAGCGCAGCACGAGGTCCACCTCGACCGGCCCGGAGAGCGGGGTCCAGCCGGTGCGCTGGGCCGCCACGCAGGCCGCTTGGAGCAGGGCGCGGACCCTCGTCGCCTGCCGGTGCCCGGCGGCGAAGATGGACAGCGCCTCGGTCTTGACCGGTGGCAGGCCGCTCACCTCGAACATCAGGGCGAGAGCGCGGGTGTCCTGCACGACGGCACCTCCTCGTTGGGGACGATCCTGCCCAACCGGTGGACCGGCAGAGGGGAGTTCCCGCGAGAACCAACCGATCGGGCGGGCTGGGGGTCGGCCGGAGGCGTATCGACGTCGGCGGCGAACGCGCTGGCTGGCGGAGCTAGGGAAACGCTAGTCCACCCGCGGGGCGCTGGGTAGCTCTGCCGCTCACTGGGTGGGACGAGGTGCGAACGCGCAGAACTCGTTGCCCTCCGGGTCGGCCAGCACCCACCAGCTGACGTCGTCGTCCGGCTCGCGCAACAGCGTCGCGCCGGCCCTGATCAGCGCGGTCGGCGTCGCCTCGGTCAGGTCGACGTCCCAGTGCATCCGGTTCTTGACCGTCTTGCGCTCCGGCACCGGGTCGAAGACCCAGTGGTCCCAGGGGAAGCCGGCGGCTGCGACCAGCGAGGCGTAGCCCTCCCCGCTGGTCTCCACCGTGCCGCCGACCACCCCGGCCCACCAGGTCGCCTGCGCCGCCGGGTCGGCCGCGTCGACGACCAGCTCGAACGGCCCCGGGCGGGTGTCGTCGCGGGGCGGGAAGGCGCAAAACAGGTTGCCGTCCGGGTCGGCCAGCACCCACCAGCCGATTTCCGTGTCGGGCTCGCGCACCAGCCGGGCGCCGGCCGCGAGCAGCGCCGCCGGCTCCGCGTCGGCGAGCCGCAGGTCCAGGTGTACGCGGGTCTTGCCGGTACGCGGCTCGGGCACCTGGTTGACCCAGATCGACTCGGCGCCGGAGCGGGCCTCGCGCGGGTCGACCCGGGTGTCGCCGTCGCCGGTGTCGACCACCTCGCCGTCGAGGATCCGGGCCCAGAAGGAGCCCAGCCCCCGGGCGTCGGCGGCGTCGAGACAGAGGTCCTTGAAGCGCGCGATCATGCGCCCATCATGCCGCCCCCGGTGCCCACCCCGCCGTTCCCACCCCGCCGTTCCCACCCCGCCGTGCCCACCGCGCCGGCGCGCGTTGTCCCGGAAGGCGTGGTCGTTCGACGGCCACCCTTTCCGGCAACGGGTGCGGATCCCGGTCGGAGGGGTCAGGAGCGGCCGCGCTTGACCTCGTGGAAGGCGGGGATGCGCAGCAGGGGGAGCAGGGAGTCCCAGATGGTCAGGGCGTCGTCGGTGCCGGGCACCTCGGTGAGGATCGGGCCGTGGACGCCCCGCTCCGTGCCGGGCACCATGAGCACCGGCGAGCCGATGTCCGGGCCGGCCGAGGCGTACGCCAGCGCGTGCGACTCGCGCACCGCCTCGTCCCAGCGCTCGTCGTCGAGAGCCGCCGCCGCCGCCTCCAGGCCGGCCGCCGCCACGGCCGCGGCCACGATCTTCGGCGACAGCGGGTCGCCTGCCTCGTAGGTGCGGGCGCCCAGTTCCGCGTAGAACCGGGCGATGTCGTCGTGCCGGTCCTCGGCCCGCAACGCCTCCACCAGCCGCAGCGCCCGGGAGGAGGCGGTCATCGCCTCGGCGAACTGCGGCGGCACGTTGCCGGCGTTGAGAATGGCCAGGCTGAACGCCCGCCACTCGACGCGCAGGTTGCGGGCGTCGGCGACGGCGACCAGCCAGCGCGAGGTGCGCCAGGTCCACGGGCAGGCGGGATCGAAGAAGAACGTGGCGTCCATCGGCCGAGCGTACGGCCCCCCGGGCGTCGCCGCAGCGGGATGATCCTGGCCACACCAGAGCCTGTCGGCGGCGTCTCGCCAGCGTCAGGTTTCGCGACTTCGCAGGTCGGGCAGTGTTGGGCCACGAAACGCTTCGGGGGTGCGACCCGTCCGCTGGTCGGGGCTCCGACCGTCTCGCCGTGCGCCGGGGCACGGAGCCTTTCCCCGGCTGTTGGCCGAGCAAGAGGGGAGGGGTGATGAGCGACCCTGACGGGGCCCGACACCGACGCCGTCCACGCGTGCGCGCGATGGCCGCGGCCGCGGCGTTGGCGTTGGTGGCGCCGCTGGCCGCCTGCGGTTCCGGTGGAGACGGCGGTACGCCCACGATCAACCTGTACTACCCACCCGAGCAGAACCTGCAGAAGGTGGTCGACGACTGCAACGCCCAGGCCCAGGGGCGTTACCGGATCGCCTACCGGGTGCTGCCGCGGCAGGCCGACGACCAGCGGGTGCAGCTGGTCCGCCGGCTCGCCGCCCAGGACAGCGGCATGGACGTGCTCGGCCTCGACGTCACCTGGACCCAGGAGTTCGCCAGCGCCGACTGGATCCGCGAGTGGACCGGCCAGGACAAGGCCGAGGTGGAGCAGGGCACCCTCGCCGGTCCGCTGGATACCGCCCGCTACGAGGGCAGGCTCTACGGTGCGCCGAAGAACACCAACGTGCAGCTGCTCTGGTACCGCACCGACCTGGTGCGGGAGGCGCCGAAGACCTGGGACGACATGATCTCCGCGGCTCAGGAGCTGAAGCAGCAGGGCAAGCCGCACCAGGTGCTCACCATGGGCGCGCAGTACGAGGGCTTGGTCGTCCTCTACAACACCCTCGCCGAGAGCGCCGGCGGCCGGATCCTCAGCGAGGACGGCAAGCAGGCCGTGATGGACGCCGGCACCGTCAAGGCCCTCGACCAGCTCAAGCGGTTCGCCACGTCGGGGGTGACCTCGCCGTCGTTCAGCAACGCCACGGAGGACCCGGTCCGGCTGGAGTTCCAGTCCGGCGCCGGCGCCTTCCAGGTCAACTGGCCCTTCGTCTACCCCGCCCTGCAGGAGGCGGACCCGGAGCTGGCCAAGAAGGTCGCCTGGGCCCGGATGCCGGGCGTCGACGCGAACACCCCCAGCAAGGTCACCATCGGCGGGGTCAACATGGCCGTCAGCGCCTACTCCGAGCACCCGACGGAGTCCTTCGAGGCGGCCAGGTGCATCCGCAACGAGAAGAACCAGAAGTTCTCCGCGATCAACGACGGGGTGCCGCCGACCATCGAGAAGGTCTACGACGACCCGGAGATGGAGGAGGCGTACCCGATGAAGGAGACCATCCTGGAGGAGCTCAAGGAGCCGGCGGTCCGTCCGCTGACCCCGGCGTACCAGAGCATCTCCACGGTGATGTCGGCGATCCTGTCGCCGCCGTCGGCGATCCAGCCCGAGCAGACCGCCAACGAGCTGCGCGATGCCATCGCCGACGCCCTCGAATCGAAGGGGGTTCTGCCGTGACCGCGCGCATCCACCGCCTCGGCGCGACGCCGTCGCGCGTGGCCCACCTGCTGGAGGTGACGGCATGAGCATCAACGCCACTCCCGCCGGCGCGGACGTCAGCGCCGACGAGACCGCCACCTCGTCCACCGGGCGGCACGCGGCGGTGCCCGCCCAGCGGGCCGGGCGGGGCCGGACGCCGTTGAGCGAGAACAAGAAGGCCGAACGGAAGCTCGGCTGGCTGCTCTGCGCCCCGGCCGCGCTGGTCATGGTGCTGGTCACCGCGTACCCGATCATCTACTCGGTCTGGCTGTCGTTGCAGCGCTTCGACCTGCGCTTTCCCGACCAGCGGGAGTTCATCGGGCTGGAGAACTACGTCACCGTGCTGACCAACGAGTTCTGGTGGACGGCGTTCGGGGTGACCATGCTGATCACGGTGGTCACCGTGGCCGTCGAGTTGGTGCTCGGCATGGGCCTGGCGTTGATCATGCACCGGACGCTGGTCGGGCGGGGCATCGTCCGCACCGCCGCGCTGATCCCGTACGGCATCGTCACGGTGGTCGCCGCGTTCTCCTGGCGGTACGCCTGGACGCCGGGGACCGGCTACCTGGCCAACCTGTTCAGCGAGGGCGCGCCGCTCACCGAGCGGGCCAGCTCCCTGGCGATCATCATGCTCGCCGAGATCTGGAAGACCACGCCGTTCATGGCGCTGCTGCTGATGGCCGGGCTGGCGCTGGTGCCGGAGGACCTGCTCAAGGCCGCCTCCACCGACGGCGCCACCGCCTGGCAGCGGTTCACCAAGGTGATGCTGCCGGTGATGAAGCCGGCGATCCTGGTCGCGCTGCTGTTTCGCACCCTGGACGCGTTCCGGGTCTTCGACAACATCTTCGTGCTGACCGCCGGCGGCAACGAGACCTCGTCGGTGTCGATGCTCGCCTACAACAACCTGATCCGGGGACTGAACCTCGGCATCGGCTCCACGATGTCGGTGCTGATCTTCCTCACCGTGGCGATCATCGCCTTCGTCTTCGTGAAGCTGTTCGGTACCGCTGCCCCGGGCAGCGACGACTCCGAGAGGCGCTGACATGGCCGAAACCACCACCCGGGCGAGGCTGCGCTGGGGTCTGCTGGACGTCATCGTGGTCGTCTTCGCGCTGATCCCGGTGCTCTGGATCGCCTCGCTGTCGTTCAAGACCCCGGCCACCCTCACCGACGGGAAGTTCTGGCCGCGGGAGTGGACGCTGGATAACTACCGGACGATCTTCGCCACCGACCAGTTCGTCCGGGCCCTGGTCAACTCGATCGGCATCGCCCTGATCGCCACAGCGGTCGCGGTGGTGCTCGGCGCCATGGCCGCGTACGCGATCAGCCGGCTGGACTTTCCGGGCAAGCGGCTGCTGGTCGGGGTCTCCCTGCTGATCGCGATGTTCCCGCAGGTGTCGCTGGTGTCGCCGCTGTTCGAGATCGAGCGGCAGTTCGGCCTCTTCGACACCTGGCCGGGCCTGATCCTGCCGTACATCACCTTCGCGCTGCCGTTGGCGATCTACACGCTGTCGGCGTTCTTCAAGCAGATCCCGTGGGACCTGGAGAAGGCGGCGAAGATGGACGGCGCCACCCAGGGCCAGGCGTTCCGGCGGGTCATCGCCCCGCTGGCCGCGCCGGGGCTGTTCACCACGGCGATCCTGGTCTTCATCTTCTGCTGGAACGACTTCCTCTTCGCCATCACGCTGACCTCCACCGAGCGGGCCCGCACGGTGCCGGTCGCGCTGTCGTTCTTCACCGGCGAGTCGCAGTTCGAGGACCCCACCGGGGCGATCTGCGCCGCCGCCGTGGTGATCACCATTCCGATCATCCTGTTCGTCCTCTTCTTCCAGCGCCGCATCGTGTCCGGCCTGACCTCCGGCGCAGTCAAGGGATAGGTGGTAGTCGTGGCTGACATCGTGCTCGACAAGGTGAGCAAGAAGTTCCCGGACGGGACCGTCGCGGTGGCCGACGTCGACCTGGAGATCGCCGACGGCGAGTTCGTCATCCTGGTCGGTCCCTCCGGCTGCGGGATGTCCACCACCCTGAACATGATCGCCGGGCTGGAGGACATCAGCTCCGGCGAGCTGCGCATCGCCGGTCAGCGGGTCAACGACAAGGCCCCCCGGGACCGGGACATCGCGATGGTGTTCCAGTCGTACGCCCTCTACCCGAACATGACCGTCCGGGAGAACATGGCGTTCCCGCTGCGGCTGGCGAAGCTGGACAAGGAGACGATCAACCGGAAGGTGGAGGAGGCGGCCAAGGTCCTGGAGCTGACCGCGCTGCTGGACCGCAAGCCGGCCAACCTCTCCGGCGGCCAGCGCCAGCGGGTGGCGATGGGCCGGGCCATCGTCCGGCAGCCCAAGGCGTTCCTGATGGACGAGCCGCTGTCCAACCTGGACGCCAAGCTGCGGGTGCAGATGCGCACCGTGGTGTCGCGCCTGCAGAAGCAGCTCGGCACCACCACCGTCTACGTCACCCACGACCAGACCGAGGCGATGACCCTCGGCGACCGCGTGGTGATCATGCGGGGCGGCGCGGTGCAGCAGGTCGGCCCGCCGCAGGAGCTCTACGACCACCCGCGCAACCTCTTCGTCGCCGGCTTCATCGGCTCGCCGTCGATGAACTTCCTGCACGCGGCCGTCGAGGACGGCAAGCTGCGCACCGCGCTGGGCGACGTGCCGATCGGTGAGCGGGTCCGCCGCGAACTGGAGGGCGCGGACGCGCCGCGCGAGCTGATCCTCGGCATCCGCCCGGAGCACTTCGAGGACGCTGAGCTGGTCGACGACGACACCCGCCGGCGCGGCATGGAGTTCGAGGCGCCGGTCGACATCGTCGAGTCGATGGGCTCCGACAAGTACGTCTACTTCACCGTCGAGGGGGAGCGGGCCAGCGCCGCCGAGCTGGAGGAACTGGCCGCCGACGCGGGCGCGTCGGACTTCACCGGCGCGGGCGCCAGCCTGGTGACCCGGCTCTCCGCCGAGTCCCCAGTGGCGGAGGGGCAGCACCGGCGGGTCTGGTTCAACCTGGAGAAGATCCACCTGTTCGACCCGTCCAACGGCCGGAACCTGACCCTGCACGAGGGCCGGGCCGCGGGCGCGCTCGCCGACTGACGCAAACGGGCGGACCGCGCCTGCGGGCGGGTGGGCCGAATCGACCCACCCGCCCGTCGTACGTCAGGTGTCAGCGACGTCGCCGGCTGGGTTCCGGGATGTCGGCGTCGATGCGCTCCCGGCGGACCTGGTCGTCGATGGCCTGCTGCTCCACGACCTCGTCCTTGGACAGGTGGACCCGCTCGACGGGCACCGTGTCCTTGCTGACCACCGGCCGCTCGGCGCGCAGCGTCATCTCCTGCTCGGCCTCGCCGATGTCCGCCCGGACGCCCCGGGCGTCCCGGGCGGCGATCGGCTCGCGCTCGACGTACACCTCGTCGTGCTCGACCGGCACGGTGGTGTGCACGTTCTCGGAGACCACGTACTTGCGCAGTCGCGCCTTGCCGGCCGGCTGGCTCTCCGTGCCGACCCGCAGCCGCTCCTCGGAGCGGATGAGGTCCTCACCGGCGCCCGGCGCGCGGCCCCGGGCGGCAGGCGGCGCGGGCTGCGGCGCCAGCCGGTAGTGCGCGTAGAGCTGCTCGATCTGCTCCGTGTTCAGCGGCTCGTCGGTGCCGGCGTCCACCGCGGGAGCGTTCTTCACCGTCGACTTGTCGTAGTCGACCGCGAGCCCCGCGTCGGTGATCCGGGCCTGCTGCAGCGGAGCCATCGACTCCTTCTGGCCCATCACGCCGGTCTTCACGCTGACCCAGGTCGGCTCACCGGCGGCGTCGGCCCAGATCTGACCAACGCTGCCGATCTTCGACCCCGAGCGGTCCTTGACGTCCTGTCCGTACAGCGAATTGGCCTGCTGTGCGTTCAACCTCATGGACGTTACCTCCCTCTCGTGTCACGACGCGGATACCCGACGGCCCGGGGCCGATGCGTCGCCGGTCCCTTGAATAGGAGTACGACGCTGCGTGGCGCGGCGGCCCGTGGCAGGGTGGGGCCACTGGGGTGGCGGAGGTGGATGGGACGTGGACCCACGGCTGGCGGCGCTGGCGCAGGCACACGGCGTCGCGACCTGGTACGAGGACTGGCGGCACCGACGCGTCGAGATCGCCCCGGAGACCGTCGTGGCGGTGCTGGGGCTGCTCGGGGTGGACGCCGGCGACCCGGCGGCGGTCAGCGCCGCGCTCGCCGCCGCCCGGGCCGCCGACGGGGCCGCGCTGCCGGACACCGTGGTGCTGCGGGCGGGGGCGACCCGGGTCCTGCCCGGCCCGGGCACGGTGATGCTGGAGTACGGCGGCACCCGGGCGGTCGACGGCGAGCTGCCCGGGGACCTGCCGCTGGGCTGGCACCGGCTGGCCTGCGACGCCCGGGAGGTGCCACTGGTGGTGGTGCCGAGCCGGCTGCCGGCGCCGCCGCGCGCCTGGGGCTGGACGCTCCAGCTCTACGCGCTGCGCTCCGAGCGTTCCTGGGGCATGGGCGACCTCGGGGACCTGGCCGCGTTCACCCGCTGGGCGGGGGAGACCGGCGCCGGGTTCGTGCTGCTCAACCCGCTGCACGCCACCGGCCCGGCCCACCCGGTAACCGCCTCGCCCTACTCGCCGTCCAGCCGCCGTTTCGTCAACCCGCTCTACCTGCGCGTCGCCGACACCCCCGCCTACCGGGCGGCGGACCCGGCGACCCGGGCGGTGGTCGACGCGCTGCGTCCGGACGCCGGTGACCTCATCGACCACGACGTCGTATGGGCGGCGAAACGGCACGCCCTGGAACTGCTCCAGCCGTACGCCGAGCCGGTCGACCTGACCGCCGACCCTGACCTGGCCGCCTTCGCCACCTGGTGCGCGCTGGCCGAGCGGCACGGCAACGACTGGCGCTCCTGGCCGGCGGAGCTGCGCCGCCCGGACGGGCCGGCGGTGGCCGCCGAACGCGCCCGCGCGGCCGACCGGGTGGCCTTCCACGCGTGGCTGCAACACCTCTGCGACCGGCAGCTGGACGCCGCCGCGGCGGCTGCCCGGACGGCCGGGATGCCGGTCGGCGTCGTGCACGACCTCGCGGTGGGCATCGACCCGGGGGGCGCGGACGGCTGGCAGCTC
>NZ_JAMOKF010000114.1 GCF_023656545.1 Micromonospora phytophila | reverse complement strand
CGCCGTCACCGGCATACGCAAGCTACTCGCCACGCAGGTGTTGATGTCGTTGGCAGGCCGCGGACCCGCACCATTCTGATCGTGCGCCGCACGGCCGCCGCTACATCGCCGCCGCGACGCGGTCACTTTGCTCTGACGCAGCGACGAGGGCAGGACCGTGTTCATCGGTAGACTCCGCCAGGAACCGTTAACTCTCATACCGCCGACCGGGCCTTGTGTTGCGTGACGGATGCGTGGCGTAGCTCAACACGCGCTGCGCCAACGTAGTGAGTCGGCCAGCCGTGTTCCGGCCCCGCGGGGTGCTCTGGCAGCCGCCTGGTAGTTCGGATGGACCGCAGGTCGTCCTGCATCACTTCGCCCTGTCGCTCCAGGGGCGCTCGATCCACGGATTTTCGTCGAGGTAGGCCGTGAGTCTCGGAAAGCGTCGTCTCGCCTCATCCTCGTCGGTCAGAACAGCAGGAGATCCCGTTGGCGCCTCCGGTCCACGCCATTCGTCCATGGCGAATGGGCAGCCGGCAACTGCGATGTGCGCCTCGAGGGGCAGGCCGCAGAACCAGTCGATGCGAGCGTTATGCCGATCTGCCGCCAGCTCGACGAGACTGTCTGGATCCTCTTGAATCCGCCGTATCACCGCTCGTCCGTGCGACACAATCCAGTCCTGGACGGCTGTGAAGGATTCGTCATCGAACGGCCCCAGCAACAGTGTCCCGGCGTCGCGGACCGGCCAATGGAGTAGCTCATCCTGGACGCGGAACCACAGCTCCTCAAACTCAACAATCTCGTCCGGGCTCAGCGTCTTGAGGCGACGCAGGACCAGCTGGGCAAGACGCTCGGTGTTGCCACCAGCCTCTGTGCGACAACCCTCGACGATGCTCCAGAAGGCCAGCTCTTCCATCCGCTGGAGCCTACGCCTTTCCTACTAAAGAGGCCGGGGTGCGCGACCTCGGTGCGGGCGGGATCCCCGGGGTGCCGCCCGCTTTCGCCCGAACAGCGCCTACGCCCTGTGATGGCGTTGGGCGCGCAGGCCGGATGCCTGAAGGTGGCACTCGGTGCACCCGGCACTCTCGCTGACACCGTCAGTTTCGATGACCGGATGCCACACTCCACCGCGACCCACCCGCCGCGCCTCCGACGACTAGTCAGGCGCTAGCGACTGCGGTTTGACCCGTGACCCCGCAAATCCCCTAACGCCGGACGGCATCCGTGCCCTAACCCGGCGAGATAAGCCGGGGGTGCGCCCCCGATGCCTGATACCGCTGTTTCGCCCTACCGTCGACCGCGGGTCCGGACGATCTTGTCCGGACCACGTCCTACTAACACCCATCGAGGAGACCGGCAACATGAGTGCAAGCGCCAGCGCCACATCGACCGCCGACGTGAACTCGACCTCTACCGCCGACTGGACCGGTAACAGCGAAGTAAGTCCCGACACGACCACGACCACCAGCGTCGATTCCACCGCCAGTGCGGGATCGACCGCCGACATGGGCGTAAGCGCTGGGATGGCCTCGCCGCAGAGCCTGCAGGACTTCGTCTTCGGACTACTCACGAACGTCGACGCCCGAGCGGCGTACGAGGCGGACCCGCAAGCCGCGCTGGACAACACTGGCCTCCACGACGTGACCCCGGCCGACGTGCAGGACACCGTTCCAATGGTCGCCGACTACCTTCCTGTACACGGCGTCGAATCCTTGCTGGCCGGAGGCAGCCTCGGCGCAAGCGCGGGTGTCACCGTCAACGGGATTGGGCTCAGCGGCGTGACCGGCACCCTCGACAGCACCCTCGGCGGACTCGGCCTCACTGGTGTGACTGGCGACGTGGGCGCCACGCTCGACGGCGTCAGCCTCAGCGGCGTGACCGGCACCCCGGACAGCACCGTCGGTGGTCTCGGCGTCAGCGGCGTGACCGGCGGCCTGGGTGGCACCGCGTACGGCGTCCCCACCCTGGCTGGCGGCGTGCCCGGCGATCTCGACGGCACCCTGGACAGCACTGTTTGCGGTCTCGGCGTGAACGGCGACCTGGGTGGGACGGTGGATGGCGTCACGGACCTGCCTGGCGGTGTGACCGGTGACGTTGGCGGCACGTGGGACGGCACTGTTGGTGGTCTCGGTGTCGGCGGCGTGACGGGCGATCTGGGTGGCACGGTGCACGGCATTGGCAGTGTTGCGGGCGACGTCGATGTACACGTCGACGCCTACGCCAACGTGGATGCCGGGCTCCTGGGGACCTGACCGGCGGCCCGCTATGTGCCGGGCCTCTGTTTCATGCGAAGGCTGGGAACGGGTTCCATCGCGCGGTTCCTGGCCTCCCGTTTGGCTTTGTCGGCCGCCTTGAGTTGCGCCAGCGCCAACTGGGGCCTGCCCCGCTCGACCGGGGACCACAAGAGGCCCGTCCCCAAACCGGGACGGGCCTCTTGGCTCGCGGAGTTTCCAGCCGACGCTCCGCACCACCTCGTCACCGCTGTCAATCAGCATGTTCGCGTCGGTTCGGACCTGCACCGTGCCGCAGAGCAGCCGGCCGCTGGCTGGGGCGGCCTTGGCGGTCACCGAACTGGGCATGGTCCAGGAGGTGCCGCTGGGGCGCGGGCGCGTTGCCGCCGGTCACCGCCACCGCGCTGAAGGCCGGCTTGGTGAGGGCGTCGATGTAGCTGTAGCTGGTGGAGCCGGAGAGCACGGAGAACCAGTCGACGTACCTTTCTGGCGCTCGCCGCCGGGTTGGCGATCGTTACGGGTTCTCGGAGTCACCGCCGGCGCTTCGCGCGGGACGTCATCTGGTTGGCGAGCGGGACGCCTGGCCCGACGACGTGGCCGAGGACGAGGCGTGCGAACACCCAACCGAGACATGGCAGGCCAGGTCCAGGCGAGATGACGATCATGGCAATCGGTGGGACCGGCGTGGCGAACACCCCGAGGAGCCGATTCGCCCGGCGCATACGCCGCCCCGCGACACGGGACGCACCAGACCGATGGTCGTGCATCGGCGCGGCGGGCGAAGAGGCTAGCGGCCATCCGCGGCGAGTGCCAGCAGGCCTTGCGCTTGCACGACGGAGACTGACAGGGTCTTGTAGCCTACGTCGTCGAAGAGCACGGTCATGCGGTCCTTTTCGTACCCGAGGACCATGCCTGATCCCCATTTGGCGTGCCGCACGGTGCTGTGCAGTGGGTACGGCCCGTCTTCCGGGAGCACCTCCGAGGTGCCGCCGTGACAGTTGTCGCAGTGCCCGCAGGGGCGGCTCAACTGCTCTCCGAAGTAGCCCAGCAGCGACTGCATCCGGCAGCCCAGGCTCTCGGCGAAGCGGCGCATCATGTCGGTACGCGAACGCTGCCCGGCCTGATAGCGGGCGTACTCGGCCAGCGCCTCCCGAGCCGCCTGGTCGGGCAAGGGCGCATACCGAGCGACGCTGAGCTCACCCTTGGGCCCCGTCGCTACCGCACCGACCTGCTCAAGCAGACTGATGTGGCTGGCGACCTTGCGCTGGCTCAGGCCGGTGACCTTTGCCAGAGCGGTGCGGGTGAGCGGGCCGCGATGCAGGGCGGCTGCGACGGCTCGCAGCTCTCCCAGTTCAGGCGCGCCGCCGTTGAAGAAGCGTTGCAAGGCAATGTCCTCGGCTCGGTGGAGCAGCAACGCCCGGGCGAACTCACCGTCGCGCCCTGCCCGCCCGATCTCCTGGAGGTAGCTGTCCGGTGAGTCGGGCAACGCCACGTGTGCTACCCAACGGATGTTTCGCTTGTCGATGCCCATGCCGAACGCCGAGGTGGCAACCATGATCGGCACCCGGTCGGCGAGGAAATCCTGGTGACGACGGCGACGCGCCCCGGCCGCCATGCCGCCGTGGTATGCCCGCGCGGGATAACCCGCGTCGGACAGCCGTTGCGCGAGGTCCTCGGCGGCACGCCGGGTCGGCACGTACACGATACCGGGCGGGTCGGCCTCCTTGAGCAGGGTAAGCAGCCTCCGCCAGCGGTAGTCCTCGCTGGGACAATGCACGGCGGCGACGAATAGGTTCGGACGGTCTAATCCGGATAGAACCAGCCGTGGCTTACGCATGCCGAGCCGCGCGGTGATTTCCTCGCGCACCGGCGGCGAGGCCGTGGCGGTCAGCGCCACCACCGGCGGGCGGCCCAGGCCGCGGATGAGGTGACCGAGAGTGAGGTAGTCAGGGCGGAAATCGTGGCCCCACGACGAGATGCAGTGCGCCTCGTCAACCGCCACCAGCGCCGGACGCAGCGCACGGACCTCGGCCAGCCGCTCCGGCGAATTGAGCTGCTCCGGCGTGATGAACAGGAACTTCGCAGCACCCGAGCGCAGCTCGGCCAGCGCCGCCGCCTGCTTGCTCGGGCTCTCCGCTGAGCTGATCCGAACCGCCCGCAACGCCGGATCGTCCCGGTCGTTGAGGTTGTCGACCTGATCCTGCTGCAATGCCAGCAGCGGTGAGATCACCACCGTGGGGCCGCGCAGCAACGTGGCGGGGACCTGATACACAGCAGACTTCCCGCCCCCGGTGGGCAGCACGACCAACGCGTCGCGGCCGGCCAGTAGCGTGCGCATCGCACGCACCTGGGTGGGGCGCAGCTTCTGCCAGCCGAAATGCCTACGGGCGGCGCGGCTTAGCCGCAGGGAGCGAAGAAGAAACATCATCGCCGGGCATGCTAACCAACCACACACGGACCTGGACCATCCCAGGGTCCGTCGTACGCCTGGTCCTCGGCCAACGCGCCGCCTCGCCCGCGCTTCGTGACGGCGGATGCCGCCAGCGGACGATGCGACTCTTACCGTGAAGCGCCTTGTAAGAGAGATGCCGGCTCAACGAAGTTGATGGGGGCCGGCTGATCTCGATCCCGTCGGTCTGTCCGGGGTGGACCCTGGCGTGAGGGTGCCCGTGGCTCTTGGTAATCATCTTGTTGTCGAGGCAAGCTGATCACAACAGAAGAGCCACGGGCATGGTTGAGGATACGACCTGGCTGTTGGGGCTTGCCGGTCTGGCGGTCGTCGGGGTCGCGGACGGGTCGGACGGTCCGGTGGTGGACCTGGTCACCGCGGATGAGGGGGCGCGGCGGTGTCCGGAGTGCGGGACGCCGGCGCGTAGGTCGAAGGGTCGGCGGGTGACTCGGCCGCGTGACCTGCCCGTGGGAAGGCGGCGGCCGGCGCTGCGGTGGTGTAAGCGCCGCTGGCGTTGTGATGAGCCCGGCTGCCGGCGCCGGTCGTTCACCCGAGGCTGTGTCTGCCGTGCCCGGCCCGCAAGCGGATGACCGCACGGATGCGGGCGGCGGCCGGCGCGGCGGTCGCCGACGCGCCTCGCGCAGAGTGGAGCAGGTAGATGACGGGGCCTTGCTGGTCGGCCGCCCGGTACCCGTTCATCGGCGGGCCGAGGCTCAGAAGGCAACGGCGACCGAACACCGACCGACCGAGCAGACACTTGGCAGATGCGACCCAAAAACGAGTAGGCGGGGCGGCGATACACCAGGTCACGCGGCTGCATCGATAGATCGGCGTCGGTTTAGGAAACCGATGCTCTATCCCCTGAGCTACGAGGGCGCGAGGGCCTAGTCTCGCGACCTGGGGGTTTACCTGGGGTGGCAGGGAGTGGCCCACGTTCACCCACGTCACCCGGACCCCTGTTCGCCCAGCCCAGGACCGCACCCGGAGCACACGAACCCCGGTTTGCGACCGGCGGTCGGTCGCGGTGACCCGCGTTGGCACCGGTTCACCCGGGTTGGCATCCGCTGGAGAGCACACACCGCGCACATCATCGAAGATCAACAACGTCGCGTCCATATACCCACCTTCGGCGTCGCCACCGGAGGACCACGGAGCGCTCACGCCGGGCCGCTCGGACCCCGCCGTGATACCGACTACGACGGTCCCCGGCGAGCGTCTGCTCATGCCGATGAGCGGATGCCCCAAAGGCCCATGGGGTGTGATGATCGGGAGCGATGATCAGCAGTGACGATTCCGCGTCGATGACTGTGGCACTGCGCCGGGTGGTGGTGCCGTCGCGGACTCTCGTGCTGGCCTGCGGCGGGTTTCTCGATCAGTGGGCCGACCTTGGGAAGCCGTTGTCGGCTCGTGCGATGCGGGCGGCGCCCACCTGCAGGACTGGCTCGCCGAGGCGGTCGCAGTGCCCGCCGGACCCGGAGCGTTGACGGTGACGGCGCGGACCCGGCCCGGTACATACGAGGCGATCGACACCATAGCCACGATTGAAATCGACCTGAACCTGCCGTGGTCGGCGGTGTCAGCTAAAAAGGAACCGGTGGTGCTGGGTGATCTGCCCGTGGACCCGTGCGGGATGGTCATCGGTGACGCGGTTGCGCTTGACTCATGGGTCGGCTTCCTGCCTGCGGCTCGCACTGTTCACGGGTTAGCTGACCTGCGGATCTGGGGCAGAGGCGATGAGGAGGCCTCGACGCACTTCGGTGCGCAACCGATTCCGGCCTTCCACACCAACCGCCTGCACGGCTGGTTGGATCTACCCGTCGAAGTCGCGCACGAGCGGGCGGCGGCGATCAACCGGTGGGCGGTCGCGCGGGGTCACTTCGCGCACATGGCGTCCGTTGACCTACACAGCCATCAGCATCTCGGATGGCGAGCCGGCTCTACCCGCTGACTCTGGAGCGCGTCGCCGGCAAGGCCGTACTGCGGTGGAGCGTCCCACCCGCCGCCACCGAGGTCTGACGAGTGCGGCAATCAGCGCTACGAGGCGACGCTGTACCTGCACGCTCATGCCGTTGATCGGGCGTCACAACGGGTAAGGACCGCAGCGCCGACCCGTCCGGTTGTGCCGAGAAGAGCGCGCGTACCTGGACTCAGCCCGGATCGGCCCCGCGCGATACGGTTCGCGCGTGCCCAGCCTTGCCAACCGCCCCTTAGTCTTCCTCGATGTAGACGGACCGCTGATCCCGTTCAAAGCCCGGCCGGCTGGCCGCAGGCGTCCCTTAAGCGGTGCCGTCACGCAGTCACTGGACGGTACCGGCAACCCTCTACTCGATCGGCTTGACCCAGATGACGGGCGCAGGCTGTTGGCCCTGGGATGCCAGCTGATCTGGGCAACGACGTGGATGGCGGAGGCGAACGAGGTCGTCTCACCACGGCTCGGGCTTCCGGACCTGCCCGTCGTCGAATGGCCGGACGGCGACGAGGATCCGGAGCACGGTCTGCACTGGAAGACCGTGTTCCTGACCCAGTGGGCAGCCGGACGCCCGTTCGTCTGGCTTGACGACGAGATAACTGATGCTGACCGGCGATGGGTCCCGGCTCATCACCCGGCGCGGGCGCTGCTGCACCGTGTCGACCCATACCTGGGCCTGACCGAAGCGGATTTCTCAGCGATCCGTCAATGGCTCCCGCAGGGTGACGGCGCTGCTTGATCACCTGCACGCTCATGCCGCGATGGTGGCGCCCTGCGAGCCGCAGGTCGGCCCCTCCCGCAGGAGGACTCGACGTAGGTAGTCCTGCTCGACGAGGGCGCAGCCGCGGCCGTGCCGCAGCCGCAACTGTCGGGCGATGCTGCTCTTGCTGCCCCGAGTTCCCCCGGATGCAGATCAGAATCGTGTCGGGCTGGCGGTAGGGGTCGCATCGTTCACGGCGGCGGTCCTCCGGGCCGATGGGTCGGTATGGCTGCGGCATCGGTGTCGCGTTGGTCGGCGGCTTCGTGGCCGGGAGTGTCATCCGGGATCCCAGGCGGCGAACCGCCGCTGGTGGTAGAGGCGTCGCGGCCGGTAGCTACCAAGACGCCGTGGCGTAGGGCGACGATTCGGTCGGCGTGGCGGGCGTGGATGCCACGGGCCTGTCAGTTGTCGCCGATCCGCAACAGCGGCACGTCGTAGAGGCTTGCCTCGGGGATACGACGCATGACGGGCGCAGCGACCTCGATGATCAGCATTTCGGTGAGGAACTGGACTGTCGCGGCGAGCAGGTGACTGGTGTGGCCGGTCGCGCTGTGCTCCTTGAGTCCGACGGTCACGTGGATGTGCGGCGCGATCCGGTCGTGGGTGTCGTCGTAGGCGATGGTGCCGCCGCCGAGCGCTTCGACGTTGGTCAGGTGCACCCGGTCCCAGACCGGGGCTTGGGGGTCGTCCAGACGCTGGCAGGTGCCGACGATCTCGACGGTGCTGAACCCGGCGATGAAGACGGGGATGTAGCCGTGCCGGATGCCGTTGGCGCGGCAGGCGTCGGCGAGGGCGGTGAAGAAGTCCTCGCCATGGTCGAAGGTGACGCCGATCATCCGTCCGGGCGTGAGGCCTTGGCTGCGCATACTGAGGCACTTCCGGTCGGATTAGTCGGGGGCGAGTGGCTGTGGTGGGTCCAGCCGAGGACGTACGCCCTTCAGGGGTGAAGAATCCTGTCGTAGTCTTCGTCGTACCAGCCGTCGGTGTTGTGCTTCTGGATGGTCCCCGCGACGCGCGTCAGCATCAGCACGTCACCGTTGAGAGTCAGGGCCGCGTCCTCGGCCCTGCCGGCGAGGATCCTGGCCACGGTCGCAAGCATGTGGGGTTTGCCCTTGTCGACCAGGGTGTCCTTGCGCATGTAGAAGCTGACGTCGACGTAGGTCTCCGGCTCCCACTGCCACAGGGAACCACCGTCATCCTCGGCGCAGTAGTAGCCGTGTCTTCCGCCGGTGATGTCCACGACGTACCCGTGCTCGTCGTTCAGGTCGGCGCTGAGCCTCCGGCCGCCGGACGCCGTGGACGTCTCGACCGCTTCGGGAGCAGCCAGCTCCGCCACCTGTTCCAGCGGGATGTCGCCCGCCAGCGTCAGCCGGTACTCGACAGCCATCTGCACCCCTTCATCAGTCTCGCCGGATGATCTGAATGATCGCACCGTCGCGCGTTACCGCCGCCAGTTCCTTCAGCCCTGTGATGGGCCAGTCGTGGAACTGCTTGTGCAGGGCCGCGAGGTCTCCTCGCCAGTCGTGGAGGTTCAACATCACGCGTTGGGTCTGCTCCGCGTCGACCTTCCTGGACACCGCGCTCCAGACGGCACGGGCCGGCACAGGAGCAGTGGGCGCGTAGCAGTCGAAGACATGCCCTTCGATGAGGAGGTCGGGTGCCTTCTCCGGCCTCCCAGAATCCCCGGTTTCGAGTCGAGCGTCCGCGACCTCCTGCCTCGTGGGGTTCTGGTGAACCCGGTACCCCGCGCCGGCGACCCTGTCGGCACACTCGTTCTCCAACTCCAGGGCACGCCGTTCCCGTGGCTTCTCGTTCGCGGAGATCCGGGTTCGACGTCCGGTAGGTGCCCCGCCGAGCAAGCCGGTGGGACGCCTGGTCCACGGGATTGCTGCGTCAGCGTCCGTGGAGACGGCGCCGCCCAGGGTGGGGGTCGTCAGGGGTGGGCCGCCGGTGGTAGCAGGGGCGGGGCTGGCCGGTGGATGACCGCCAGCCCCCATCAGTTTCCCGACGACCCCAACTGCCGCGCCTCCGCGATCGCCGCGTCGATGGACTGCCGGGCGCCGCCAGTACGCTGAACGACCAGCACCAAGACCTGCTTGATGCCGTCCAGGGCATGCAACAGCGGCCCGGGCTGCCCGCCCTGCAGGATCACGGCGACGAGCTGCTGCGCCTCACCGATTCCGGTGATGGCCCCGGCCGCCGCGTCACGAGCGGCGTCCACGGCGCTCTGCACGGGCGCCAGCCCGGCGATCGTCTCCTGCGGGGTGGCCTCGTTCGGCACCGCCGCGGTGGCCTTCGTCGCCTCACCGATCGACCCGGCAAGACTTCCCAGGCGGCCCTGGATGCCCGTGATCGCGTTGCGCACCCGCGCCACGCCCGCCGCCACAGCGACGAACCCGGCGCCCGCGGCCCGCAACGCCACCTCCTGCGCCTGGCTGTCGGCGGCGGCGGTCAACCCCTGCGCGCGTTCGACCCCGGCCATCAACGCGCGGAGTTCACCGGTGATCTTCTCGATCTGCGACACGTTGCCGGCATCCCCAATCGATGAGGGTAGAAGTGCTCGACAGCTGAAACTACCCGGCGTTCCTGCGAGGCCACCAGACAGCGGCGAGGCGGTCGGCACCGCAGACAGCCGCCGCGACACCCTCGCCGCCGTCGACGACTTCGCCGCCCACAGCGCCGCGCTGGACAACGCCGCCGCCAGACGCGGTGACCTGGCCGGTTGCATCCTGCATACCGACCGCCCTGGTGCAGGCGTTACGACTGGCCGCCGCAGCGGGCGACCGACCGCTGGGTGCGGAGATCATGGCGGCGATGAGCCACCAGGCTGCCTACCTTCGTGCCTCGACGGAGGCGGTTGATCTGGCTCGTGCGGCCGGTCTGATGGCGGCTCAGGCCGGGGTCGCGGCGATCAAGGCGGAAGCGGCGGTACTCGAAGCGCAGGGCCACGCGGTCGGCGGCGACGAGGCGGCGTGTGCCGCCGCGCTCGACCGGGCTGAGCGCGCGTTCGACCGTGCAGAGCGCGGCAGCGACCCGCAGTGGATCGGCTACTTCGACGAGGCGTACCTGTCGGCGAAGTTCGGGCACTGCTTCACCGCCCTCGGGCAGGGCAAGACTGCCGCACGCTTCGCGGTCCGCTCGCTCGACATGGACGGCCAGGCGTACGCCCGCGGACGCCAGTTCAACCTGGCGCTCCTGGCGGTGGCTCACGTGCAGTGCGGCGATCCCGAGCAGGCGGCTGTTGTGGGTGTGCAGGCGGCCACGGCCGCGGAGCGGTTGAACTCGCGCCGTGCACGGGACTACCTGGCCGACCTGGCGGATCGGCTCGGCCCGTACCAGGGGCTTTCCGCCGTGAACGAGTTCAGCGAGCGGGTCCTGCCGCTTCTACGGTCTGTCTAGATCCGCCCGGACGCCTTCGCCAGCAGCGTCGCGAGCAAACCCGTCACGGAACCCGCGCCGACGATCTCGCCGGCCTCGATGCGCTGCTGCACCTCCGCCAGCGGAATCCATCCGAGCCGTTCGGTCTCGTTGATGTCCGGCGCCGCGCCAGTGGGCTCGGCGCCCCGGGCGAGGTAGACGACGTTTGGTTGGTCGATCGTTCCCACCATCGGCTGGAACGCGATCAGCGGCTCCATGCTCTTGGGCCGCCAGCCTGTCTCTTCCTCGACCTCCCGGCCGGCGCACACGGCGGAGTCCTCATCGGGGTCGAGGTAGCCGCCGGGAAGCTCCCACACCCAGCGGTCGATGATGAACCGGTGCCGCCACATCATCAGGACCCGATCGGCATCGTCGAGAACAACCACCATCGCGGCAGCCGGCACCCGCAGCACGTACTGCTCGAAACGCACGCCGTCCGGTAGCTCCACGTCGGCGACGCTGAGTACCGCGCGTCGCGTGTCATCGATGACGCGTTCGCCGTGAATCGTCCACTCGCTGGCCCGTCGGGCGTCCGTGGTCATAGACCCACCCTAATTCAGCCATCCGTGGGCCTCACATGTAAGGGCAGGTTGTCGATCATGAGGGACGTACGGCTGGAGCCGATGACCGAGGATCAGTACAAGCCGTGGCGGGCCGAGGCCGAGGCGCACTACGCGCAGAGCGTCGCCGCGTCAGGCCAGTCGGCGCAGGACGCGGCCCGCAACGCCGCCGACACCTACGCGCAGCTGCTTCCCGACGAGTCCGCCACCCCTGACCACCATTTCTGGTACGCCTACGACGGCGACCGCCGGGTCGGTTTCCTCTGGGTCAAAGTCACCCACCACACCGCGTTCGTCTACAACATCGCCGTCGAACCCGACGTACGCCGCCAGGGCTACGGCCGCGCGATCATGCTGGCCGCCGAGCGCTGGTGCCACGACAACGCGCTGACCAGAATCGGTCTGCACGTCTTCGCCCACAACACCGGCGCCCGGGCCCTCTACGAGCAGCTGGGCTTCACCGAGACCGGCCGCAACATGGCCAAAGACCTGTGACCGCGATCCGCCCGACCGCCCGGCTTCTCGACCTCCTGCGACCCGTCGGAGGTGCTGATTGTCGGTAGTGGAACCATGCAGCTCCGAGGTCGTCGTCGGCGCCCGTATCTAGCGGACTACCCTCGCCGGTATGTCCGACTCCCGCCTGCTGCGTATCGGTACCCGCAACTCCCCGATGGCGCTGGCCCAGGTCGAGCGGGTTCGCGCGATGCTCGCCGACCGGCACCCCGAGGTCACCGTGGACGTGATGTCGATGTCGACCAGCGGGGACCGGTGGCACGGCGACCTGGCCGCACTGGGCGGCAAGGGGGCGTTCACCAAGGAGGTGGACGCCGCCCTGGTCGCCGGGAACGTCGATCTGGTGGTGCACTGCGTCAAGGACGTACCCGGGGACCGCCCGGCACCGGCCGGCACGGTGATGGCCGCCTACCTCACCCGCGACGACGTCCGGGACTGCCTCGTACACCCGGGCGGACTGCGCATCGAGCAGCTACCTGCAGGCTCCCGGATCGGTACCTCCGCGGTCCGGCGGGTCGCGCAGCTGGCCCTGCACTGGCCGCACCTGGTGCCGGTGGCCATCCGTGGCAACGCGAACAGCCGACTGGCCAAGCTCGACGCCGGCGAGACGTACGACGCGCTGCTGCTCGCGGTTCCCGGCCTGCAGCGGATTGGGCAGGCCGACCGGATCACCCACCCGATCGACGTCGACACGATGGTCCCGGCCGTCGGCTCCGGCACTCTGGTCCTGCAATGCCGCGACGACGACGCCAGCACCCGTGACCTGGCCGCGAGCCTCAGCGACCCACGGACCGAACAGGAGACCGTGGCCGAGCGGACCATGCTGCACATCCTGCAGGGCAACTGCCACTCACCCATTGCCGCGCTCGCGCGCACCGAGCCTGACGGGCGTCTCGGCCTGCGGGCGAGGGTGATCAGCCTCAACGGCAAGACGGTGCTCGACGTGCACGAATGGGCGGCGGACCCGATCACCCTCGGGACCTCCGTCGCCGCGGCCCTGTTGCGCCAAGGTGCCCGTGACCTCCTCGATCTGCCTACCCACGAGTCGGCCTGACCGACCGTCAGATACCGTCGCCCCGAGCTCAACCCGAAGAGCGCGGGCACGGGGCCGCAGCGCAGACCGGGCGTTACCGGATCTCGGCCAGCACACCTCTGCGTCGACCGGAACCATGATCAGCTTTATGCGCAGCGACTCGGGCTCTGCCTGCGTCGGGCCATGCGCGGGCGGCTCGGGGGCGGGCCGGTAGTCGAGGCGCATCGCGTAGAGGGCGTTCACGAGGTTGGCAGGGGCGAGGATTTCGGTGGCCATCTGTCCGACGACGGCGGCGGCGCGTTGGCCGGGCAGGGTGACGGTCTGCTGCCTCGCGGCGGCGACCAGGGCGCTGGCGACGTCGGCGGCGTTGCGGACGTGGCCGCGTCGGAGCAGGGCGGTAATCCGGTCGACGCCGGCGTGTCGGACCGCGGCCGGGGTCTGCCAGCAGGCGAGGACCATCGTCGGGTCCTTGCGATTGAGGTCGACCGCGCGTTCTAGGGCTGGACTGATACCGGTTAGCAGTTCCTGGAGCCGGAACGGGGTGGCTACGCGCTGGCTGACGAGGTCGGCGCGGTAGCCGGTCAGGACGGTCAGCTCGGCGGGGAGCCGGTCGCTGGGTTCCAGGATCGGGATGTCGGGGCGCATGCGGATGGTCTGGGTGATGACCAGGCGTCGCGGGCGTCGGTCGTGCTCTCCCTGGCGAACGCGGCGGCCATGTGGACGGCGACCGTGCCGGAAACGTAGCGGACCTGGACCTGCCGGCGCCGCAGCAGGCTCAGCAGCAGTGCCGACAGGCCGGTGGTGACGTCCACCGCCCAGCAGACCGGCCGGCCATGAGTGGAGATCTCGGCCATGACGTCGAGCAGGGCAGTCTCGTCGTTGGCGGCCCGGCGGGGTAGACCAGCGGCCGTTGCCGTTGACGACGGCCACGTGGTGGTGGGTTTTGCCGATGTCCACGCCGATCCACAGCTTCGCCACCGGGTGCTCCTTGTCGTGGTTGGTCTTGCGGGGTGTGGCCCTCGACTGGGGATTCGGATTGCCGGTGCCTTCTCAGGCTGCGAACCAGGTCGCGGGTCTCCATCAGCGGTGCACCGAATCGACAGACGGAAGAAGCGGCAGGTGGCATCTCCTATCGGCAGCAACGATCCTGGGCGGAACCTGTGCGGCCATGCCCGCCGCTGCACGGGCATCAGGTTCTACGACCTGCGGCGCTCGCCCGTTCAGTCGACGGGTGAGCGGCGGGCGGTGGGGCGCACCTCCAACATCAGCCACTGTGGCGACAGACCACACAGAGCCATGCCACCGCCCGCCGCGATCTGCTGTTGCGCCAGTCTGTGGTGCGGCAGAAGGACGGAAGGGACCGGTGTGCGGCCGTTGACGCGCTTGGGCGGTGAGGCAGGCCGTGGGCAGCAGGGGGACGGAGCAGCTCGCGGCTGGCGATGCGATGACGTGCACAAGTCGGATGCGGGGAGGCTGCCTGGTACCTTGCGGTGTGCTCGTGTTGTGGCCGGATGCAGCGGACCTCCTTCGAGATCTCCTCGGGCAGCAGGGCCTTGATCCGAACCGGGTGGAGAGTCCCGAATCGGCCTGGCAGGTGTTCTGGGTGTTCCTCGCGATCGACATTGACGGGCTGGAGTCGGAGCCGGACGGCGACGGGTTCGCCGTGTCCTGGGGCCGCCATAGCTGGAGCGACGGGCTGCCTACCCTCTCGTTCAGCAGGCATCTGAAGGTCGACGCGTCGGCGACCTG
>NZ_JAMOKF010000113.1 GCF_023656545.1 Micromonospora phytophila | reverse complement strand
GGCCGCCGGGCTGCTGCTCGACCGCGGGTCCCGGCTCGCTGTGGTGAAGCTCGGGCCGGCCGGGGTGCTGGCCCGCACCGCCACCCAGACCGTGCGGGTGCCGCCGGTGCCGGTGCAGGTGGTCAACGGGCTCGGCGCCGGCGACGCGTTCGGCGGCGCGCTCTGTCTGGGGCTGCTGCGCGACTGGCCGCTGGAGCGGACCCTGCGCTTCGCCAACGCCGCCGGCGCGATCGTCGCCTCCCGCCTGGCCTGTTCCGCCGCCATGCCCGACCACGCCGAAACCGCGGCGCTGGCCAGTGCCGTCCAGTCGGAGCCGGCGTCGTCGACCGTCGCCGTGGGAGGAGAAGACCGGTGAGCACCGAGTACGAAGCGCTGACCCTCACCCGCGCCCACCGGCCACAGGCGATCGCCGAGGCCGCCGCCGGCCGAACCCGCCGACCGTGGCCCGACCAACCACGGCCGCTGTTCATCATCGCCGCCGACCACCCCGCCCGCGGTGCCCTCGGCGTCCGGGACCGGCCGATGGCCATGGCCGGGCGCACCGACCTGCTCGACCGGCTGCGCCTGGCGCTGTCCCGCCCCGGCGTCGACGGGGTGCTCGGCACCCCGGACATCCTGGAGGACCTGCTGCTGCTCGGCGCGCTGGAGGACCGCCTGGCCATCGGCTCGATGAACCGCGGCGGCCTGGCCGGCGCCACCTTCGAACTCGACGACCGGTTCACCGCGTACGACGCCGACAGCATCGCCGCGATGCGCTACGACGGCGGCAAGATGCTCTGCCGCATCGACCCGGACGACCCGGGCACCGCCCCGACCCTGCAGGCCTGCGCCCGGGCGGTCACCGCGCTGGCCGCCCACCGCACGGTCGCCCTCGTCGAGCCGCTCTGGGTGGCGCGCACCGACGGTCGGGTGCACGCCGACCTGCGCCCCGAAGCGGTCATCAAGGGCGTCAGCGTCGGCCAGGCCCTCGGCGCCACCTCCGCGTACACCTGGCTGAAGCTGCCGGCGATCGACGACATGGAGCGGGTGATCGCCGCGACCACCCTTCCGGTCCTGCTGCTCGGCGGCGACCCGGTGGACGCGCCGGAGGTGGTGTACGCGCGGTGGGAAAAGGCGTTGCGGCTGCCCGGCGTGCGCGGACTGGTGGTCGGCCGGGCGCTGCTCTACCCACCGGACGACGACGTGGCCGCCGCCGTGGACCTGGCCGGATCGCTGCTGCCCACCGGGCAGGACGCGTGACAACCAACGACGCCCACCTGCCCTGGGGCACGACCGCCCGGGCGCCCTGGGCGCTGGAGGTCACCCCCGAGCTGGCCGGCTGGCGGTACGCGGGCCTGCGGGTGCTCACCCTGCCCGCCGGCGGTGCGGTCACCTTCGACACCGGCGACGAAGAGATGTTGGTCCTGCCGCTGGCCGGTGCCGCGACCGTGCACTGCGACGGGGTACGGTTCGCCCTGGCCGGCCGCCCGTCGGTCTTCGCCGCAGTCACCGACTTCGCCTACCTGCCGCGAGACGCCACGGTGACGGTGCGGGGCGAGGGCCGCTTCGCCCTGCCGTCGGCCCGCGCCACCCGCAGGCTGTCGCCCCGTTACGCCGCCGCCCGGGACGTGCCCGTCGAGCTGCGCGGCGCCGGCCCCGCCAGCCGCCAGGTCAACAACTTCTGCGCGCCGGACGCCTTCGACTGTGACCGGCTGGTCGCCGTCGAGGTGCTCACCCCGAGCGGCAACTGGTCGTCCTACCCGCCCCACAAGCACGAGGAGGACCGGACCCACGACGACGGCCGGGTCGAGGCGGAGCTGGAGGAGATCTACTACTTCGAGGTGGCCGGCGGCGTGCCCGGCGACGCCGGCGGCCCGGTCGGCTACCAGCGCGTCTACGGCACCGCCCGGCGGCCGATCGACCTGCTGGCCGAGGTGCGCGGCGGAGACGTGGTGCTCGTCCCGTACGGCTACCACGGGCCGTCGATGGCCGCGCCCGGTTACCACCTCTACTACCTCAACGTGCTGGCCGGGCCCGGCCCTGCGCGGACGATGGCCTGCGTGGATGACCCCCGACACGGCTGGATCCGCGGAAGCTGGGTGCACCAGCCGGTCGACCCGCGGCTGCCGCTGGCCGGCCCGACGACGCGGGAGGCGTGATGCCCAGACTGACGGTGGCGCAGGCGCTGGTGACCTTCCTGGCCCGGCAGTTCTCCGAACGCGACGGAACGCGGCGGCGGCTGATCCCGGCCTGCTTCGGCATCTTCGGCCACGGCAACGTGGCCGGGATCGGGGAGGCGCTGGCCGGCCCGGCGGGCGCAGAGCTGCCCTACCACCTGTGCCGCACCGAGCAGGGCATGGTGCACACCGCCGCGGCCTACGCCCGGATGACCGACAGGCTCAGCACCCTGGCCTGCACCACCTCGATCGGCCCGGGCGCGACGAACCTGGTCACCGGCGCGGCCGGCGCCACCGTCAACCGGCTGCCGGTGCTGCTGCTCCCCGGCGACATCTTCGCCACCCGGGTGGCCAATCCGGTGCTTCAGGAGCTGGAGGACCCGTCTTCGTACGACGTGAGCGTCACCGACGCGCTGCGGCCGGTCTCCCGCTACTGGGACCGGATCAACCGCCCGGAGCAGTTGCCGGCGGCGCTGCTGGCGGCGATGCGGGTGTTGACCGACCCGGTGCAGACCGGCGCGGTCACCCTCGCCCTGCCGCAGGACGTGCAGGCCGAGGCGTACGACTGGCCGGCGGAGCTGTTCGACGAACGGGTCTGGCACGTGCCGCGTCCCCGCCCGGACTCCTCGGCCGTCGCCCGAGCCGCCCGGGCCGTCACCGCGGCGCGCCGGCCTCTGGTGGTGGCCGGCGGCGGGGTGATCTACAGCGGGGCGTCCGAGGCGCTGCGCCGGTTCGCCGAGGCGCACGGGGTGCCGGTCGCCGAGACCCAGGCCGGCACGGGCGCCCTGCCGCACGACCACCCGCTCGCGCTGGGCGCCGTGGGGGTCACCGGCACCACCGCCGCCAACGAGATCGCGGCCGGCGCGGACCTGGTGATCGGGGTGGGCACCCGCTACAGCGACTTCACCACTGCCTCCGGCACCCTCTTCGGCGACGAGGCCCGCTTCGTCAACCTCAACATCACCGGCTTCGACGCCGCGAAGCTCTCCGGCCTGCAGGTCGTCGGCGATGCCCGGGAGAGCCTTGCGGCGCTCGACGAGGCGTGTGCGGGCTGGGGCACGGCGCCCGCGTACCGGGCGTCGGTGGCGGAGCTGAACCAGCGGTGGGCGGCCGTGGCGGACCGGGCCCGGCACGCCGACCCCGACGCGCGGCCCACCCAGACCGCCGTGATCGGCGCGGTCAACGACGTCGCCGGGCCGCGGGACGTGGTGGTCTGCGCTGCCGGTTCCATGCCCGGCGACCTGCACCGGCTGTGGCGCAGCGCCGACCCGAAGAGCTACCACGTCGAGTACGGCTACTCGTGCATGGGCTACGAGATCCCCGGCGGGATCGGGGTCAAGCTGGCCGCGCCGGACCGCGAGGTGTTCGTGCTGGTCGGCGACGGCTCCTACCTCATGCTCCCCAGCGAGCTGGTCACCGCGGTCGCCGAAGGGGTGAAGCTGATCGTCGTGCTCGTGGACAACCAGGGCTTCGCCTCGATCGGCCGGCTCTCCGAGAGCGTCGGCGCGCAGCGGCTCGGCACCGCCTACCGCGACCGGGCCGGCAACCGGCTCCCGGTCGATCTGGGCGCCAACGCGGCGAGCCTCGGCGCCGACCTGATCCGGGTGACCACCACGGCGCAGCTGCGGGCAGCGCTGGTGACCGCCCGGGCGGCGGAGCGCACCACGGTCATCCACATCGAGACCGACCCGTTCGAGGCCGGCCCGGACGGCGGCGCCTGGTGGGACGTGCCGGTCGCCGCCGTCTCCACCACCGCGCACGCTCGGGCCGCTCGCGTCGCCTACGAAGCCGGATGCAAGGCGCGTCGCCCCCACCTGCACGGTGAAGCTCCCGCCCCCGATGACCGCAGGGCTTGAAACCCGCGAGTCGGACTCACACCAGGAGCCAGGACCTCCCGGCGGTGGCGGGGCTGACCCGGCGCGCAGGGGTTCGGGGCGCCAGGCCGCCAAATCGGTGGATACCAGACGGTGCACCGCTTTGCTCGCTACGTTATCTGCGGAGGCGGTCAGCAGAAGCTGTCTCGGTCATTGAGGCCGGACGGCCGGTACTACCGGGCCGGCCTGAACGAGCCTGGCGCGAAAGGCGATGCCGGTGACGATGGAAGCGGAGCGCACCCTGCACGGGGAGGAACTCACCCAGCTGGGTGAGATCGCCGCCCAGCTCCGGGTGGACGCGATCCGGTGCAGCACCAAGGCAGGGTCCGGGCATCCGACCTCCAGCCTCTCCGCCGCGGACCTGCTCGCGGTGCTGATCTCCCGGCATCTGCGGTACGACTGGGGGGACCCGCGCAGTCGCGCCAACGACCATCTGATCTTCTCCAAGGGCCACGCCTCGCCGCTGCTGTACGCGGTCTTCAAGGCGGTGGGCGTGATCACCGATCAGGAGCTGGTCGAGACCTACCGCCAGTTCGGCTCGCGCCTGCAGGGACATCCCACGCCGGCCCTGCCCTGGGTCGACGTCGCCACCGGCTCGCTCGGTCAGGGACTGCCCGTCGGCGTCGGGATCGCGCTCGCCGGCCGGTACCTCGATCATCTGCCGTTCCGGGTGTGGGCGCTGTGCGGAGACAGCGAAATGGCCGAGGGCTCCATCTGGGAGGCGCTGGACAAGGCCGGCCACTACGGGCTGCACAACCTCACCGCGATCGTCGACGTGAACCGGCTCGGGCAGCGGGGCCCGACCGAGTTGGAATGGGACCTGGACACCTACCGGCGGCGGGTCGAGGCCTTCGGCTGCCAGGCGCTCGTCGTCGACGGCCACGACCTGGTCGCCATCGACGAGGCGTTGGGCCGCGCCCGGCAGGCGACGGGTCCCACGGTGGTGCTCGCCCGGACGGTCAAGGGCAAGGGAGTGCCGGAGATCGAGAACCAGCCGGGGTGGCACGGCAAGCAGCTGGAACCGGAGATGGCCGAGCGCGCCGTCGAGGCTCTCGGCGGAGTCCGCCAGCTCCGCGTCACGACGCCACCGCCTCAGCCCGCGCCGCCCGCCGGTACGCCCACGAGCCAGCCGCCCGTGCTGCCCCGGTACGACAGGGGAGCGAAGGTCGCCACGCGCAACGCATACGGTGAGGCGCTGCGCGCGCTGGGCTCCCGGCCGGACGTGGTCGTCCTGGACGGCGAGGTCAGCGACTCCACCCGCGCCGACCGGTTCGCCAGTGCCTACCCCGACCGGTACTTCGAGATGTTCATCTCCGAACAGCAGATGGTCGCCGCGGCTGTCGGGTTGCAGGTACGCGGGTACCGCCCGTTCGCCTCGACTTTCGCGGCGTTCTTCTCGCGCGCGTACGACTTCGTCCGGATGGCCGCCGTCTCCCAGGCCGACATCGCTCTGTCCGGGTCGCACGCGGGGGTGGAGATTGGAGCGGACGGTCCCTCGCAGATGGGCCTCGAGGACCTGGCGGCCATGCGCGCGGTGCAGGGGTCCACGGTGCTGTATCCCAGCGACGCCGTGTCCTGCGCTGCCCTCGTCGCGCAGATGCCCGACCGCAAGGGCGTCAACTACCTGCGCACGACCCGTGGCAAGTACCCCGTCCTCTACGACAACGACGACGCCTTTCCGGTCGGTGGCAGCAAGCTTCTCCGCGGCGGCGGCGACGATCACGTCGCGCTGATCGGTGCCGGGGTGACGGTGCACAACTGCCTCGCCGCCGCCGACGAGCTGGCGCGCGAGGGAATCAACGCGCGGGTCATCGACCTCTATTCGGTCAAGCCGCTGGACCGGGAGCGGTTGCTCGACGCCGTCCGGGACACCGGCGGCCGGCTGGTGGTGGTCGAGGACCATCACCCGGAGGGCGGCCTGGGCTCGGCGGTTCTCGAGTCGCTGGCAGACCTCGCCGAGCCGGTGCGGGTGGCGCACCTGGCGGTGCGCGGGCTACCCACCTCCGGCACGCCGGACGAGCTGATGGACCAGGCCGGAATCGGCGTGAGCGCCGTCATCGCGGCGGCCCGCGCCGCCGTGGCACCGCGCGACTGACGTGCTCACCGCCGTTTCGCCGACGGTGCCGCGGCGGCAAGGGGACGTCTGCCGGCACGGCGGTAGGTTCGCTCAGCCCACCTTGGGAACGGCGCGGGAGATGATCGCGGCGAAGTCGACCCCGCTCGGCAGTGTGCCGAACGCCTGCCCGTGGTCGCCCCCGAGCCGGGAGGCGCAGAAGGCGTCGGCGACCGCGGGGTGACCGTGGCGCACCAGCAGCGAGCCTTGCAGGACCAGTGCGAGCCGTTCGACGACGCGGCGGGCGCGCAGTTCGAGGTCGTCGCGGTCGGACAGGTCGGCCTGCACCTGGCGGACCGCGGCGTCGAGCCGCGCGTCGGCGCCGGCAGCGGCCGTCACCTCGGCCCGGAACGCCTCCATGACCTGGGGTTCCCTGGCGAGAGCGCGTAGGACGTCCAACGCGGCGACGTTGCCGGAGCCCTCCCAGATCGAGTTCAGCGGGGACTCGCGGAACAGCCGCGGCATGCCGGACTCCTCGACATAGCCGTTACCGCCCAGGCATTCCAGCGCCTCGGCGGCGTGCGCCGGCCAGCGCTTGCAGACCCAGTACTTGCCGACGGCGAGGGCGAGCCGCTTGAAGGCGGTCTCGCCGGCGTCGCCGCGCGCGGACCGGTCGGTCGCTCCGGCGAGCCGCATCATCAGGACGGTGGCGGCCTCGGACTCGACCGCGAGGTCGGCGAGCACGTTGCGCATCAGCGGCTGATCGACGAGGTACCGGCCGAAGGTGCGCCGGTGGGTGGCGTGGTGGGCGGCGGTGATCAGACCTTGGCGCATCCCGGCCGCCGCGCCGATGACGCAGTCGAGGCGGGTCAGGTTGACCATGTCGATGATGGTGGGCACGCCACGGCCCTCGTCTCCGACGCGCCAGGCGACCGCGTGCTCGTACTCGACCTCCGCCGAGGCGTTGGACCGGTTGCCGAGCTTGTCCTTGAGGCGCATCAGCCGCATCGGGTTACGCGTGCCGTCCGGCAGGACCCGCGGGACGAGGAAGCAGGTGAGCCCACCCGGTGCCTGGGCGAGGGTGAGGAAGAGGTCGCACATCGGCGCCGACGTGAACCACTTGTGCCCGAGGAGCCGGTAGGTCCCGTCCGGCTCCGGGCGGGCGGTGGTGGTGTTGGCGCGTACGTCCGAGCCGCCCTGCTTCTCCGTCATCGACATGCCCGCCAGCAGCCCCTGCTTGGCCGGCGGCGGACGCAGCCCGAAGTCGTACGTCGCGGCGGTGAGCAGCGGCTCGTACCGCGCGGCCAGCTCCGGGTTGTGCCGGAGCGCCGGCACGGCCGCGTAGGTCATCGAGATGGGGCAGCCGTGGCCGGCGTCGGGGCGCCACGCGTAGAACTTGGCCGCCCGGGCCACGTGTGCGCCCGGCCGGCCGTCCGCCCACGGTGCGGCGTGCAGGCCGTGCGTGACCGCCGTGCGCATCAGCTCGTGCCAGGCCGGGTGGAACTCCACCTCGTCGATGCGTTGGCCGTAGCGGTCGTGGGTGCGCAGCACCGGCGGGTGCTCGTTGGCCAGCCGCCCGTACTCGATCGCCTGCTCGCTGCCGCCGATGCGGCCGAGCTCGTGCAGCTCGGCGGCGGCCCAGCCGGCGCCCTCCCGCTCGAGCCCGTCGAGCAGTGCCGGGTCGTCCGCGGCGTCGTAGCCGACCAGCGGGGGAACCTGGTTGAAGACCTCGTGTGTCGTCACGGCGATACTCCAAGCGCGCGGTGGATGAACATGATCAGGCTGGGGATGGTGCTCGGGCCGGCGACCCCGGCGGCCAGGGGACCGACCATGGCCTCGGCCAGGGCGCCGACCAGCGCGGTCGCGGTCAGGCCCGGGTCCTGCGGGGGTAGCTCACCGCTCGCCACGCCCGCCGCGACGTACCCGGCGATCAGTTCGGCGTACGCACGGCGGAAGACGAGCCGCTCGGCGTCGACCGCCGGGTCGACCGGCTCGGCGAGCAGGGCATAGGCCAACCGTGGGGACTGCAGGGCGCGGCCGGAGAAGGTCTCGATGACGGCGGACACCTGCTCGGCGACGGTGGCCCGCAACGCCGCGGCGCGCGCGACCGCGTCCACCTCGCGCTGGGAGGCCGTGCGGAACACCTCGGCGAACAGGTCGGCCTTGGTGGGGAAGTGGCGGTAGACGCTGCCGGTCGCCACGCCGGCATGCTCGGCGACGGCGGCGACGGAACAGCCGGCGTATCCGTGCCCGGCCATGACCTCCAGTGCGGCGGCGACGATCCGCTCCCGGGAGGCGCTCAGCCGGGCCTTGACACGCTCAGTGCTCCGGTAGGCCACGCAAGGATTGAACCATCATTCACTCTTTGCCGGCAAGGTGGCGACACCCCCGGCGTGGACGAGACGGAGCGGTTGATCGCCGGCGAGCGTCGCGATTCGGCCGTCGCGGGCCCGGATCCACGAGATCCTGCAAGGAACGTACGACAGCGGGAGGTGGGGTACCGATGAGGCCGAACCGTCGTTTCGCGGCCCTGCTGATCCTCGCCGCGGCACCGGCGATGGTGGAGATGGCTGTGCTGGTCGGCGTCGGCTTCTACGCCGCCCAGGCCCTCGCTCCGCAGTCCACCGCCGTCTGGCCGTACGACTCCTACCACGATCTGCGGTGGCTGCTGGTCTACCACAACTCGTGGCCCACATTCGCGCTGGGCCTGTTGACCATCATCGCGGTGCGCGGGTTGCTGTCGGCGGGGCTGACGGCGCTGGCGTGGCCCGAACGGCTGCCCCGCCCCTCGATGCGCTGGCTGGTTCGTCGAAACGTCGAAGTGGCTGCCCTCGCCACGGTGATCATCTCACCGTGGGCTGCGATCTCGGTCGCCTTCTCGGCGGTCGCGCTCTCCTGGTACCTGTTCGCCTCGGTGATTCCCATGCTCCTGATCGCCCCTTTCCTGCAGCGCGCCGGCGTGGTCGGACGCTGGTGGAAAGGATTACCGTCGATGGAGCTGCTCGGCTGGTCGCTGGTCAACTTCGTCGTGCTCACGGTGGCCAGTGCGTTCATCGTGAGTGCCCCGGCCTGGTCGAGGATTCTCGTGGCCGGGCTGGCCGGCGCGGTCAACGGACTGCTCTGGCAGCGGACAGTGAAGGCGGCCGCCGAGCCAGGGCGGGTCCGGTGGGTCAGGGTTCCGGTGGCTCCGCTGGCGATCGTCCTCACGATGGTCGCCGCCGTGGGCGCTCCGCCGCTGATCGGTCTGGCGGCAGGGGCGACGGGGGAGTGGCGCCCACCCATCGTGGCGGAGCGGCTGCCGGACCGTGTGCCGTACGCGGTCATCGTGCTCGCCGGGTTCGAGTCGAGCTGGGACGGTCAACCGCCCGTGGACCCGCGGGTCGAACGCTTCTCCTACCAGGGCCTGGATCGCGAGGGCAGGCCGCTGCCGTACCCTCCGCAGGCCACCCACCGCTCCCTGGACTCCAGCGCCTCGCTGCTGGCCGCGCAGGTCGAGCGGCTGCACGCCCGCACCCGCCGGCCGGTGGCCCTCGCCGGCGAGAGCGAGGGCGCCCTGGTGATCCGGATCTATCTGGAGAAGTTGACCCCCGGCCCGGTGGAGGCCGCGATGCTGTTCAGCCCGCTGATCTGGCCCGGCCGCGCCTTCTATCCCAGGCCCGGCTACGACGGTTGGGGACTGGTCGCGGGATGGCAGCTGCGGGCCATCGCCGCGGTGACGAACCTGACCAAGAAGGTCGACAACGATCCCGACGAGCCGTTCATTCGTTCGGTCATCGTCGAAGCGCCCTTCTATCGCAACCGCATTCTCTGCCCCGTTCCCCAGGTGCGGATGATCGCCTTCCTGCCGCTGGTCAGCGCCGCCGAGGCGCCGCCGGGCGAGTACTCACGCATACCCGTGGTCGAGGTAGCGGCCCTGCACGGCGACCTGCTGGCCAGGCGGGAAATACACGAGCAGGCTGTCGATTTCCTCGCCGGAGAGCACGTGGAGCAGTCGCGGCAGGAGTACGAGCTGCTCCAGCGGCTCGGCGCCGCCTGGCAGTCGCCGCCCCTGGTGCTCGCCCTCAACCCGATCTGGTTCACCAACAGAGAGGGCGATCCGGCACTCAGCGGCCGGATCTGTGAAGCCCGGTAGGTAACCCAGCCGAATCACGACCACCCGTCCCGCTCCCGGCGGCTGATCCGAAATTCGGCCCCCGACCCGTCGGACGCTGCGACAGTGGGTTGATGGGGGGCTTCCGGTGGCGTGCACGGCTCGGGCCGGCCGTCCCGGTCGCACCCGGCGCGCGGGTGGACAAGTTCGAGGTCTTCTTCGACCTGGTCTTCGTCTTCTCGTTCTTCATCATCACCCGGGCCACCGCCCTCGACATCACCGGCCGGCAACTGCTGCACGCCCTGCTGGTGCTCGCCGTGCTCTGGTGGGTGTGGGTGGTGCACACGGTGGTCGCCACCCGCATCCGGCTCGGCGAGGGCTTCGTCCCGGTGCTGATGGTCATCGTGATGGCCGCACTGTTCTGCTTCGCGCTGGCCCTGCCCCAGGCGTTCGCCGACTCGAAACAGACGGCGGCGGGCCCGATGGTGGTGGCGATCAGCTACGTCGTGATCCGCGCCGTGCACCTGCTGCTGTACTGGCACGTCGCGCAGGAGAAACCGGGCGAGCGCCGCCTGCTGCTGCGGTACTCCCCGGAACTGCTCGGCAGCACCGTCCTGCTGCTGGCTGCCGCGTTGATCCCACCGCAGATCGACGACCCGAGCCGGGCCGCGATGGTGCGCGACGGGCTCTGGATCAGCCTCGTCCTGCTCCAGTACGGCATGGGTCTGGTCGCTGGCGCGTGGGGGTGGATGGTCGCCTCGGCGGAGCACTGGACGGAACGGTACGACCTCATCCTCATCATCGCCCTCGGCGAGTCGATCATCTCCGTGGGCATCGGTGGCAACCTCCTCGGTCAGCCGGTCACCTGGCCGGCGGTCGCCGCGGCCGTGCTCGGCATCTTCTTCACCTCCGCCCTGTGGTGGGTGCACTACGACATGATCGGCCCGGCCGGTCGGATCGCCCAGCACGCCGCACAGGGGCGCTCCCGAGTGGCGATGGCCCGGGACGCCTACGCCTACTTCCATCTGGTGATGATCGCCGGAATCATCCTGTTCGCCCTGGGCGCGGAGGATGTCGTACGGCAGATCGTCGACCCCTCGATCAGCCTTGCCGAGCCGGCCCACGGCCCCGCCGTGCCGCTGCTCTTCGGCGGGGTGATCTGCTACCTGTGCGGCGACATGCTGTTCCAACTGCGCACGCTGCGCACCCTGTCGTGGACCCGGGTCGGCGCGGTGCTGGCGCTCGCCGCCGGCATCCCGATCGCCGCACGCCTGCCGGGGCTGGTCGCCCTCATGCTGCTGACCGCCATCTGCGTGGGGCTGGTGGCGGTCGAGGTGGTGGTGATGTCGGAGGCCCGGCAGGCCCTGCACGAGGTGGTCTTCCAGGAGCGGACGACCCACGAGAGACACGAGGCCGCGTGGCGCGCTCGCTGGCACGAGCCCACCCCGCAGGAGCCGTCCACGTGACCAGCCTCCCGACAGCGTGCTGATGCCGCGAGCATCCGCCACGGCGCAAAGAACGGGGGTACGGCTAACCGGACGAGAGTGGTCGGCGGAGCTCAGCGGCCGGACACCGGAGCCGGCCGGCAGAGCCGGCGGTACTCGGCGGTCACCACGCCGAGCAGGAAGAGGTCCACGCCGAGCGCGGTGAGCGCCCCGAACTGGTTGACAGTGAAGCTGAAGATCTGCCCGAAGAGCAGATCCACCAGGAGCGCCAGCTTGAACAACCGGAAGGCGCGCGTCCGGGCGCGAGGCAGCAACGACGCCGCACGGATGCCGAGCACCGCGGTGATGAGCGCCGAGACCGAGACCCCGAGCACCGCACCCCACTCCCGCTGGTCGTCCAGCTGGCCGGTGACCGTGTCCCGCACCACGGTCAACACCACGACGAACGGCTCCCCGACCAGGTAGAGCACCACCAGCGAAACCACCCACCGATGGGCGGTCACCCAGATCAACGCCCGGCGGGCCCGGGTCAGCCAGGGCTGCCAGAACCGGGCGCCGGGCGGTTCGCGCCGAGGGACCGCGTCCAGCAGCCGGGCCACCGCCTCCTCGACGTCCGGGCCGCAACCTTCGACCAGCCGGGCCGCCGCCGCCCGGCGGTCATCGGTGAGGCCGGTGCGCAGCCCACCGACCACCGCGAACAGCGCGTTCGCCGTCCGCTCCGGGCCGGAGAGCCGGATCCGGCCACGTATCGCCTGGGTGATCACCACCAGCAGGGCGAACGCCCCGTAGATGATGCCGGCGGCCGGGGCGTAGAAGTAGTCGGTCCCGGCGGTGACGAACTTGCCCACCTCGTCGATGAAGAGCCCGAACCCGATCCCGCCCAGGACCGCGCCGAGGACGCGCGCGGCGCTGCCGAGGAAGACCAGCGCGACACCCAGGCCGGCGGTCATCAGCACGCCGCCCCAGAGCACGTGCGCGATGTGCAGCCCACCGCCGCCGAGCTGCGGGTAGCCGGCCGCCCGCAGGGCGGCCCGGGTGAGCAGCACCGTCACCACCCCGGAGAGCACGAACGCCTGCAGGTACGACGGTGCCTCCAGGACCCGGGGCGGCCTCGACCAGCGGGATGGACGGGCGGCCATGGGTTCGACGCTAGTGGCGGTGCCCGTCACCCCGGGCCGGTTCCGCCCGAGTTCAGCAGGCGTCGTCCGGGCCGGCGGCGGCTCGACCCACACTCGGGACGAATTCGCTGAACCGCCGGTCGCCTCAGGTGGGCGTCGACGAGGCGAAGAGCAGGTCGAGGTGGGCGTCCAGCGTGCGCAGGGCCCGTTCGGCGGTGTACTGCCCGCCCAGCAGGTAGATCCCCAGCCCCTCCATGAGCGCCAGCAGGCCGGCCGCGGCGTCGTCGGCGTTCGGGGTGGGCAGGAGGTTGGCGATGAAGCCGGCCAGCTCGGCGGTGTCCTCGCGCAGCGTGGCGGCGGCTGCCGGCCGTACGGCGGTGTAGGCGAGGAACGCCAGCGCCACCCGTCCCTCGTCGCGCGTCTGCTCGTCGAGCGGCAGCAGCGCGGTGAGCATCGTGCGCAGCAGCAGCCGTGGCGACGGGTCGTCACCGAGCCGTGCCAGCGCCTCGGTGACCCGGATCTGGCCGCGTTCGCGGACCACCGCGAGCGCGAACGCCATCATCTCGTCCTTGGTGCGGAAGTAGTGCTGCACCATTCCCGCCGAGACGCCGGCCGCGGCCGCCACGTGGCGGAGGCTGACCGCCTCCAGGCCCTGGTCGGCAGCAACCCGCATCAACGCGTCGGCGATGAGCGTGCGGCGCTCCTGGCGATCGACCTTCTTGGGCATGGCCTCGATGCTTTCACGGTGTGGTGGTTCGATACGTGCCAGCGTTGGGCTGCGCGGCGGTGGCGGGTCCGGTTCCCGACGCGGCCCGTGCGCTGCGCAGCAGCCCGTCGGGATCGTCGGCGTAGAGACGCAGCTCGTCGACCGGCTCCGTCGGGCCCTTGGCCAGCAGGAATGACGTCGGCCGGCGCAGCCGGACGTCGACGCTGGTCTGGCTGGCGACGACGACGTGCAGCACCCTGCGGTCGCCCTCCTCCTCGACCTGCACGGATCTGCTCGACGGCAGCGAGCGGTAGCGCTTGCTCACCGACTCGACGTCCTCCCAGGGCACGGTGATGTCGATGCCCGCGCTCAGGCGCACCCGCAGGCCCGCTGCGCCGACCACGTGGGGGTGGATCTTCATGCTGGCGAAGAGGCCGACCATCCACAGCAGGCCCCAGACGCCGAGCACGAGCACGATCCAGCGGGCCGGCCGCCACGGTACGACGTTGCTGACGATGAGGTCGAAGATCGGGATCTCGACGGCCGACAGGCCGATGAAGACGCCGAGGATCGGCTTGACCACGCCGAGGTAGCCGAACGGTTCGTCACCCGGGGCGAGGTCCAGGGGCCGGCGCCGCGCCCACCGGTACATGCTGCGCCACATCGCGCCCTCGACAGCGGCTGCCCGGCGCAGCAGCGGGCCAACCTTCCGGGCCTTGGTCTCGCTCATCGTCGTCCTCACGCGTTGCTGGTCGGGGCTGGGGCTCGGGGCGGGGCGCTGCCGGTCAGGTGACGGTGACGGTCCCGGTCGCGCCGTCCACGTTGACGATCTGCCCGGTGGAGATCTTCCGGGTGGCGTCGGGCACGCAGATGACGGCGGGGATGCCGTACTCGCGGGCCACGGTGGGGCCGTGCGCCATGACCGCCCCGGTCTCGGTCACCAGCGCACCGGCGGTGAGGAACAGCGGGGTCCAGCCGGGGTCCGTGGTCGCGGCGACCAGGATGTCGCCGGGTTCGACGTGGGCGGTGGCCGGGTCGTGGACGACCCGGGCGGGGCCGGTGACCCGGCCCGCTGCCGCGCCCACGCCGGTGAGGACGCCGTCGGCGGCCGGCGCCGCCGGCAGTACGGTCTCGATGTCGGTGCCGTCGGAGAACAGCGCCACCGGTACGGTCCTGCGACGCAGCTCCCTGCGGTGCACCGCCCTGCGGGCGGCGACCGTGTCCCGGTGGTCGACGGTGCCGTGCACGG
>NZ_JAMOKF010000112.1 GCF_023656545.1 Micromonospora phytophila | reverse complement strand
GGCGGGAGGCCGAGGGCGAGCAGCGCCGGGCCGGCCGGCCCGTCGACGAGGCCGCCGAGGGTCACCGCGTCCAGCACGGCGAGGAAGGCGGCCTGGGCCCGGCGCAGCTCGCCGCGGAGCCGGCAGGCCGCCCGCAACGGGCAGGCCGGGGCGTCGCAGGACACCACCTCGTCGTCGCCCTCGAAGGCCCGCACGACCTGCCCGACGGTGACGTCCCCGCCGCCCTCGGCCAGGGCGACGCCGCCGGAGCGGCCCCGGATGGTGACCAGCACCCCGACCCGGTGCAGCCGCTGGACGAGCTTCGCCACGTGGTTGCGGGGCAGCGCCAGCTGGCCGGCGAGCTGGTCCACCGTCATCCGCCGCGGGTCGGCGGCGGCGAGCATGGCGATCCGCAGTGCCATGTCGGTGGACCGGTTGAGCTGCACATCCCGACCCTAGCCAGCCCGGACAAACGCCCACCACGGGTCGACGGACCCGGGATGTGATCCGTACGACGGTCGACCCGGGACCTTCGGCCCTGAAGAGGTATTTCAAATACCTGTTTAGCTGTCGACGCCCGAACGGTTAGCACAGAAGGAGACAGTCGTGCTCTCGGAGTCCTCAGCAGCAGTGGTGACGGCGACCCTGCCCGCCGTGCAGGCGCACGGTGAGGCGATCACCGGCCGGTTCTACCAGCGGATGTTCGACGCGCACCCGGAGCTGCTCGACATCTTCAACCGGGGCAACCAGGCCACCGGGGCGCAGCGGGCCGCCCTCGCGGGCGCCGTGGTCGCGTACGCCGAGCACCTGACCGGCGGGGGCACGGTGCCCTGGGGGCCGATCCTCGACCGGATCGCGCACAAGCACGCCTCCCTCGGCATCACCGCCAGCCAGTACACGATCGTCGGCCGGCACCTGCTCGCCGCCGTCGGCGAGGTGCTGGGCGAGGCGGTGACTCCGGAGGTCGCGGCGGCCTGGGACGAGGTCTACTGGCTGCTGGCCTGCGAGCTGGTCGCCCGGGAGGCACGCCTCTACACCCGCGCGGGGCTGGCCGAGGGCGAGTCGGTGTGGCGCGAGTGGCGGGTGGCCGACCGGGCCACCGAGGCCGTGGACGTCGTCTCGTTCACCCTGGTGCCGGCCGACGGCAGCCGGGTTCCCGGCTTCGTGCCCGGCCAGTACGCCTCGGTCGCGGTCGACCTGGACGGCGACCGCGGGCAGCAGATCCGCCAGTACAGCCTCTCCGGCCGCCCCGGCGCCGACCACTGGCGGATCACCGTCAAGCGGGTACGCGGCGCTGCGGGCGCGCCCGACGGCATGGTCTCGACCTTCCTGCACGACCACGTGGCCGTCGGTGACACGCTCCGGCTCAGCCCGCCCTTCGGGGAGGTCAGCGCGGTGGCCGGGGACGGCCCGCTGCTGCTGGTCAGCGCCGGGATCGGCCTCACCCCGGCGATGGCCGCGCTGGAGCACCTGGCTGCCACCGAGCCGGAGCGCCCGGTGGTGCTCGTGCACGCCGACCGGACGGGCGCGGCGCACGCCTTCCGCGGCGACCTGCCACGCCTGCACGCCGCGCTGCCCAACCTGCGCACCGCCCTGTGGTACGAGGACACCACCGACGGCGAGCTGGCCGGGCTGACCGCCGAGGTCGCCGGCGGCCGGGTCGACCCCGCCCTGATCCCGCTCTCCCCCGACGCGCACGTGCACCTCTGCGGGCCGCTGCCCTTCATGAACACGGTCCGGGGCGGCCTGCTGCGCCGGGGCGTACCGGTGGAGCGGATCGCCTACGAGGTGTTCGGCCCCGGCATGCTCCACGACGACCGGGGCTGACCGGAGGCGGCGGGGCGTGGCGACGCGGTGACGTTCGGTACCGCCCGCCCGCCCCGCTGCCGAATCTCCACACCCGACTGACCGTTCCGTCAGGAGAAGTCGATGATCTACAGGTTAGGAGGAGAAGTCGAGGGTACGGACCTGTCATGCGGGTCCTTGGAATCAACGCGATCTTTCACGATCCGGCCGCCGCCCTGGTGGTCGACGGCCGGGTGGTGGCTGCCGCCGAAGAGGAACGGTTCAGCCGCCGCAAGCACGGCAAACGTCCCGTCGCCTTCTCCGCGTGGGAGTTGCCGGAGCTCTCCGCCGCCTGGTGTCTGGCCAGCGCGGGCATCGACGTTGACGACCTCGACGCGGTCGCCTACTCGTTCGACCCCGGGCTGTGCCGCCCCGCGGAGAGCCTGGGCCTGAGCGACCCCTGGGACTGGCTGCGCGTCGAGTACGCCCAGCGCGCGCCGCAGTTCCTCGCCGCCGCCCTGCCCGGGCTGGACCCGGCGAAGGTGCGCTTCGTCCCGCACCACGTGGCGCACGCCGCCTCCGCCGGGCTGGCCGCGCCACCGGCCGGCGACGACACCGCGGTGCTCGTCCTGGACGGGCGCGGCGAGGTGGCCAGCCACCTGGCCGGCGTCTACTCCGACGGGTTGCTGTCACCGCTGTACTCACAGGAGCTGCCGCACTCCCTCGGCCTGCTCTACGAGGACCTCACCCGGCACCTGGGTTTCCTGCACTCCAGCGACGAGTACAAGGTGATGGCGCTCGCCTCCTACGGCGAGCCGAAGCACCTGGGTCTGCTCCGCGAACTGGTGCGGGTCACCCCGGAGGGCGGCTTCCGCGTCGAGCGCATCGACTGGGCCAGCATGGCCAAGGCGCGCACCGCCGAGGGCGAGATGACCGACGACCACGCCGACCTGGCCGCCAGCGTGCAGGCCCGGCTGGAAGAGGTCGTCATCGACCTGGCCCGCTGGCTGCACGACGCCTCGGGCGGGGCGTCCACCCTGGCCATGGCCGGCGGGGTGGCGCTGAACTGCGTGGCCAACGCCCGGCTCGCCGCCGAGGGCCCCTACCGCCACGTCTGGGTGCAGCCGGCCGCCGGGGACGCCGGCACCGCCCTCGGCGCCGCCCTGCACGTCGCCCGTGACCTGGGCGACCGGTCCGCCCCGATGGCCGGCGCGGACCTCGGCCGGGGCTGGTCCGACGAGGAGTTGGAGGCCGAGCTGCGCCGCGCGGCGCTGCCGTACTTCCGGCCGGAGTCGATCGCCGCCGAGGCGGCCCGGGTGCTGGCCGACAACGGCATCGTCGCCTGGTTCCAGGGCCGCAGCGAGTACGGCCCCCGGGCGCTGGGCCACCGTTCGCTGCTGGCGCACCCCGGCGACCCGGCCACCACCGCCCGGATGAACGACGTCAAGGGGCGCGAGCAGTTCCGCCCGATCGCCCCGATGGTCCGCGCCGAACGGGCCGCCGACATCTTCGAGGGCGTCTTCCCCAGCCCGTACATGCTCTTCGTGCACAACGTGAAGCCCCAGTGGCGCGACCGCATCCCGGCCGTCACCCACGTCGACGGCACCGCCCGGGTGCAGACGGTGCACACCGACACCGAACCGGTCGTCGCCGAGATGCTCGCCGAGTTCGAGCGGCTCACCGGGCTGCCGGTGGTGGTGAACACCTCGCTGAACACCGCCGGCCGGCCGATGGTCGACACCCCCCGCGAGGCGATGGAGCTCTTCGGTTCCGCGCCGGTGGAGCTGCTGGCGCTCGGCCCGTTCGCGGTGCGCCGGGGCGCGCTCGGTGGTGGCCGGTGATCAGCATCGTCGTGCCGACCCTCGGCCGGCCCAGCCTCGGGGTGCTGCTGGAGGCGCTGGCCACCCAGGTCGGGGAGCTGCCCGACCCGGAGATCCTGCTGGTCGACGACCGCCGCGACGCCAGCGGTGAGCTGGCGGTGCCGGGCACGCTGGCCGCGTACGCCAAGGTGCTGACCGGGCCCGGGGCGGGCCCGGCGGCGGCCCGCAACCTCGGCTGGCGTGCGGCCCGCTCCCCCTGGGTCGTCTTCCTCGACGACGACGTCGTCCCGGACGCCGACTGGGCCCGTCGGCTCGTCGCGGACCTCGCCGTTGCCGGCCAGCACCACCGGCACCCGCCAGCGGGCCCTCGCCAGCCGCGTCGCGTTGTGCGTCAACGTCTCGGCGTCCCCGCCGTCGGTGCCACCGACCAGCAGCACCACGTCCGGGCGGGCCGCCCGCAACGACGCCAGCTGCGCCGCCCCGAGCCGGCCCGCCGCGACGTGCACCACGTTCGCCCCGGCCGACAGGCCCACCCGCCGCCCGGCCTGCGCGGTGACCAGCGGCTCGTAGCCGATCACGGCCAGGCGCAGCCCACCCCCGGCCGACGAGCACACGTACCACGGCGCGTCGCGCACCCGCAGCCCGGCGGTGGCCGCCGCGACCGCGGCGTCCAGGCCGTGCAGCACGTCGCTGCCGACCGTCGTCGGCGCGGCCGCCGCCGCGACCAGACCCGCGCCGTCGAGGTCGACCACCGCGACCTTGGTGTACGTGGACCCGACGTCGGCGCAGACGGCGACGTTCACGCCGCCGGCGGTACGACCACCGTGCCGGTCGCCGTCACCGCCACAATCGGCTCCGCCAACACCTCCGCCGCGGACTCACCGCGCTCCGGCCGCCCCCGGCACACCACCCGTGCGACGAAGTCGACGGTGCGGCTGCGGGTGCCCACCCGGGTCACCGTGGCCGTCACCTCCAACACGTCCCCGGCCCGCATCGCGGCGCGGAACTGCACATCCGAGTAGGAGGCGAACAGCCCCTCGTCGCCGTCGGTGCGGATGCACACCTCCGTGGCCACGTCCCCGAACAACCCCAGCGCGTACGCCCCGTCGACCAGGTTCCCCGCGTAGTGGGCGTGGGAGTACGGAACATACCGCCGGTGCGTCACCGTCAGACCCAGCCGCGCGTCACTCATGCCGTCGCCTTCTTGTTCGTGATCAAAGCGTGCACCAGGTAACTGGCCACCTCACCGGGGGTGGTGCCCCGACCGAAAATCCGGTCCACGCCCAACTCGCCGGTCATCGACTCGTCGAACCGCGGCCCACCCACGATCAGCAGCGGCCGCTTGCCCGCCGGCATCGCCTCCCGGAACGCCGCGGACATCTCCCGGGTGTTGTGCAGGTGCGCGTCGCGTTGGGTGACCACCTGCGACACCAGCACCGCGTCCGCCTTCTCCACCCGGGCCGCCTCCACCAACTCCGGCACGCTGACCTGCGCACCCAGGTTGGTGACCTTCAACTCCCGGTAGTACTCCAGGCCCTTCTCCCCGGCGATGCCCTTGACGTTGAGGATCGCGTCGATGCCCACGGTGTGCGCGTCGGTGCCGATGCACGCCCCCACCACCGACAGCTTGCGCCGCAACCGCTGCTTCACCACCGCGTTGACCTCCTTGGCGCTCAGCAGCGGGAAGTCCCGCTCCACCACCTGCACCGCCGCCAGGTCCACCAGGTGGTTCACCCGCCCGTACACCACGAAGAAGGTGAACCCCTCGCCGATCGGCTTGGCGTGCACCAGCATCGCCGGGTCGATGCCCATCCTGTTCGCCAACTGCACCGCCGCGCCCTCGGCCCGCTTGTCGTGCGGCACCGGCAGCGTGAACGACACCTGCACCATCCCGTCGCCGGTGGTGTCCCCGTACGGCCGGACGATCTTCTTCGCGGCGCCGTCGGCGCCGCCCGGCGCGACAGCGCCGGCCTCGACGGCGGTCATGCCGCCTCCCCTTCCAGGATCTCCGTGGCCGGGTTGAAGTAGTCGGCCTCATGCCTGGCCACCCCGGCCAGGCCCTTGCCCCGGTCCGCCGGCCGCTTCATGATCCCGAAGGTGCCCTCGGCGATCGCCGTCAGCAACGACTGCTCCCCGATGCGCTCCAACAGCTCCAGCGCCTCACCGAGGACCCGGTTGGCCCGCTGCTGGATGAACCCGCCCGGCGCCGGCACGAAATCCTCGTGCAGCCCACCGGCCGCCCCCAGCACGTACCGCACGTTCTGCAGGGCGATGTCCCGGTCCGACAACCACGGCGTCACCACCGCCTCGGTCATCATCCCCACCAGCAGAATCCCCTGCCCCGTCATCGCGCCCACCAGGTTGAAGAACCCGTCGAGCAGGTTGCCGCGGAACACGTCGCCGGTCATGTGCTTTGTCGGCGGCATCCACTTCAACGGCGCGTCCGGGAACAACTCCCGCGCCAGCAACGCGTGCGCCAACTCCAGGCGGAACGACTCCGGCACCTCCGGATTGATCTCGAACGCGTGCCCCAGCCCCAACTGCCAGTCCGCCAACCCCGCCTCGTGCGCGAAGAACTCGTTGAGCAGCTGCGACACCGTCACCGTGTGCGCCTCATCCACCGCGTCCGCGGTGGTCAGGTAGTTGTCCTCACCGGTGTTGATGATGATCCCCGCCCGGGCGTGCACCTGCCGGGAGAACCGCTGGTCCACGAACGTGCGCACCGGGTTGATGTCGCGGAACAGGATCCCGTACATCGAGTCGTTGAGCATCATGTCCAGCCGCTCCAGGCCCGCCAGCGTGGCCATCTCCGGCATGCACAGACCCGACGCGTAGTTCGTCAGCCGCACGTACCGGCCCAACTCCCGCGACGTCTCGTCCAGCGCCGCCCGCATCAACCGGAAGTTCTCCTGCGTGGCGTACGTGCCGGCGAAACCCTCCCGGGTCGCCCCCTCCGGCACGTAGTCCAGCAACGACTGCCCCGTCGACCGGATCACCGCGATCACGTCCGCGCCGGCCCGCGCCGCCGCCTGCGCCTGCGGAATGTCCTCGTAGATGTCGCCCGTCGCCACGATCAGGTAAATCCACGGCCGCCGCGCCGGATCCCCCCACCGCTTCACCAGACGCTCCCGCTCCGCCCGCCGCCGGTCGATCAGCCGCACCCCCGCGCCCACCGACCTGCGCGCGGCCTTCCGCGCCGCGGTGGCCGCCTTCCCGGACGGCACCTCGAAGCGCACCGACCCGGCCGCCGCCTTCTGCGCCAACAGGGTCACATCGGTGATCTGCTCCCGCACGAGGGCGTCGAACACCGGCAACGCCACCCCGTGGCCCAACCCCACGTCCGCGACCACCGCGTCCACCAGCCGGTTCACCCACGGAATACCGTCCGGGTCCGCGCCGCTCACCCCCGCCAGCCGCAGCACCGCCCGCTCCACCGACACCGTGGTGTGGCTGCGCGCCAGATCCACCACCGGCTGCCCGGCGCGACGCGCCAACTCCCGCGCCCGGGCCACCAACGCCGGATCCAGGTCAAGCTTGCCTGTCACGACTTGCCTTCCTCATAGATGACCTCACCACGCAGCACCGTGCGCCGGCACACCGGCAACGGCGTCGGATCCTCCGGACCCCGCAACTCCGGATCGTCGGCCTGCACCACCGGCAACCCCCGGTCCACCCCCGCCGGCGTCGACCACACCGCGAACGTCGCCGGCGCCCCCAACGCCAACACACCCTCGTTGTCCAGGTGCACCGCCCGCCACCCGCCGCGGGTGTGCGCGGCGAACGCCGCCCGCACACTCATCCGCTGCGTCGGATTGTGGTGCGCCGCCGCCGCCCGCACCGACCCCCACGGGTCCAACGGCGTCACCGGCGAATCCGAGCCGAACGCCAACGCCACCCCGACGCCGTGCATCGCCCCCATCGGGTTCGACTCCAACGACCGGTCCAGACCCAACCGCGACTCGTACATCCGACCCGCGCCACCCCACAACCGGTCGAACGCCGGCTGCATGCTCGCCACGATCCCGTACTCCACGAACCCGGCGATCAACCGCTTGCTCATCATCTCCGCGTGCTCCACCCGGTGCCGGGCCGCCCGGACCCGGTCCGTGCCGAGCTTCTCCGCCGCCGCCGCGAACCCGTCGAGCACCGTGGAGATCGCCGCGTCACCGATCGCGTGGAACCCGCCCTGCATCCCGTGCGCCGCGCAGTCCAACAGATGGTCACGCACCTGCTCCGCGCTGACGTAACCGTGCCCGCACCCCTCCCCGTCCAGGTACGCCCGCGACACGTGCGCCGTACGCGCCCCCAACGCCCCGTCGGCGAACAGGTCACCACCGGCGCCCACCGCGCCCAACTCCCGGGCCCGCGCCGCGCCCATCAGCTCACCCCAGTAGCCGTACACCTCCGGCAACCCCGCGCCCGACACACCCAGCAGACCGGTGAAGTCCTCCTCGTCGGAGATCCCCGGCCCACCGCACTCGTGCACCGCCGCGATGCCCAGCGACGCCGCGTGCGCCAACGCCACCCGCTGCGCGGCCACCCGCTGCGCACGGCTCACCGACTCGAACGCCGCCGCCCGCACCACGTGGTGCGCGTCGCGGCGCAACCACCCCGACGCGTCGTAACCCGGCGCCGTCACCACCTGCGGACACGCCGCCAGCAACGCCTGCGACACCAGCGCCGAGTGGATCGACGCCTGCGACAGGTACACCCGCCGGCCACCGGCCGCCCGATCCACCCTCGCCGCGTCCGGCACCGCGGGCTCACCCCAACCGGACTCGTCCCACCCGTGCCCCAGCACCACCGCGTCCGCCGGCAACCCCGCCGCGAACCCGGCCACCGCGTCCAGCAACTCCCCCGCCGACCGCACCCCCGACAGGTCCAACCCCGACAGGGCCAACCCGGTGTCCGTAGCGTGCACATGGGCGTCCACGAACGCCGGCGTCACCAACGCCCCGTCCAGATCCACCACCCGATCGGCGGCCGGCGCGTCCGCGTCCGACCCCAACCAGGCGATCCGACCACCGGTCACCAGCAGCGCCGTCGCGCTCGGCTCAGCCGGACAGTGCAGCACAGCGCCGCGGTACAACGTCGAGGGGTTCGTCATGGCACTCAGTCTGCCGCCAGCCGCGACTCGAACAGCGCACGCACCCCCGGCTCGGAGCGCAGCAGCCCCAACGCCAACTCCGCGTGCCCCGGCACGTACCCGTTGCCCACCAGCATCGTCACGTCCGCCGCCAGGCCCTCCGCGCCCAACGCCGCCGCCGCGAAACTCGTCGCCATCGAGAAGAAGATCACCGTCCCGCCGTCCGCGGTGGCCAGCACCGCCCCGTGCTCACAACCCGGCACGTCCACGCAGACCACCGTCACGTCCGCCGGCGCACCCAACGCCGTGGTCACCGCCGTCGACAACGCCACCGGATCCCGCGCGTCGGCCAACGCCACCTCCGACGCCAGACCCGCCGCCACCAGCGCGTCACGCTCCGCGACCACCGGCACCACCCCGACCGTACGGGCGGCGCCCGCCCGCCGCGCCGCCGCCAACGACAGCGACCCGCCCTTACCCGCCCCGCCGATCACCGCGACCCGCACCGGCGTCGGATCACCCTCCCGCCGCCGCCGCGCCACCTGCTCGGCGACCACCCGCGCGGTCAGCGCCGGCGCCCCGCACACGTCGAGCACCGCCAGGGACAACTCGGGATGCAGGTCGGCCGGCAGCACCGCCGCGATCGACCGGGCGAACAGGATCGCGTACCCGTCGCAGGGCACCTGCTCGCTGCGCCCGTCCCACCGGGCCAGGCCGTCGGTGATCACCAACGGGGTCAGCGTCAGCGACACCAGCGTCGCCACCCGCTCCCCCGGCTTCAACCCCAGCGGGGACCGCCGCCCGGCCTCCTCCACCGTGCCGATCAGCATCCCGCCCGACCCGGTCACCGGGTTCTGCATCTTCCCCCGGGCGGCCACGATCTGAAGCACCTCGGCGCGCACGGCCTCCCCGTCGCCGGCGTGCTTCTCCCACAACTGCCGGAAACTCGCCGCGTCCAGGTTCAACCGCTCCACCCGGATGCGCACCTCGTTCGGCGCGATCTCCGGGCGGGCGTCGAGCCGCCACGCCGCCTGCGGCAGCACCCCCGCCGGTTCGACAACGCGGTGCAGACCCACCGGTGACGTCACGCCGACCTCCCCTGTCCAGCCGCCCGATGCCCCGGTCAGGGCTCGCGTCGCGGGAAAACTTACGGCAGACTAATTTCTTCACCGGATATTTTCCAGTAGCCTTCGGGGCCGCTGATCAAACCGCACTACACCGAGGAGGGGCTGTGACCCAGACACAACCGCCTGAGACCATCCCAGCTCCCCACCCCGCGCCCGTCGCGGTCCCCACCGCCGGACAACCCTACGAATACCGCCGCGCACCCCTGGTCGAACCCGACTGGACCCGCTTCCCCGGCTGGCGCCACGTCACCCGCGACCAGTGGGAGAACGCCCAGTGGCAGCGCGTCAACTGCGTCAAGAACATCAAGCAGCTGCGCGTCGTCCTCGGTGACCTCGTCGACGAGACCTTCTACGCCGACCTCGAGGCCGACCAGAAGGCCCTGGCCACCATGTCCATGCTGGTGCCGCCACAGATGATGAACACGATGGTGCCGTTCGCGCCGATGACCACCGAGGCGTTCCTCGCCGACCCCATCCGGCGCTACATGATCCCCGTCGCCTCCGACCGGCGCACCGACTGGCCGTCGCACCCGTACGCCAGCCGCGACTCGCTGCACGAGCACGACATGTGGGTCGCCGAGGGCCTCACCCACCGCTACCCCACCAAGGTCCTCGCCGAGCTGCTCTCCACCTGCCCGCAGTACTGCGGGCACTGCACCCGGATGGACCTCGTCGGCAACTCCACCCCCGCCGTCGACAAGCTCAAGCTCACCCTCAAGCCCGTCGACCGCTACGACGCCCACATCGCCTACCTCAAGGCCCACCCCGGCGTCCGCGACGTGGTCGTCTCCGGCGGCGACGTGGCCAACGTGCCGTGGCGCAACCTCGAGTCGTACCTGATGCGCCTGCTGGAGCTGGAAACCGTCCGCGACATCCGGCTCGCCACCAAGGCCCTCATGGGCCTGCCCCAGCACTGGCTCCAGCCCGACGTCGTCGAGGGCCTGGAACGGGTCGCGCGCACCGCCGGCCGCCGCGGCGTGAACCTGGCCATCCACACCCACGTCAACCACGCCCAGTCGATCACCCCGCTGGTCGCCAGGGCCGCCCAGACCGCCCTCGACGTCGGCGTCCGCGACGTGCGCAACCAGGGCGTGCTCATGCGCGGCGTCAACGCCACCACGCCCGAACTGCTCGACCTCTGCTTCGCCCTCCAGGGCGAGGCGGGCATCCTGCCGTACTACTTCTACATGTGCGACATGATCCCCAACGCCGAGCACTGGCGGGTCCCGGTCTGGCACGCCCAGCAGCTCCAGCACGACATCATGGGCTACCTGCCCGGCTACGCCACCCCGCGCATCGTCTGCGACGTCCCCTTCGTCGGCAAGCGCTGGGTGCACATGCTCACCGAGTACGACCGCGAACGTGGCATCTCCTACTGGACCAAGAACTACCGCACCTCGATCGAGTCGGCCGACCTGGAAGCGCTCAACAAGCGCTACGCCTACTACGACCCGATCGACACCCTCCCCGAGGCCGGCCAGCAGTGGTGGGCCGACCACCGCAACGACTGACCACCCCGCGACACCCGTCACCCCCGTGCGGCACCCGCCCACGGGGGTGACCCGTCTCCCGCCACCCCTGCCACACCAGTGACGGTGAGCCGGCACCCGAAGCGGTGAGGGCCTTCGAATGTTCGGAGGCCCTCACCGACCAGGTCACTTCGAGAACGCGTCCTTGACGTCCTGACCGGCATCCTTGAGGTGCTCGCCGGCCGCCCGGGCCTGGGCGTCGCTCTGTTGCGTGGTGCCCTCATTCCGCAACCGCTCGTTGTGGGTCATACCGCCGATCCGCTGCTTGGCGGCGCCGGTCAGCTGCGCGCCCTTGTTCTTCGCCTTGTCGATGAAGCTCATGTCGCCTCCTCTGCTCCGGCCGGATGGGGGCCGTCGGCCCCGGGCTCCGCGTGCCCCTCGCTTTCGCCCGAAAACCTGTGTCGTTTCCTCGACACCGGTTACACCCGCTAAGGCGTCCTAGGAAGCTAGGTGAACGGCGGTGCGGCCCGGCTGGTTAACTGGACGAATGGGAGATCTGCTGCTGATCCGGCACGGCGAGACCACCTGGAGCGCCACTCGCCGGCACACCTCGTACACCGACCTGGAGCTGACCCCGGACGGCGAGCGACAGGCCCGCGCCCTCGGCGGGTTCCTCGCCGGCCGACCCCTCGTCGCGGTGTTCGCCAGCCCCCGCCAACGCGCCCTGCGCACCGCGCAGCTCGCCGGACTGGACGTCGGCGCGGTCGAGGAGGACCTCGCCGAGTGGAACTACGGGGAGTACGAGGGACGCACCACCGCCGACATCCACGAGGACCACCCGCACTGGAACATCTGGACCGACGGCTGCCCCGGCGGGGAGTCCCCCAGCGAGGTCGGCGAACGGCTCGACCGGGTCCTCGCCCGGTTGCATCCCCTGCTGGAGCGGGGCACGGTCGGCGTGGTCGGCCACGCGCACAGCCTGCGCGTGCTCGGCGCCCGGTGGATCGGCCTGCCGCCGTCGGCCGGAGGACTGCTCCGGCTCGACACCGCCACCCTCAGCGTGCTCGGCCACGAGCACAACCGGCGGGTCATCCTCCGCTGGAACCAGCCGGTTCCCCAGGCACCCGCGACCGCGCCCGAATCGGCGGCTCGGCACTGATCTTCGGCGGCCGGTTCTCGTACGGGGTGGAGAGCACCACCGTCGTCCGGGTGGTCACGTTCGCCGCCGTGCGGATCTGCTGCAGCACCCGCTCCAGGTCCGCCGGGCTGGCCACCCGCACCAGCAGCAGGTAGAAGTCCTCCCCCGCCACCGAGTAGCACGAGTCGATCTCCGGCAGGTGGGCCAGCCGCTCCGGCGCGTCGTCGGGCTGCGACGGGTCGAACGGCCGGATCGCCACGAACGCGGTCAGCGGCAGCTCCAGCGCCTCGAACGAGACCCGGGCGCCGTACCCCTTGATCACTCCGCGTTGCTCCAGCCGGCGCACCCGCTGGTGCACGGCGGAGACCGACAGGCCCACCCTGTCCGCCAGGTCCGTGTACGACAGTCGGCCGTCAGCGGTCAGTGCGGCGACGATGGCGCGGTCGATCTCCTCCACGGCGTGCAACCTACCGGTAAAAGCGCTGGCGGGCGATGACAGCCCCGCCGGACGTGACGCTCAGCGTGCCGTCCGGTCGCGCACCGCGTCGGCCGCGTAGTGCAGCACCTCGGCCATGTCGTCCTCGTCGAGGAACGGCAGGTCGGTGAGGATGTCCGTGGCGGTCATCCCGTCCGCCATCATCGCCAGGATCGTGGCCACCGGCACCCGGGACTGCCGCACGCAGGGCGCCGCCCATCACCTCCGGGTCAACGGTGATCCGCGGGAACGTCACCGGCACAGGCTACGCGACCGCCGCGCCGGTCAGCCCTTCGCCAGCGCCCGGGAGATCACCAGCCGCTGGATCTGGTTGGTGCCCTCGACGATCTGGAGCACCTTCGCCTCGCGCATGTAGCGCTCCACCGGGTGGTCGGCCACGTAGCCGGCGCCGCCGAGCACCTGCACCGCGTCGGTGGTCACCCGCATCGCCATGTCGGTGGCGAAGAGCTTCGCCTTCGCCGCCTCGATGGAGTACGGCCGGCCGGCGTCGCGCAGCCGGGCGGCGGAGAGCGTCAGCGCGCGGGCGGCGGAGATCTGGGTGGCCAGGTCGGCGAGGGTGAAGCCCAGTCCCTGGAAGTCGATGATGGCCCGGCCGAACTGCTGCCGCTCCCGGGCGTAGCCGACCGCGTAGTCCAGCGCCGCCTGGGCCAGGCCGACCGCGCAGGCCGCGATGCCCAGCCGGCCGGAGTCCAGGGCGGACATGGCGATGCTGAAGCCCATCCCCTCCCCGCCGATCAGCCGCTCCGCCGGCACCCGGGCTGCGTCGAAGGCGATCTGGGCCACCGGCGAGGAGTGCAGCCCCATCGTCCGCTCCGCCGCCTGCGGGGTGATGCCGGGCGTGCCCCGGTCGGCGAGCAGGCAGGAGATGCCCTTCGGGCCAGGCCCGCCGGTGCGGCAGAAGATGTTGTAGAAGTCGGCCACCCGGGCGTGGGTGATCCACGCCTTGGTGCCGGAGACGACGTAGGAGTCGCCGTCGCGCACCGCCCTGGTGGTGAGGGAGGCGGCGTCCGACCCGCCCTGCGGCTCGGAGAGGCAGTACGCCCCCAGCAGCTCCCCGCCGATCATGTCGGGCAGCAGCTTGCGCTGCTCGTCGGTGCCGAACTGGGCCACCGGGTAGCAGGACAGGGTGTGCACGCTGACCGCCTCGGCGACCGCCAGCCAGCGGCTGGCCAGGATCTCCAGCACCTGCAGGTAGACCTCGTAGGGCTGGGCCGCGCCGCCGTGCTCCTCGGCGTAGGGCAGGCCGAGCAGGCCGGCCCGGCCCAGGGTACGCAGCACCTCCCGGGGGAACTCGGCGCGCTCCTCGAACCCGGCGGCCTTCGGGGCCAGCTCCCGGTCGGCGAGTTCGGTGGCGAGGTCGAGCAGGTCGTGGGCCTCGTCGGTGGGGAGGATCCGGTCGACAGTCATAGCGCGATGAGCTCCGTGGGGGTGGTGTTGAGCCGTTGCCCGCCGTCCGTTGTGCAGACGACGATGTCCTCGATGCGGGCGCCGTGCCGGCCCGCCAGGTAGATGCCCGGTTCGACGGAGAACGCCATCCCCGGCTCCAGCGGCCGGGCGTTGCCCGCCACCACGTACGGCTCCTCGTGGCCGTCCAGGCCGATGCCGTGCCCGGTGCGGTGCAGGAAGGCCCCGCCGAAGCCGGCGGCCGTGATCGGCTCGCGGGCGGCGGCGTCGACGGCCTCGGCGGTCACCCCGGGACGCACCGCGGCCACCGCCGCGCGCTGCGCGGCGTGCAGCACCGCGTAGTAGTCGACGAACTCGGCCGGGGCCGGCCCGCCGGCGACGTAGGTGCGGGTGCAGTCGGAGCGGT
>NZ_JAMOKF010000111.1 GCF_023656545.1 Micromonospora phytophila | reverse complement strand
CCGGCGGGTGGCGACGGTGGCCGCCGCCGCGCTGCTGGTCGCCGTCGGGGTGGTCGCCGTCGGCGCGGGTCAGCCCGGCCTGCACGGCGAGCGGCTGCTGGTGGTGCTGCGCGAGCAGGCCGACCTGGGGGGCCTGCCGACGGGGCCGGGCCGGGCGGGTCGGGACGCCCGGGCCGGCGAGGTCTACCGCCGGCTGGTCGCCACCGCCGACCGCACCCAGTCCGACCTGCGCCGCGACCTGCGCCGGCTACGCCTCGGCCACACCTCCTACTACCTCGTGAACGCGATGGAGGTGTCCGGCGGGCCGGGGGTGCGGGCCTGGCTCTCCCGCCGGCCGGAGGTGGCCCGGGTGCTGGTCAGCCAGCGGTTGCGCCCGCTGCCCGCGCCGGCCGGCCCGAGCCGGGGCAGCGCCCCCGCCCCGAGCGGCCCGGAGTGGAACGTCCGGATGATCGGCGCGGACCGGGTCTGGTCGCAGCTGGGGGTGGACGGCTCCGGGATCGTGGTGGGCAGCTCGGACTCGGGCGTGGACGGCGGTCATCCCGCGCTGGCCGAGGGCTTCCGAGGTGGCGACGACTCCTGGTACGACCCGTGGGACGGCACCCGGACGCCGACCGACCAGGGCGGGCACGGCACCCACACGGTGGGCAGCGCGGTGGGCCGGCGGGGCATCGGGGTGGCGCCGGGCGCGCGGTGGGTGGGCTGCGTCAACCTCGACCGCAATCTCGGCAGTCCCGCGTACTACCTGGAGTGTCTCCAGTTCATGCTGGCGCCCTTTCCCGCCGGCGGCGATCCGTTCACCGACGGGCGTCCCCAGCGCGCCCCGGAGATCCTCACCAACTCGTGGGGTTGCCCGTCGATCGAGGGCTGCGACCCCCGGGTGCTCCGGCCGGCCACCGCGGCGCTGGACGCCGCCGGCATCCTGGTGGTCGCGGCGGCGGGCAACACCGGGCCGTACTGCGGCTCGATCGACGACCCACCGGCGCCGTACCCGGACGTGCTGACCGTGGGCGCGGTGGACCGGCAGCGCCGGGTCACCAGCTTCTCGTCCCGGGGCCCGACTCCGGACGGCGTCGGCAAGCCGGACGTGGTGGCGCCGGGCGGCGGGATGGCGCCGGGCGACGGGGTCGTCTCGGCGATGCCCGGCGGCGGGTACGGCGCGCTCAGCGGCACCTCCATGGCCACCCCGCAGGTGGCCGGCGTGGTGGCGCTGATGTGGTCGGCCAACCCGGCGCTGGTCGGGGACCTGCCGCGCACCCGGCAGATCCTGCGGGACACAGCGACCCCGGCCGCGGCGACCTACCGGTCCCGGACGGAGACCTGCGGCGGCGACACCAACATCACCGGCGCCGGCCTGGTCGACGCGTACGCGGCGGTCCGGGCGGCCCGCGGCTGAGACGCTCTTGCGCGTACCCGTACCCGGTGATCTAGGGTCGGCGACCATGGACGCGGACATCATCGTCGCCGAGCTGACCGCCGACCGGGCACCCGCCGTGGTGGAGCTCTGCCGCCGGGCGCTGGACCTGCCGGAGGACGCGGCCGAGGCGCCGGCCGTCGTGGACGCGCTCTGGACCCGGGCCGCCGCCGACCGACCGGTGCTGGCGCTCGGCGCGTACCGGGGGGCGGAGCTGGTCGGGGCGCTGGTCTGCTCGGTCGCCGGCCCGGACCCCCGGGTCGGGCACGTGGACCTGGTGGCGGTGGACCCGGGCCAGCGGCGGCGCGGGGTTGGCCGGACGCTGCTGTCCTACGCCGAACGGGCCCTCGCCGGTCTCGGCGCGGCCGAGGTGCTGCTCGCCGGCAACCCGCCGTGGTACGCCTGGCCCGGCATCGACGTGCGCTACACCCCGGCGGTCTGCGCCGCGCTGGCGCTGGGCTACCGGCAGGACCGGACGGCCTGGAACATGACCGCCGACCTGTCGTACGACGGCTCCCCGGCGCTGCGCCCGACGGAGGCCGCGGAGGCGCGCCTGGCCGGGCAGGGGGTGTCGGTGCGCCGCGCCGGGCCGGCGGACCTGCCGGCGCTGGCCGCCTTCGCCCGGTCCACCTTCGGCGGCGCCTGGGACGCCGAGCTGGCCGGCTCGGTCGGCCGGGAGGGGGCGGGCTGTCACCTGGCCGAGCGCGACGGCGAGGTGTTGGGCTTCGCCGCGTACGGGTCGTCCCGGCCGAGTTGGTTCGGGCCGATGGGCACCGCCCCGGCGGCGGAGGGCACGGGGATCGGCGGGGTGCTGCTGCGTCGCTGCCTGCGCGACCAGCGGGCGGCGGGGGTCGACCGGGCGCAGATCGGCTGGGTCGGGCCGGTGCCGTTCTACTCGGGGAGCGCGGGCGCCCGGATCGAGCGGGTCTTCTTCCTGTACCGGAAGACGCTCACGGCGCAGCAATAGGGGCGAATGGGATATAGACCCAGATAGTGCCATTCGCCCGTGCTCGGTGATCGACGCCCCCTACCGTTTCGGTAGAGGAGGCAACCCATGACCACGGACGACGAGATCCCCGGCCCGTTGCCGTTCGACCGGCTCGACTACGGCGACGCCGAGCAGCGGGCGGAGATGAGCGGAGCCGACGAACCGGCGGCCGACGAACCGGTGACGGTGGTCGACGAGCCGGTCCAGATCCGGCAGCCGTACAACCGGGCGCAGAAGCGACGCAACCAGCGGCCACTGCCGACGTGACGCCGAAAGGGGCGGACCGCTGACGCGGCCCGCCCCTTTCGGCGTTGTGGAGCAGGACTCAGAAGTCCATGTCCCCGCCACCCGGGCCAGCCGGGGCGGCCGGGGTCTTCTCCGGCTTGTCCGCCACGACGGCCTCGGTGGTGAGGAACAGCGCGGCGATCGACGCGGCGTTCTGCAGCGCCGACCGGGTCACCTTGGCCGGGTCGATGATGCCCGCGGCCAGCAGGTCCACGTACTCGCCGTTGGCGGCGTTGAGGCCGTGGCCCGCCTCGATGTTGCGGACGTGCTCGACGACCACGCCACCCTCGAGACCGGCGTTGACGGCGATCTGCCGCAGCGGGGCGTCCAGCGCGATCTTGACGATCTGCGCGCCGGTCGCCTCGTCGCCGACCAGGTCCAGCTTGTCGAAGGCGGTCTTGCCGGCCTGCACCAGCGCGACGCCACCACCCGGGACGATGCCCTCCTCAACGGCGGCCTTCGCGTTGCGGACGGCGTCCTCGATGCGGTGCTTGCGCTCCTTCAGCTCGACCTCGGTGGCCGCGCCGACCTTGATCACCGCAACGCCGCCGGCCAGCTTGGCCAGCCGCTCCTGCAGCTTCTCCCGGTCGTAGTCGGAGTCGCTCTTCTCGATCTCGGCCCGGATCTGGTTGACCCGGCCCTGGATCTGGTCGGCGTCGCCGGCACCGTCGACGATGGTGGTCTCGTCCTTGGTCACCACGACCTTCCGGGCGCGGCCCAGCATGTCGAGGCCGACGGCGTCCAGCTTGAGGCCGACCTCCTCGCTGATGACCTGGCCACCGGTGAGGATGGCGATGTCGGCGAGCATGGCCTTGCGGCGGTCACCGAAGCCCGGCGCCTTGACGGCGACCGACTTGAAGGTGCCCCGGACCTTGTTGACGACCAGGGTGGCCAGGGCCTCGCCCTCGATGTCCTCGGAGATGATCAGCAGCGGCTTACCCGACTGCATGACCTTCTCCAGGATCGGGAGCAGGTCCTTGACCGACGAGATCTTGCTGTTGACGATCAGGAGGTAGGGGTCGTCGAAGACGGCCTCCATGCGCTCCGGGTCGGTCATGAAGTAGGCCGAGATGTAGCCCTTGTCGAAGCGCATACCCTCGGTGAGCTCAAGCTCCAGGCCGAAGGTGTTGCTCTCCTCGACGGTGATGACGCCTTCCTTGCCGACCTTGTCCATCGCCTCGGCGATGATCTCGCCGACGGTGCTGTCACCGGCGGAGATGGAGGCGGTGGAGGCGATCTGCTCCTTGGTCTCGACGTCCTTGGCGAGCTTGGACAGCTCCTCCGAGACGCTCGCGACCGCGGCCTCGATGCCCCGCTTCAGGGCCATCGGGTTGGCGCCGGCGGCCACGTTGCGCAGGCCCTCGCGGACCAGGGCCTGGGCCAGGACGGTCGCCGTCGTCGTGCCGTCACCGGCGACGTCGTCGGTCTTCTTGGCGACCTCCTTGACCAGCTCAGCGCCGATCTTCTCGTAGGGGTCCTCGAGCTCGATCTCCTTGGCGATGCTCACACCATCGTTGGTGATGGTGGGGGCACCCCACTTCTTCTCGAGCACGACGTTGCGGCCCTTGGGGCCGAGCGTCACCTTCACGGCGTCGGCGAGCTGGTTCATGCCCCGCTCGAGGCCGCGGCGCGCCTCTTCGTCGAACGCGATCATCTTGGCCATACGGCGTTGTCCTCCTGGACACTCACGGGCCACCCGAGTGTGTGTCCCGGATGGGCCGCCTGGTGTACGCACCTTGGGACGTCGCCACCTGGCGACGACGACGTCCTTCGGCCGGGCCGGATAGCCCGCGACGACCGGCCATGTGCCCCACCGGCGTCTCCAACGCCGGTGCGGCCGTGGCCCCACCGTCCCGACCATTGGCACTCACGGTATGCGAGTGCCAATGACTTGTTTAGCACTCTGCCCTGCCGAGTGCAAGCACGATGGCCAGGGTCAGCTGAGTTCCCCGGCCAGTTGGGCGCTGTTCACCGGTCCCTCGTGGGCCCGCTGCTCGGCGTACGTGACCACCAGGCCGACGAGCTGCGCGAGGTGAGCCGGCACCGCCAGCACCGCACCCACCAGCGCCACCACGAACGCCGCCACCGCCGTGACCGGGGAGTCCATCGGGGTGGTGCCGAGCGGCAGCGAGGCCACCGTCTCCACCATGCCCGCCGCCACGGTGACCACGACCACCGCCACGGCCACCAGCGCCACCCGGCCGAGCAGCAGGCCCAGCCGGTCGTGGAACATCCGGTACGAGCGACCGATCGGGTGCTGCCGCTCGAAGAGGTAGACCGGCCCGGCCATGCTCAGCGCGAAGGCGAAATAGATGCCGGGCAGCACGCAGAGGCAGAGGCCGAAGCCGATGATCACGCTCGTCAGCAGGGTCCAGCCCCACAGGCCGAGCGCCCGGCGCACGCCGTAGCCCAGCGCGGTGCCGAGGCTCACCGGCTCGCCGGCCGCCTGCCGCGCGATCACCCAGGCCCCGGCGGCCCACCCCAGGCTCTGCACCAGGCCGAAGAGCAGGGTGCCACCGATCAGCACGCCCAGCACGACGCCCAGGTCGGCCGCGAAGCCGTCCGGCAGCGCCGCCGGGTCGTCGGCCGTCGTCGCCTCCCACTCCGCCGACGGGTCGACCACCAGCGCGAGCATCGAGATCGCCGCGGCCGGCAGCACCTGGGTGAGCAGCAGGATCGGCAGCAGCAGACGCCAGCCCCGGCGTACCGCGCCCAGGCACCGTTCGAACCAGCCGCCGAGACCGACGCCGGGCGGGGTGACCAGCGGGTCGGCCGGGTCGAAGCCGTGGCCGGGCGGGTACCACCCGTAGGCCGGCTGACCCGGGTAGGCGACCGGGGCGCCCGGGTACCACGGCTGCCCGCCGTACGGGCCGGCGCCGGCCGGGTAGCCGCCGGTGGGCGGGAAGACCCAGCCCTGCGGCTGGGGGGCGGTCGGGTCGACGGGGTACGACGCCGGCCCGACCCAGCCGGCCGGCGGAAAGCCCGCTCCGGGCGCGGTCGGGTCGACGGGCGGACCGGGCCGCGGCTCGGTCGGATCGCCCGTCGGCGTCACCGAGGGCCCGGCGCCCCAGGATGACGCCGAAGGGTCGCGGTCACCACCAGGGGCCGGGGGCGGCACCGAAGGATCGGGGTCTCCGGGTGCCGGGGACGGCGGGGGCGGCTGGTCGGACATGAACCCTCCTCAGCGACAGCTGGAACGGCTCACGATCATTCCTGGTGCCGCACCCGCACCGCAGCCCCGTCCCCGGTCGGTCGGACCACCGGTCGTGGAGGACGGTCGCACCGTGGCGGGAGCCCGGCCCGCGCCGGGGCCGGCCGCCGGTCAGGCGACTACGCGCACCCGCTCGGCCTGGGGGCCCTTCTGGCCCTGGGCGATCTCGAACTCCACCCGCTGGCCGTCGTCCAGCGCCTTGTAGCCGTCCATCTCGATCGCGGAGAAGTGGACGAAGACGTCCTGCCCGCCGTCGACGGCGATGAAGCCGTAGCCCTTCTCGGAGTTGAACCACTTCACGGTGCCCTGTGCCACGGTGCACTTCCTCACTCTGCGCGGCGTCCACGACCCCGGAGACCGGCGGACCGGCACCGGAGGACCACCGCTTCGGCGATCGGCGACGGCCGCTGAATCGGTGACCGGAATCGCACGCTACACGAGGCGTGACGGTGGCGCACGACCACAAATCGGGCATATTCCGAGCTAAGCGCATCGCCGATCATCGCTGTGGTAGGCATGCGGACATGACGAGCACCCCGGGCGCACCCGACCCTGGTCGGGCCGGGGCCCGGCGGGCGGAGATCCGGCGGGTCCGGCCCCGGGACGCCGCCCGGATGCGGGCGCTGCGGCTGGAGATGCTCGCCGACGCGCCGCTGGCCTTCCTGGAGACCCTCGCCGACGCGGCGGCCCGCGCGCACGCCGACTTCGCGGCCCGGGTCGCGTACGTCTCGGCCGGCACGGAGACCGCGCAGTTCGTCGCGGACCCGGGCGGCCGGCTGGTCGGGCACGCCGGGGGCACGGTGACCCCGGAGGAGCCGGGGCTGACCGTCGTGTACGCCGTCTACGTCACCCCGGCCTGGCGCGGCGGCACGCTGCTCGGCGACCTGATCGAGGCGGTGGCCGACTGGTCCCGGGCGTGCGGGCGGCCCGAGCTGATGCTGGAGGTGGTGGTCGGCAACGACCGGGCCTACCGCGCCTACCAGCGGCTGGGCTTCGTCGACACCGGCGTACGCGTGCCGCACCCCACCGTCCGAGCGCTCACCGAACTCCAGATGCGCCGCCCGGCCTGAGCACCCGAGATCGGCAGGGGCCCCCATCCACGCAACGGCGCGGAGAAGGCCCCTGCCCGCACCTCAGACGTGGCGACGGCTCTGCACGATGCGGAACCGGTTGGCCACGTAGGCGCCGTCGGTCAGCGCGGAGTTGGCGGCCGGGTTGGCGCCGCTGCCGTGGAAGTCGGAGAAGGCCGCCGACTGGTTCACGAAGACCCCGCCGGTCAGGTTGCACGACAGGTGCACCCCGACCTCGACCGCCGCCGTCTCGGCCGCGTCGAGCACCGCCTCGTCCGTCGAGTAGACCGACGCGGTCAGCGCGCCCTTCTCCCCCACGGTGGACCGCAGGATCTCCAGGCTGTGCGCGGTGGAGTCGGTCGCGATGGCGAAGGAGATCGGCCCGAACCACTCCCTGCCGTAGGTCGCGGTGTCGTTCGCCGCCAGCTTGACCAGCGTCGGCGTACGGACCACCGCGTCGGGGAAGGACGGGTGCTCGACGGTCCGCGACTCCAGCACCGGCTCGCCGACCTTGGTGATCTCGTCGAGGCGCTCCAGCACCCCGTCGTTGACGATCGCGCCGGTCAGCTCCACCCCGCGCGCCGGGTCGGCGGTGAGCTTGCCGACCGCCGCGGCGATGCCGCCGGCCACCTCGTCGAAGCTCTTGTGCCCCTGGTCGGTGGCGATGCCGCCGGCCGGGATCAGGATGTTCTGCGAGGTGGTGCACATCTGGCCGCTGTAGAGGGTCAGCGTGAAGCCGAGGTTGCGGCACATGCCGGCGAAGTCGTCGGTGGAGTCGATCACCACCGTGTTCAGGCCGGCCTTCTCGGTGTAGACGGCCGCCTGCCGGGCGTTCGCCTCCAGCCAGTCGCCGTACTCCGTGGAGCCGGTGAAGTCGACGATCTTCACGGCCGGGTGCAGGGCCAGCGCGGAGGCGAGCTTCTCACCCGGGGCCTCGGCGGCGAGCAGCACCAGGTTTGGGTCGAAGCCGGCCTCGGCGAGCACCTCCCGGGCGTACCGCACGGTGATCGCGAGCGGCAGCACCGCGCGGGGGTGCGGCTTGACGACCACCGGGTTGCCGGTGACCAGCGAGGCGAAGAGCCCGGGGTACGAGTTCCAGGTCGGGAAGGTGTTGCAGCCGATCACCAGCGCCACGCCGCGGGGCACCACGTGGAACGTCTTGCTCATCCGCAGCGGGTCGCCCTTGCCGGCCGACTTCTCCCAGCCCGCCGTCCCCGGGTGCCGGGTCATCTCCGCGTACGCGTAGGCCACCGCCTCCAGGGCGCGGTCCAGCGCGTGCGCGCCACCGGCCTGGAAGGCCATCACGAACGCCTGGCCGCTGGTGAACTGGACCGCGTTGGCCAGCTCGAAGATGTGCCTGTGCAGCCGGTCGAGAATCTCCAGGCAGACGCCCGCCCGGGCCTGCGGGCCGGCGTCGCGCCAGGTTGGCAGCGCGGCGGTCGCTGCGGCGACCAGCTCGTCGGCGCCGGGGTGCGGGTAGCGCACGTTCAGCGCCAGGCCGAACGGGCTCGTCTCGGTGGCCACCAGGTCGCCAGCGCCGGGCTGGTCGAGGGGGAAGTCGCCGTCCAGGTACGCCTCGAAGGCGGCCTTGCCGTCGGCGGCGGCGGTCTCGCCGTAGACCCGGGGGCTGGGCGACTCGGGGTAGGCGGACCAGTACCCGCGCTCCGTGATCGCGGTCAGCGCACGGGTGAGGGTGTCGGCGTGCCTGTCGTACAGGGGATGCGGGGTCTCCGTCATGCCCGCCATCATGCCCCAGCCGCAGGCCGGGCAGTAAGGGCCGCTGCGGCGGCGCGACCGTCGGGTACGCGCCACCGGCGGACGAGGACCGACCCCGGTGTACGCGCCGGCCCCGGCGGGCGATCCCCGGTCAGAGGGTGAGCTGCCAGTCGGTCCAGCCGTCGACCGGGCGGAACCCGACCTGCTCGTTGATGCTGATCATGTGGCTGTTGGCCGCCGCGTTCCAGGTGTCGATCGCGCGTACCGCCGGCTCGTGGCCGAGCAGGTGACGCAGGTTCTCGATCTTGGCGAGCAGACCGAGCCGGTGACCCCGGTGGGCCGGGTCGACGATGGTGATCTGCTGGAACGCGTGCCAGTCCGCGGAGGCTCCGACGTCGAGCAGCGTCCAGGCGACCAGCCGTCCGGACGCCTCGTGGCGTACCGCCGTGTGGTAGCGCCGCCGCCCCCGCGCGTCCAGCGCCCGCTCGGTGCCCCGGACCCGCTCGGCGTCGATCCGCTCCGGCTCCCACTCCACGTCGCCCAGGGGCGCGTCGGTCATCAGCCGGCCGTCGAGATAGGCGATGTCCGCGAGGTGCTCCTCGGGGGTGCTCCCCTGCCAGCGGAGGGTGCGGTAGCCGGCGGCCCTGGCCCGCGCGTCGGTCAACAGGGCGTCCAGGCCCTCCTGGTCGAGCCAGGTGGTGTCGAGCCGGCGGCGGACCTCGACCAGCGCCGGTTGGGCGCCCGTCGCGGCGGCGAAGGCGGCGCCGGCCGCGGACCGCTCCGGCCCGCCGGGCAGCGCCGACACCGCCATCCCCAGCACCCGCTTGCGGCCCCGCTCCCGCAACAGGCGTACACCGTGCTCGTGCAGCGCCCGGCCGACCCCGCGCCGCCGGTACGCCGGATGGACCACCAGGTCGGCCGTGGCGTTGTCGGTGTTGTCCAGCTGCGGCAGGTCCAGCGCGAGGTAGCCGGCCGGCACGCCGTCGAGCCGGGCCAGCGCCCAGATCGGGGCGTTGCCCGGCATCGGATGCCGCATCGCCGCCTCGAAGCGCCGGCGGCAGAACGGCGGGAAGTCGGGCAGGTCCGCGTCGTTGGCCACCGCGCCGATCCGGTACGCCTCGTCGACCGTGGCCTGGTCCGCGGCGTCGATCGGCGCGATCGTGATGCTCATGAGGGGAAGCGTGCGCCCCGGAAACACGATCGGGCCAGCGATTTTCGCTGGCCCGATCGGACGTTGGTCGGGAGGGACGATCGCACAACGCCTCCGGCGTTGGGTCGCAAGAACTTCAAAAGTCTTCGGCGAAACGCCCTCCCGCAGGGAGCATCTTGCGCCGTCCGGTTCCGGTCGTCAAGTCCTGGACGGCGGGTTTTCCACACTCACAGCGAAAAGCCAGTTACCCGGTGGATCGGCCCGATCCCCCGTTCGGGCGATCCACCATCCACCGCCGGCCGGACGTCCGTCCGCCCAGCTACCGGCCCGTCGCCGCGTCGGGCGGGTCAGCCGAGCAGGCCGGCGTCGCGGGCGGCGCGCAGCGAGGGCTTGATCCGGTGGGTCGGGCCGACCTGGCCGGCGACGGCGTCGATGGTCTTCAGCCCCTCACCGGTGTTGAAGACGACGGTCTCCGCGGTCGGGTCGAGCCGGCCCGACTCGACGAGCTTGCGCAGCACCGCCACGGTCACCCCGCCGGCGGTCTCGGCGAAGACCCCGGTGGTGCGGGCCAGCAGCCGGATGCCCTCGCGGATCTCGTCGTCGGTCACGTACTCCATCCAGCCCCCGGTGCGGCGCACCGCCTCCAGGGCGTAGAGGCCGGCGGCCGGGTCGCCAATGTTGAGGGACTTGGCGATGCCGGTCGGCTTGACCGGGGTGATCGTGTCGGTGTCGGCGTGCAGGGCGGTGGCGATCGGGTTGCAGCCGGCCGACTGGGCGCCGAAGACCTTCCAGCCGCCCGCCGGCGCCTCGACCAGCCCGATCTCGACCAGCTCGCTGAACGCCTTGTCGATCTTGGTGAGCAGCTCGCCGGAGGCCATCGGGATGACCACCTGGGCGGGAATGCGCCAGCCGAGCTGCTCGGCCACCTCGTAGCCGAGCGTCTTCGAACCCTCGGCGTAGTAGGGGCGCACGTTCACGTTGACGAACGCGGTGTCCTCGAACTCGTCGGTCTCCACCAGTTCGCCGCAGAGCCGGTTCACGTCGTCGTACGAGCCGTCGATGGCGACCAGCTCGCCGCCGTAGACGGCGGTGGTGATGACCTTGCCCTGCTCGAGGTCACCGGGGATGAAGACCACCGACGGCACCCCGGCCCGGGCCGCGTGCGCGGCCACCGAGTTGGCCAGGTTGCCGGTCGAGGCGCAGGCGAACCGGGTGAAGCCGAGCGCCCGGGCCGCGGTCAGCGCCACCGAAACCACCCGGTCCTTGAACGAGTGGGTCGGGTTGGCGCTGTCGTCCTTGACCCAGAGCGGGGCGGTGATGCCCAGCTCGGCGGCGAGGTGCGGGGCGGAGACCAGCGGGGTGAACCCCGGGTCCAGGGTGACCCGGGTCGCCGGGTCCTGGCCGGCGGGGAGCAGCGCGGCGTACCGCCAGATGTTCTGCGGGCCGGCCTCGATCTGTTCCCGGGTGACCTTGGCCAGCTCGGCGAGGTCGTAGTCGACCTCCAGCGGGCCGAAACACTCGTAACAGGCGTGCTGGGCGGCGAGCGGGTAGCGGGCCGAGCAGGCGCGGCAGACCAGGGCGCGGGCGGGGCTGGCGGCGGTGTCGATGCCGGGGGCGGCGAGCGTCGACGTCATGTCGAGAGTCCTCTCATCTTTCCCCACATCGCAGGGTGCGGCGGGGACGGAATTGGCACCTGCCCCGCCGGTCGCTCAGCGATGAGCGCGCGGGGTGGTTGCCGGGGCGTCGTCGGGCCGTATCCCTCAGCCCCTCTGGATGAGGTATGCAGTTGTGCCGCCGAGTCTAAGCAATGCCGCCGCCCCTGCCGAGCCGGGTTCCCACGCTGTGAGCAGCCGTCCGAGATCCGCCCGGCCCCGGGAAGTCGTCCCCTCCCGCCCCTAACAGACCGTGAGGCAGGCGAGGGCGACAGCACCGATGCGCACGCCGTGGGGCTGCCCCGTCCGCGCGCCCGGACGACCACCGGGCGATCTTGGAGGATCAAGGCCCCTCAGCGGGCCGCGTCCTTCCAAGATCGAGCCAAGGCCCCACTCGGCGTCAGCTCGTGACGTCCTTGCGGGTGAAGCGCCAGAACGCCAGCCCCCAGAACAGGGTGGCGTAGCTGATCGCGGAGATGGCCCCACGCACCACGTCGTCCGTCTGCACCGGAGTGGACAGCAGCCCCAGCCAGGCGGTGCTGTAGTGGGTCGGCAGGAACGCCCGGATCGCGCCCAGCGCGGTGATCTGGTCAAGGATGCTGGAGAGGATCCAGAGCAGCACCGCGCCGCCGACCGCGCCGAGCGCGGCGTCCGTCGTCACCGACAGCAGGAACGCCAGGCCGGCCACCACCAGGAGTACGACGGCCAGGTAGCCGAGCACCGCCAGCAGGCGCAGCAGCCCCTCCCCCGGCTCCAGCTGGGCGGCGACCGTGCTGCGCAGCGGCTCCCAGCCGTAGCGCAGCGTCCCGGCGAGCAGGGCGGTGCCCGCGAGCAGCACCAACGCCAACGCCGAGTACGCGAGCGCGACCAGCAGCTTCACCGTCAGCAGCCGGGCCCGGGGCACCGGCACCGCCAGCAGGTAGCGCAGGCTGCCCCAGCTCGCCTCGCTGGCCACGGTGTCCCCGAAGAAGAGCGCCACCACGACGACCAGCAGGAACGACGCCGAGACGAAGATCGAGAACAGGGTGAAGTTCAGCCCGCCCGAGGTGGCCAGCTCGACCAGGCTGGAGAACTCGTTGCTGCCGTTGTCGTCGTCGCCCGAGTCGAACTGGAACGCGATCAGGATGATCAGCGGCAGCAGCACCATGAACCCGAGCGCGAGCTGCGTACGCCGCCGGGACGCCTGCCGCCGGAACTCGGCGCCGAACGGCAGGGTGGCCGACGGCCGGTAGCCGGTGGCGGCACCGACCGAACGGACGGCCGGCGGCGCCCCCGGATCGACGGACGACTGCGACATCACCGGTCCCCGCTTCCCCGAGAGTTCTCGCCCACCAGGGCGAGGAACGCGTCCTCCAGGCGGCGCCGCGGCACCACCCGGTCCACCCCGATGCCGGCCCTGACCAGCTCGGCGACCACCTCGCTGCGGGCGGTGCCGTTGGTGTCCACCACCAGTTGGCCCTCGCCGTCGGGCAACACCCGGACCCCCTCCAGGCGGTCCAGCACGTTCCGCGCGGCCTCCGGGTCGGTGACGTCGAAGAGCACGCTCGGCGACTCGCCGACGATCTCCTCGACCGGGCCGGAGGCGACGATCCGGCCCTTGTTCACCACCACCGCGTGGGTGCAGGTCTGCTCCACCTCGGCCAGCAGGTGGCTGGAGACCAGCACCGCCCGGCCGTCGGTGGCGTACCGCTGGAGCACCCGGCGCATCTCGGCGATCTGCGGCGGGTCGAGCCCGTCGGTCGGCTCGTCGAGCACCAGCAGCTCCGGCAGGCCCAGCATGGCCTGCGCGATGGCGAGGCGCTGCTTCATGCCGTGGCTGTAGTTCTTGATCTTCCGGTGCACCGAGTCGCCCAGCCCGGCGTTTTCCAGCGCCTCGTCGAAGTGCGCGTCCGCGGCCGGCCGCCCGGTGGCCCGCCAGTACGCCTTCAGGTTCTCCAGGCCGGAGAGGTGCGGCAGGAAACCGGGCCCCTCGACCAGCGCGCCGATCCGGCTGAGCACCGGGGAGCCGGGCACCAGCCGGTGCCCGAAGACGTAGATCTCGCCGGCGGTGGGCTGGGTCAGCCCCATCAGCACCCGCAGCGTGGTGGTCTTGCCGGCGCCGTTCGGGCCGAGCAGGCCGACCACCTGACCGGGGTGCACCTCGAAGTCCACGCATGTGACGGCGACGAAGCCGTCCGCGTACTCCTTGCGGAGCTGGCGCACGGCCAGCGGGACGCCCGCGTACGCCGGGTGGACGGAGCTGTCCTGGCGGCGGTGCCGGCGGCGGGCCACGGCGACGACCACGACGAGCCCGACCACGATCGCGGCGACCAGCCCGGCCAGCACCCAGCGCCACAGCGTCGCGGTCGTGGGGATCGGCTCGCCGGCGACGGTCGGCAGGCTGACCCCGCCGCCGACGGCGACCGTGTGGACGGTCGGCTCGACCGGCGTGGCGTACGCCTGGTCGGAGGTGGCCACCACGACCCGGAGCCGGTGCCCGGCCTCGATCCGGCGGACGATCGCCGGCAGGGTGACGGTGACCGGCCGTGCCCCGTCGACCTCGGTCGGCAGGCCGGTGAGCCGCACCGGGGCGACCAGCCCGTTGGGCAGGGTGGCCGCGCCGTTCGGGTCGACGTCGTAGAGCTTGACGAAGAGCACCGCCTCACCGGTCCGGGACGCCGCCAGGATGTCGACGGTCGGCGCGCCGACCACGTCCACCGCCTCGGCCAACGGCTCCGACTCGAAGCGGGCGTGCTGGCCGGGGATGTCGCCGGCCACGCCGCCGAGCAGCGAGGAGAGCGCCCCGGCGAAGGGCACCGAGGAGATCGCGGCCGGGTTGCCGGCCGGCGGGTTGGCGACCGGCTGGGCGGGGCCGTCGACGGCCACCTCCCAGCGGGCGGTGCCGGCGGTGCCGGGATAGTCGGCGGTGCGGTAGCCGGTGGCGACCAGGCCCCGGTCCAGGGCGTCGAAGCCGGCGATCCGCGACCAGGTGAAGCCGTCGCCCGGCGCCTCCCCCTCGCCCGCGACGTGGTGGTCCAGCCACTGCACGGTCAGGAACTTCACCCGGTCCGAGTCGGTCTTCGGCCCCTCGCCGCCGTCGTGGCCGCCGGTGAACCAGGCCACCCGGACGGGCGTGCCGGTGGCGGCGATGCCGCGCGCGTTCGCGTCCGCCTCGCTGAGCGGGAAGAGGGTGTCCGCCTCCCCCTGCACCAGCAGGGTCGGCGCCTTGATCCGGTCGAGCACTCCCGCCGGGGAGGAGCGGCGCAGCAGGTCCACGGCGGCCTGGTCGGCCCGGCCGGTGGTGGCGATGCGCAGGTAGGCCTCGCAGACGTCGGCGGCGAACCGGCCGCAGGACGGGTCGGCGGCGCCGGCCGGGGCGCGGGACGGGCCGGTCCCCGGGCCGGCGCCCGGCT
>NZ_JAMOKF010000110.1 GCF_023656545.1 Micromonospora phytophila | reverse complement strand
CCGGGGTGGCCGTCCCGCCCGAGGTCCCGCCGGGCGGAGCGGGTTCCCCGGCCGGGGCGTGGGTCGGTCGGCCGCCCGGGGCGACGGGCGGCTGGCCGTCCGGGGGCGTCGGGTCGGCGGGTACGCGATCGGCAGGCTGCGCGGGTTCCACCCGACCATCTTCCCGCACCGCCCGACCGGTCGTATCCGGGCCATCACCGCCCCGGCACCGCGTCGGCTCGGCCATCGTGTGAGGATCAGCGACAAAGCCGGCAGCGGCGACGCGCACCCTGCCGGTCCACCCCGCACCGTCGCGAGGAGGAGCCGTCATGACGAACACCAGAACCCGGATCCCACAGGATCTCGACCGCAACCTCGCCCTCGACCTGGTCCGGGTGACCGAGGCGGCGGCCATGGCCGCCGGCCGCTGGGTCGGCCGGGGCGACAAGGAGGGCGGCGACGGGGCAGCCGTCGACGCCATGCGCAAGCTGATCAACTCGATCCAGATGCGGGGCGTCGTGGTGATCGGCGAGGGCGAGAAGGACAACGCCCCGATGCTGTTCAACGGCGAGGAGGTCGGCGACGGCACCGGTCCGGAGGTGGACGTGGCCGTCGACCCGGTCGACGGCACCACGCTGATGAGCAAGGGCATGCCCAACGCCCTGGCGGTGCTCGCCGTCTCCGAACGGGGCGCGATGTTCGACCCGAGCGCGGTCTTCTACATGGAGAAGCTCGCGGTCGGCCCCGCGTACGCCGACGTGATCGACATCGACGCCGGGCCGGCGGAGAACATCCGCCGCATCGCCCAGGTCAAGGGGACCGACGTCGCCGAGGTGACCGTCTGCGTCCTGGACCGGTCCCGCCACGAGGATCTGGTCAAGCAGATCCGCCGCACCGGGGCCGGGATCCGGTTCATCTCCGACGGGGACATCGCCGGCTCGATCGCGGCGGCCCGGGGCGAGTCGGACGTCGACGTGCTGATGGGCATCGGGGGCACCCCCGAGGGGATCATCTCCGCCTGCGCGCTGAAGTGCATGGGCGGGGCGATGCAGGCCAAGCTCTGGCCCCGCGACGACGAGGAGCGGGAGAAGGCGCTCGCGGCCGGGCACGACCTGGACCGGGTGCTCGGCACCGACGACCTCGTCACCGGGGACAACTGCTTCTTCGTGGCGACCGGGGTCACCTCCGGCGACCTGCTGCGCGGCGTGCGCTACAAGGCCGGCGGGGCGTACACCCAGTCGATCGTGATGCGCTCGAAGAGCGGCACGATCCGGGTGATCGACTCGTACCACCGGCTGGAGAAGCTGGCTCTCTACTCGGCGGTGGACTTCGACGGTCGTCCCCTGGCCGAACAGGAGTGAGCGTCGCCGGGACGACGGCCCCACCGACCCCGTCGGCGGCCCGCCGGATCACCGGCGTCGGGCTCGCGACGGCCTCCGGGGTCGCCGTGGCCGTGCAGTCCCGGATCAACGGCGAGCTGGGCGTACGCCTGGCCGACGGGATCGCCGCGGCGGTGGTCTCGTTCGGGTTGGGCCTGCTGGTGCTGCTGGTGCTGGTCCCCGCCACCCCCGGTGGGCGGCGGGGCCTGGTCGCCCTGCGCGGCGCGCTCACGGCCGGCACGCTGCGGCCGTGGCAGTGCCTGGGCGGGATCTGCGGGGCGTTCCTGGTGGCCACCCAGGGGCTCACCATCGGCGCCCTCGGTGTGGCCGTCTTCACGGTGGCGGTGGTCGCCGGCCAGTCCGGCAGCAGCCTGGCCGTCGACCGGGCCGGGGTGGGCCCGATGGGTCGGCAGGCCGTCACCGCCGGGCGGTTGGCCGGCGCGGCCCTGACCGTGGTCGCGGTCCTGCTGGCGGTCGGCGATCGCCTCGGCGACCCCCGGACGCTGGCCCTGGCCGCGCTGCCGCTGCTGGCCGGGGTCGGCATCGCCTGGCAGCAGGCGGTGAACGGCCGGGTGCGGATGGCCGCCGGCAGCGCGCTCACCGCCACGCTGGTCAACTTCACCGTCGGCACGCTGGCCCTGCTCGTCACCTTCGCCGTCGACCTGGCCGTACGCGGACGCCCGGCCGGGGCGCTGCCGGGCGAGCCCGTTCTCTACCTGGGCGGCCCGATCGGGATCGTGTTCATCGCGATCGCCGCCGCGATCGTCCGCTTCACCGGCGTGCTGCTGCTCGGCCTGGCCACCATCGCCGGTCAGGTCGTCGGGGCCGTACTGCTGGACATGCTGCTGCCCACGGCGGCCTCGCGCCCCGGCCCGACCACCCTGCTCGGCGCGGCCCTCACCATGGTCGCGGTCCTCCTCGCCGCCCTCTCCAGCCCGGGCCCCGCTCGGCCCGCCCGCCCGGCCCGTTGACCGCCTCCCGCTGAGCGGACGCCCCGGCCGTGCCGGCCGGGCGAGCGGCGGACGGCGGACGGCGGACGGCGGACGATCACGGAACCTGCGAGAGGCCCGGACGGGGCGCCGGCGCGCGGAGGGCCGCGAGGGTCTCGGTGAGAGCGTCGTCGACCGGGGTCGGTTCGATGCCGAAGGTCGTGGTGGCCGCGGCGGAGTCCAGCACGAACGGGCGGTCGAACTGGTAGGTCATCTCCCGAATCTCCTTCGCGATCGGGTCGAACAGCCCACCGAGCCAGAGCACCGGCCCGGGCATCCGGGTCAGCTTCGGTTCGGGCGCCCCGGCCAGGGTCGCCGCCCGGGCGGCCAGCTCACGGACCGACACCGCCGGTGCGGTCGGCACGTGCCAGGCCCGCCCCCAGCCGCGCTCGTCGCCGGCCACGGTGACCAGGGTCCGGGCCACGTCACCCACGTACGTCCAGCTGTGCGGGGCGTCCAGGTCGACCGGTGCCAGCGCACGGCGCCCGGCCAGCACCCGGGGCAGCACGAGCAGGGTCACCACCGACTGGGCGCCGGCGCCCAGGTAGTCGGCGCCGCGCACCTCGGTGACCCGGACGCGCCCCGCCCGGTGCGCGGCGAGCGCGTCCTGCCACATCCGGACCCGCACCCGGCCCTTAACGCTGCTCGGGCGCAGCGGCGTCGCCTCGCTCATCGGGCCGTCGACCGGCCCGTACCCGTAGAGGTTGCCGACCGTGGCGAGCACCGCCCCGGTGCTCTCGGCGGCGGTCAGCAGGGCGGCGGCCAGCGGGGGCCAGTCGGTGGTCCACCGGTGGTAGGCGGGGTTGGCGCAGTTGTACAGCACCGCCGCGCCGGTGGTCAGCGCAATGAGGCGGTCGGCGTCGGTCGCGTCCGCGGCGACCCGCTCGATGGCCGGGTGCTCCGGGCCACCGCCGCCGCGGGTCACCAGGCGGACCCGTTCGCCCCGGTCGGCGAGGAGCAGGGCGGTGGCGGTGCCGACGGGCCCGGCGCCGACGATCACGTGCAGTGCCATCAGGAGTCACCTTCCATAGCAGCGATACTTTCCGAGAGCACCGCTCTCGCTCCGTCAGGATGCACCGCGGCACGCGGCTCCGTCAAGAGCACTGCTCTCGGTTTTGATCTGCGCTCTTCCCGTGGCAGGGTGAGGCCATGCCCGCATCCTCGATCCGCGCCCGGGTCCGCGCCGAGATGATCGACGAGATCAAGGCGGTGGCCCGGCGACACCTCGCCACCGACGGCGCCAACCTCTCCCTCCGGGCGGTCGCCCGGGACATGGGCATGGTGTCGTCGGCGATCTACCGCTACTTCCCGAGCCGGGACGAGCTGCTCACCGCGCTGATCATCGAGGCGTACGACTCGCTCGGTGACGCGGTGGAGGCGGCCGACGCCGACTGCGAGCGCCTCGACCTGCGCGGACGCTGGCACGCGACGTGCCGGGCGGCCCGGGACTGGGCGCTCGCCCACCCCGCCGAGTACGCCCTGCTCTACGGCAGCCCGGTGCCCGGCTACGCCGCCCCGGACGACACCATCGGGCCCGCCCAGCGGCCACCGCTGACCCTGGTCGGCATCCTCCGCGACGGGCTCGAAGCCGGCCGGATCGACCCGCCGCCGGGCACCGAACCGGCCGAGCCGCTCCGGGACGACCTCGCCGACCTCGCCCAGGCGTTCTTCCCCAGCCTGACCGGGGCGCTGCTCGCCCGGGGCATGGCCGGCTGGACCCAGCTCTTCGGACTGATCAGCTTCGAGCTCTTCGGCCGGCTCAACCGGACCCTGCCGCACCGCGACGCCTACTTCGACCACCAGACCGCCCTGATGGCGGACCTGATCGGCCTGCCACCGGCGGAGTGAGACCGCCGGCCCGGCTCACCGGGGCGGCACACCGGGACGCGGCGGCACCGCAACGGGCAGCGGCGGCCAGGGCGGCTCCGCCGGACCGCGGGGCTCGGCACGGGGTTCAACCAGCCGCACCGCCCGCCACCCCAGCGCCAGGCCCGGCACGGCGGCCAGGAACGCCGCCGGCACCGCCACCTCGACGTACGCGGGCCGGCCGTACAGCCAACCGACCAGCGGCAGGGCGGCCAGCGCCAGGGTCAGGGCGGCGGCCAGGAACGCCTCGAAGGTCCACCGCCCCGACGCACCCCGCCACCAAGCCGGCACCAGGGCGAGCGTCACTGCGCCGACGAGGACCGGCACGAGCGTCACGAGGCCCAGCTCCGACAGCCCTAACTGCCGGGCCCACACGGCGGCGAGCAGCGACATCGCCACCGCGACGAGGCCGGCCAGGACGACCGCGAGCCACCGGCCGACACCGGCCCGCAGCGCGGCCCGGGCACCCGCGACGACGAGCGTCGCCACAGCCAGCGTGAACCCCAGGAGCAGGGCCAGGAGCGGATCAGCACCCCGGTCGGCGGGCGTGCTCCGACCGAGCTCCGGCGGACGGCCGCCGAACGGGTGTTCGGCCACCTCCTTGCCGGCGAAGCCGATCCGACGCCAGGACCCGTCCGGGTCACGGACGGCGAACCCGTCCCGACCGTTGGCGACCAGCACCACGTGCCGGCCGTTTCCGACATCCAACACGGCCAGCTCCTGCGTCGCGACCCGAGCCCCGTCCCCGGCGCCCGGGTACTGCCGAACCAGGACGGCCCGCTGCTCCTCGGTCACCTCCCAGGCCAGGCGCCAGTTCTGCCCGGCGTCGTCGCTCTGCTCCACCCGGATCTTCCCGGCCACGAGGCGGTAGCAGCGCCCGGGGACGGCGACGGAACAGCTCCGGCTGACCGGGCCGGCCACCGGGCCCAGCGCGCCCACCAGCGCCTCGGTCTCGGCCGCGGTCGGGTCTCGCCACGTCGCACCGGCGTCGTCGCTGACCCGCCAGCCGTACGCGTCGGAGGCGTAACTGTCGCCGCTGTGGCCGATGCCGGCGACCAGCCGGCCGTCGAGCACCGCCGCCCCGGCGCCGTCGGGGTAGGGCACCGGACTGGTGGCCGCCACCGCGACCGTCGCCGCGGGCAGCAGCACCAGCAGCCGGACCAGCCGGGCCGACCGGTGCCGCACCGGGTCCCGACGGGCCCGCGACCAGCACCACCCGGCGAGAGCCAGCGCCGGCAGGGCGATCAGATCGGTACGGTCCGCCCGGACCAGCGACGGTCCACTGACGGCGGTCCAGAGCGCCGAGGCGCCGGCGGCGGCGTACCCGCTGGACTTGACGGCCGTGAACCCCGCGGCGGTCAGACCGAATCCGACCACGACGGCGGTGCTGGCCCGCAGTCGCGGCGCCACCAGGGTGAGCAGCACCGCGACCAGCGGCGGGGCGAGCACCAGACCGGCGACGTCGCTGAGCTTGCCGGTCACCGACCCGGGGAAGGCCGCCTTGAGCAGGTGGTCGTTGACCACGAGCAGGACCAGCGCGCCCACCGTCACCGGGTGCGCCAGCCAGGCCAGGGTCACCCGCGCGCCGTCGGGGGAAGGGGGCGGAACGCTCATCGGCACACGGTCGCAGCGGCGGGTCTCGATCCGGCGACAACCGGGGCGGTATCCGGCGTCGGTCCGCCTCAGGTGCCGTCAGAGGAGTGGCCGGGGAAGAGGTGGGCGCTCGGGTCGATCGCCACCGCCGCGTTGTTCACCGCCGTGGCCGCCTCGCCGAAGCCGGTGGCGATCAGCCGCACCTTGCCCGGGTACTCGGTGATGTCGCCGGCGGCGAAGACCCGGGGCAGGTTCGTCGCCATCGCGCTGTCGACCACGATGTGCCGGCGGTCCAGGCGCAGCCCCCACTCGGCCAGCGGGCCGAGGTCGGCGGTGAAGCCGAGAGCGGCGACCACCGTGTCGACCGGCAGCAGCTCCGCCGCGCCGCCGCGTACGGTGATCTCCGCCCCGGTGACGACGCCGTCGCCGTGCAGCCGGGTGACCTCGGCGTTGACCACCACCCGCACCGGCAGCTCCAGCACCCGGGCGACGGTGCCCGCGTGCGCCCGGAACTTCTCCCGGCGGTGCACCAGGGTCACCGAACGGGCCAGCGGCTGGAGGGTCGACGCCCAGTCGAACGCGGAGTCGCCCCCGCCGACGATCAGCACGTCCCGCCCGGCCAGCTCGGCCGGCTGCGGCACGAAGTAGACGATCCCGGCGCCGACGAAATGCTCCGCCACCGGCAGCGGGCGCGGCGTGAAGCTGCCCAGCCCACCGGTGACGAGCACCGCCCCGCAGCTGAGCTGCTCACCCCCGGCGAGACCGAGCACCGGCCGGTCGTCGGCGTACGAGAGCTTCTCGGCGCGGGTGCCGAGCAGGTAGAGCGGGTCGAACGGCGCGGCCTGGGCGACGAGGTTGGCCACCAGGTCCCGCCCCTTGACCGCCGGGAAGCCCGCCACGTCGTGGATCAGCTTCTCCGGGTACATGGCGGTGATCTGGCCGCCGGGCTCGGGCAGCGCGTCGAGGACCGCGACGGAGAGCCCGCGGAACCCCGCGTAGTACGCCGCGAAGAGCCCGGCCGGGCCGGCCCCGATCACCGCGACATCGACCTCGCGCATGGGCGTACCGTCGCTTTCCCCTCACGGATCAACGCGTGCTGATCCCGACGGTAGGGCCGGCGGTGCCCCCGGGCAAGCGGTTCCCACCGACCGCGCGGCACCGGCGGCTCGGGCCGGCGCGGCGGCGCTCAGGGCAGGGTGAGGGTGGGCTCCGGCCGGTACGGGCCGTCGAGGTCCCGCCGACGACGCCGGAAGATGATCGCGGCGACCACCCCGCCGAGCAGCCCGAACAGGTGCCCCTGCCAGGAGATCCGCTCGTCGGTCGGGAGGATGCCCACCAGTTGCCAGCCGTAGAGCAGTCCGACCAGCAGGAAGACCGCGAAGTTCCACCAGCTCCGCTCGACGATGCCCCGGGTGAGCAGGATGCCCAGGTAGCCGAAGATGACGCCGCTGGCGCCGACCACCACCGAGTTGGACGATCCGGTGAACCACACGCCCAGCCCGCTGACCAGGACGATGACGAGCGTCGACCAGAGGAACCGGCGGGCACCGGCGGCCAGCACGAAGGTGCCGAGCAGGATCAGCGGGATGCTGTTGCTGTAGAGGTGGTCGAAGCCGTGGTGCAGGAACGGCGAGAAGAAGACCCCGTCGAGCCCGGCGATGCGCTGCGGGATGATCCCGGCGGCGGCGTCCAGGCCGGCCGCCAGCCCCTGGTCGACGGCTTCGATGAGGAAGAGGAACGGCACCACCGCGCACATGGCGACGAAGGCCCGGCCGAGCGCGGCGTAGAACGCCTCGGTGCCGAACCGGTGCGGGTCGCCGCCGGGCGGGAGCAGGGTCACCCGTCAAGAGCTATCAGGTGTGGGCGCCAGCCGCCACTTCTGGAGCTGCCCGGAACGGCAGGGGCGGGGTGTGTGGAGGCCCACCCACCCCGCCACCGACCGTCGATCAGTACCAGCCCACGTCCTGGGAGTGCGCCCAGGCCTTGCAGGGCGTGCCGTACCGGCCCTTGATGTAGCCGAGACCCCAGGTGATCTGGGTCGCCGGGTTGGTCTGCCAGTCGTCGGCGACCGAGCCCATCTTGCTGCCCGGCAGCGCCTGCGGGATCCCGTACGCCCCCGAGGAGGTGTTGCGGGCCTTGTGGTTCCAGCCGCTCTCCTTGGTCCAGAGCTTGTCCAGGCACGGGAACTGGTCGATCGCGAAGCCCGCCTTGAGCATCAGCGCGCAACCGACCTCGCGGTTGCCGCTGTACTCCGCGCAGGAGGCCGGGATCGGCCCGTCGTACGGCTTGCTCTCGGCGGTCTTCTCGGCCGCCTCCTTGGCGGCGGCCTCCCGGGCCTTCTTGCGCGACGCGGCGGCGGCCTCGGCCTGACGGGCCCGCGCGGCGGCCTCCTTGGCGGCGGCGGCGGCACGGAGCTTCGCCTGGTACTCGGCGGCCCGCTGCTTCGCGGACTGCAACTGGTGGGCGGCCTGCCGTTCGCGCTGGTAGTCGAACTCGGCCTGCTGGACGGCGACGCCGACCTGCGCGGTGAGGCCCTCCTGCTGGGTCTGTCGGTCTTCGCCCAGATAAAAACCGCCGGCGACGCCTACGGAGAGCAGCGCGACAGCGGCCGTGCGGGCGCCGAACCGGCTCCAGAGCCGACTCACGAAGTGGTCCCTTCGTCGGGGGCAAGGACACGGCACGGAGCCACGCTCCGGTCGGGGGAGGATCCGCGCCGTGAGCGCCCCGACCCGGTGCCGGTCGCAGCCGACGCACCGGCGTCCGTTGATGGCGCGCGTCCTGTGACGAACGATCACCAACGATCTTTCCGGTGCGTGGGCGCTCGTGGGACACCATCGCGCACAGTGAGGCTGATGGGAAACCAACAGCCACATTTGTGACCTGGGCCACAAAAAGAATGCGGACGAAGTCCTACATAAGGGTCGTCAGCGCGGGATGTCCTCCAAGAGATCCGTCACCATCGCGGCGATCGGAGATCGCTCCGAACGGCTGAGAGTGACGTGGGCGAAGAGCGGATGACCCTTCAGCGCCTCGATCACCGCGGTCACCCCGTCGTGCCGGCCGACCCGGAGATTGTCCCGCTGGGCCACGTCGTGGGTGAGCACCACCCGGGAGCCCTGACCGATCCGCGAGAGCACCGTCAGCAGCACGCCGCGCTCCAGGGACTGCGCCTCGTCCACGATCACGAAGGCGTCGTGCAGACTCCGGCCCCGGATGTGGGTCAGCGGCAGCACCTCGAGGATGCCCCGGGAGGTGACCTCGTCCAGCACGTTCTCGTGCACCACCGCGCCGAGGGTGTCGAAGACCGCCTGGGCCCAGGGCGACATCTTCTCCGACTCGGAACCCGGCAGGTAGCCCAACTCCTGACCGCCGACCGCGTACAGGGGGCGGAAGACGATCACCTTCTTGTGCCGGCGGCGCTCCATCACCGCCTCCAACCCGGCGCAGAGGGCGAGCGCCGACTTGCCGGTGCCGGCCCGGCCGCCCATCGAGACGATCCCGATCGACTCGTCCAGCAGCAGGTCGAGGGCGATCCGCTGCTCGGCCGAGCGGCCGTGCAGCCCGAACGCCTCCCGGTCGCCGCGGACCAGTCGTACGGTCTTGTCGGGCAGCACCCGCCCCAGCGCCGAACCCCGGGCCGAGTGCAGCACCAGGCCGGTGTGACAGGGCAGCCCGGCGGCGGCGTCCACGTCGAGCGTCTCCCCGGCGTAGAGCCGGCCGATCTGCTCCTCCCCCAGCTCCAGCTCGGACATCCCGGTCCACGTGGGGTCGCTGGCCTGACCGTGCCGGTACTCGTCGGCCCGCAGGCCCACCGAGGCGGCCTTGACCCGCAGCGGCATGTCCTTGCTGACCAGGGTGACCTCCCGCCCCTCGGCGGCGAGGTTCAGCGCCACGGAGAGGATGCGGGCGTCGTTGGACTCGTTGCGGAATCCCGGCGGCAGCACCCCGTCGTCGGAGTGGTTCAGCTCCACCCGCAGCGTGCCGCCCAGGTCGTTGGCGGGCACCGGGCGGTCCAGCCGTCCGTGCGTGATCCGCAACTCGTCGAGCATGCGCAGGGACTGCCGGGCGAACCAGCCCAGCTCGGGATGGTGCCGCTTGCCCTCCAACTCGGAGATGACCACGAGGGGCAGGACCACCTCGTGCTCGGCGAACCGGTGGAAGGCCGCCGGATCGGAGAGGAGCACCGACGTGTCCAGGACGAAGGCCTGGCCGGCTGGTCGGGGCTCCTCGGTGCCGACCGGAGCGGCGGCCGCGGCGCGGCGGCTCCGGGTGGCGCGGCGGGTCGTGGCAGTCGCGGCCGGAATCTGATCGGCACCGGCGGTCGTACGGCGAGTCGTCACAGGCCTGCTCCGACGGATGGGCACCCGCCACCCGTGTTCCGCCTCCTCCGGTGCCCGGGGACACGGGGTCGGATGCGGAACCCCGTGCGCGAGGTCGCAGATCCGGGCGGACCGGCTGGCCCGGGAGAACCCCGTGCCATGCCTAGACGCTAGCCGCGCCGGACCGTCCGGGCTAGAGGGTGATCGTGGATCCGCGGAGGCCACCGTGTGAACAGGCCGGATCGGCGGCGGAACCGGCCGGGATGCATGCCCCCTGCGCGCATCCCGGCCGGCGGGACCACCGTCACCGGTCTGACGTGGTCCCGACGGTGCGTGTCCGCCGCGGACGACGCACCGTGCCATGGGTACCGGTCGGCGGGGCCTCGGGTTCCCCGCCGACCGGGATCAGCCCGTCCGCCGGACGAGGGTGCCGGTCGGGTGCCGCCCGGTGACCGGAGCGGCCGGCGCCGCGAACGACGAGCCGGTGTAGGTGGTGCCGGGGCGGACCACGGTGCCGGCCACCGGGGCGATGCTCGGCGGCGGGCCGGCCAGCGCGGAGGCAATGGCCGCCTGGGCGTCGCGGCGGCGCCGGTTCCAGGCGCCCCGGTCGCCGTCGAAGTAGCCCTGGCGGTAGCCGAACCGGTAACCGATCCGGTAGCTGAGCTGGCCGTGCAACCGGCCGGCCGCATAGCTGGTCGAACCGAGAACGAGGACGAGGAAGACCACGAGGAAGGGACTCATCCGGCGGCTCCGCCACGCCGCGGGCGCCGGGCGGTCATCGTTCCTCCGGCTCGACCGAGCTGGGGTCGGCGACCAGGAGCCGGTCCAGGTCGTCCGTGCTGACCTCTTCGACCAGCTCGACGCTGATCCGGCAGCCGTCCAGGACGACCTCGGCCACCGAGGAACGACGGATCTCACCGCCGGCGTCGTACACCCGGACACTGAGTTCGGGGCAGCCGAGGTGGGTCCGCCAGGCGTTCCACTCGGCACGGTCACCGACGCTGAGCGACAGATAACGGCACCCTCGGGCCAGGTAGACGCGCCAGGGCGCGCTGAGGCCGGCGGCCACCCCCTCCGCGATCAGGCCGAAGGCCTGGGCACGGGTGGCGAGTTCGGTCACCGCACCCCCCTCGCGCCGGGGGCGTGACGCATGTGAGCACTGAACGTCTCAAGCACGTGACACACCGTAGATTGTCCCATGGGCGTGACAGTATCAGCTTTTCGTCCGCTTACCTCCGCACCTACGGGCATCTATTCTGCCCAGGTGACGCCCCCCAGAAGCGATGCCGGATCGTTTACCGGCAATCCGGAAGACCTGTCACGTTTGCGTGACATCAGCGTGCCAGGACACCCACCGGCGGCCGGCTGGCCGTACCGTCACCACGTGACCGAGACGGCCAACGCGCGCAAGATCGCCTTCGCCACCTTCGTCCGCCGGGCGCTCGACGAGGCGCGGGCGACCCGGGCCTGGAGCGGCACCGAGGTCTCCCGGCGCACGGGAGTCTCCCGGCAGACCATCAACCGGTGGGTACGCGGCGACTGGGCCAGCGACCCCGAGGCCGAACGCGTGGTCGCGTTCTGCGAGGGCCTCGGCCTCAACCCCGCGGTCGCCTTCGCCGCCCTGGGCTGGGACCGGACGGCCGCACCCCGCAGCACCCCCACCGCGCCCCCGATGGACCCCGACGTGGAGGCCCTGCTGCGCCGGCTGGTTGACCCCGCAGTCTCCGACGTGGAGAAGTTCCACATCCGGGAGACCATCCGTTATCTCGCATACCGCCCGACCCTGCCGGTCGATGTCCGAAAACGAGGGAAGCAGGCCGGCTAGTTCTCAGATGGCGAAAGAACGCCAGGTCAGACTCATCCGTTTCGCTCCGGGGCCGGAACGGGCGCGCTAGCGTCCGTATTCGTACTGCTTGGGCTCGTCATCGGCGGGGGGACGGGACAAGGCCGAACCCAGCCCTGCGGGACAGAAGGAGGGGTCTGTCCATGACCCTGAAATGGTTGGCAATCGTCATCGCCACCGTGTCGATGACACTGTGCGTGACCGGGAACGTGGTGACCCTGGCGGTCAACGGCGGGCAGCTTCCCCTGCTCGTCAACCTCCTCGCGATCACCACCGCCGGCACCGCGGTCGTCCTGGCCGTGGTCGCCGAGCTGCACGACCGGCTCGACAACCGGGTCAGCGCGCTCACCGAGTTCCTGGTGGCCCGGCTGAGGGAGATCGAGGAACGCACCGGCGACCGGAACACCGGGTTCGTGGAGGGTTACCTGCTCAACCACGGCCAGGAGGCGGCCATCGTGCCGTTCGGGCGCCGGGGACGTGGAGCCGCCGAACGCTGACCAGACACGCCCACCCTCCGCGCCGTCCGGACGTCGTCCGGACGTCCCGTCACGGCTGGGAATGAGCCACCACAACCGGGGTACGCTGTCGCGCGTGCCGCCGTTGAATCTGGGCAACCAGCAGCCGATGACCCCGTTGAACGCCGACCAGGCCTGGCGTACGACCGCCGGGCGGGCGGCCGGGACCGTGCTCTTCTTCGACTTCGACGGCACCCTGGCGCCGGTCGACGACGATCCGACCGCGGTACAACCCGCGCCGAAGGTGCTCGCCGCGATCGAGGCGCTCGCGCCGGTCGTGCGCCGCGTCGCGATCGTCTCCGCGCGCCCGGTGGAGTTCCTCCGTGACCACCTCGGCGGGCTCACCGGCGTCGACCTGTACGGCCTCTACGGCCTGGAGCACAGCCACTCCGGCGGGGAGACGGTGACCGAGCCGGCGGCCCTGCCCTGGGTCCCCACCATGGCCGAGCTGGCCGACCTGGCCCGCGCCGAGCTGCCCCCGGGCACGCTGGTCGAGTACAAGCGGCTCTCGGTGGCGCTGCACTGGCGTACCGCGCCGCAGCTCGGCACGACCGTCGAGGAGTGGGGCCGGGCCCAGGCCGAGCGGCTCGGGCTCAGGATGCAGGCCGGGCGGATGGTGCTGGAACTCAAGCCCCCGGTCGACCGGGACAAGGGCATGGTGATCGACGAGGTGGTCCGGGACGCCCAGGGCGCCTGGTACTTCGGCGACGACGTCTCCGACATCAAGGCGTTCGCGGCGCTGCGCTCCCGGGCGGCCGCCGACCCGCACTTCTTCGGCGTCTGCGTGGCCGTGGCGAACCCGGAGACCGGGCACGAGGTGGCGGAGGCCGCCGACCTCACCATCGACTCCCCGGCCGCCCTCGGCGACTTCCTCACCGAGGCCCTCCCCCACCTCACCTGACCACCGCAGGCCCGGACGGGCCCTCCGGCCCACGGTCAGGGGCGAAGCGCCGCCGATTCGGTGATCGACCCGCCACGAGCCCGCGCGGGGACGCGCCGGGGAGTCAGGCGCCGTAGCGGCGCTGGCGGTTGGCGTACGAGCGGAGGGCGCGGAGGAAGTCGATGTGCCGGAAGTCCGGCCAGTTCAGCTCGCAGAAGTAGAACTCGGAGTGCGCCGACTGCCAGAGCATGAAGCCGGAGAGGCGCTGCTCGCCGCTGGTGCGGATGACCAGGTCGGGATCGGGCTGGCCGCGGGTGTAGAGGTGCTCGGCGATGTGCTCGACGTCCAGCACCTCGGCCAGCTCCTCGAGGGTGCGGCCGGCGGCGGCGTGCTCCAGCAGCAGCGAGCGCACCGCGTCGGTGATCTCCCGCCGACCGCCGTAGCCCACCGCGATGTTGACCTCCGCGCCGCCGCTGCGGTCCCGGGTGCGCTCCTCGGCCGCCTTGAGCGCGGCGGCGGTCTGCGCCGGCAGCAGGTCGAGCGCGCCGACCATGCGCAGCCGCCAGGGGTTGCCCTCCTCGGCCAGCTCGACCACCAGGTCCTCGATGATCTGGAGCAGCGGGTCCAGCTCGCTGGCCGGCCGGCGGAGGTTGTCGGTGGCCAGCAGGTAGAGCGTGACGTGCCCGATGCCGGCCTGGTCGCACCAGCCCAGCACGTGCTTGATCTTGGCGGCGCCCACCCGGTGCCCGTCGTTCGGGTCGACGAAGCCCATTTCCCGGGCCCACCTGCGATTGCCGTCACACATCACGCCCACGTGCCGGGGCACCGGCTTACCGGCGAGCTTCGCCGTGAGCCGGCGCTCGTACACGGAGTAGATCAGGTCCCGCAGAGTCATCACCTTGCAGCGTAGCGACCTGCCCGGCGGATCACCGCCTCGGAGCCCGATCCCGTCGCACGAGTCCGATGCCGATCGTCCCCAGCGTCCGGGCGTCGAGCCGCCCGTCACCCAGCCCCAACTCGACCACCGAGCGGTAGACCCGGTCGTCCCGGCCGGCCGCGCGGACCGCCGCGTCGACCACCTGCCGGTGTCGGGCCAGCCAGGCCGCGACCGAGCTGTGCCGCAGGTGGGTACCGAGCCGACGGCGCAGCGCGGCGGCGTACCGCCGGCCGGCCTGCTCCGGTGATCCTGCGGCCGCCGCGCCGGCGAGCGCGCCGGAGAGCAGGGCGTAGAAGATCCCCTCGCCGGTGAACGGATTGATCAGCGAGAGCGCGTCCCCCGCGAGCACCACCCGGCCGCGCCCGGGCGACGGCCGGTGCGTCGACAGCGGCAGGTGGTGGGCCCGCAAGTCGGTCACCGTCGCCGGGTCGTGGCCGGGCAGCAGCGCGCCGAGCCGGTCGACCAGGTGCGCCCGGGTCAGCGGCTCACCCCGCAACACCTCCCCGTACCCGACGTTCGCCCGACCGTCGCCGATCGGAAACGACCAGGCGTACGCCGGCCAGCGCGCCCCCGAGGTGACGATGAGCTGTTCGGGCGGGCCGGGCAGCGCCGGCGCGTACCCCCGGATGGCCAGCGCCAGGTGGCGGTCCGGGTTCACCCGGTGCCCGAGCGCCCGCCGGACGACGGACCCGGCGCCGTCCGCGCCGACCACCGCGCGGGCGGCCAACTCGCCGTCGAGCACCACCCGGTCGGCCCTCACCTCGACC
>NZ_JAMOKF010000010.1 GCF_023656545.1 Micromonospora phytophila | reverse complement strand
TGAGCAGCGCGATCGCGGCGGCGCGGGCCGCCGCCGCGGCGGCCGGGACCGCGGCCGCGAAGGGTCCGCGTACCGCCCAGGCGACCCGGAAGACCGCGGACGCCGAGTGGGCGGGCGAGCCGCCGTACGACCCGGACTTCGACGGCCCGGTGCGCGGCGGTGGGGGACGCCCCGGCGGCGCCCAGCCGGCAGCCCCGTCCTACGAGGGCTTCGACCCGGGCGACGAGCCGCTGGACGAGGTGATCGACGAGCGCACCGCCCGGCAGTCCAGCGAGGAGCAGGCGGTGCAACTGCTCCGGGAGGCGTTCGGCGCCGAGAAGATCGACGAGGTCGACGCCCGCTGACGTGACCCCGGGTCGGATCAGGCGACCCAGGCGGGAAGCCCGTGCGGGTGCGCGACGGCGAGCAGCCGTTCGTCACCTGCGCCGAGCCGGGCGCGGAGCTGGAAGTGGTGCCGACCCTCGGTCGGGTACGGCTCGAACAGCAGGTGGGCCACCGGCGCGTCCGCGGTCGCGGCGCGGGCCAGCCGGTCGAGCTCGGCGGTGACCCGCGTCCACTCGTCGGCCGGCACGTACTGCCGCATCACCGAGTGCCACACCACGGTCAGCGTGCCGGAACGCGGCGCGACGCCGGCCAGGAAGTCCGCCGCGCCGACCGCCTCCACCCGCGCCGGCACCCGCCGGGCCAGCTCCAGGGCACCGTCCAGCCGTTGGGCCCGCGCGGTGTGCTCCGGCCACAGGTACGCGCGCAGCGCCAGCGCCCCCTGGGCGCTGCCCGGGTCGAGCGGCGTGACATCGCAGCCGAGCCGCTGCACCACGGTCAGCTCCGGGTACGCCCGTGCGGCGTCCCGCAGCCAGTCGGGCACGCCGTCCCGCCAGGCGCCCGGCAGCCGCACCGGGGAGTCGACGGGGCCCCAGGCGAAGTCGTCCGCCTCGACCCGGAACCGGTCGGCGCGCAGGTTCAACCCGGCGCTGGCTCCCAACTCGATCAGGCGGACCGGCAGGTCACCCGTTCCGGCCAGGGCGTGCAGCAGCCCGGCCAGCAGCAGGTTGGCCCGCCCGACCTCGTTGGTCTGCGGGGGCCGGGGCAGCCAACCTCGTACGGCGTCCCGCCGCTGCGCGAGGAGCGCCCGGAACGCGGACCAGGCGGCGTCCGCGTCCGCCGGGAAGTAGGTGCCGCCGGCGGACGGGTAGAAGCGGGTCAGGTCGGGCGCCTGCCCGGTGAGCACGAGGGCGTGCACGCCGCCGAGGATCCGCAGCGGCACGACCGCGTCGACGGGCAGGGTGTCGTACCCCTGGATCACCGCGGCGGTCGGGCCGCCCGCCCGGACGTCGTCCGCGGCGCGGACCAGCAGGTCGTGGTAGAGGCCGGCGTCCATGGCCGCGCAGGACCGGGCCTGCTGTCGCAGGACGGTGACGGCGTGCTCGACGGACATCCTCGGGCTCCCTCCGGTCGGTCCTGCGATCATCCGGCGGCGACGCCCGGCGCGGAAAGCACCGGGCGGGGCGAGGCTGCTCACAGCCGCTAGGCTGGTCGGCGGCCGAGCGAGCAGACGAGTGCGAGAAGGAGCCATCCGTGCGCCCAGGTGGACAGCCGAACATGCAGCAGATGCTGAAGCAGGCGCAGAAGATGCAGCAGCAGATCGCCAAGGCCCAGGCCGAGCTGGCCGAGGCCGAGCTGACCGGCACCTCGGGCGGCGGCCTGGTCACCGCGACCGTCTCCGGCTCCGGTGAGATCAAGAGCATCAAGATCGACCCGAAGGCGGTCGACCCGGAGGACGTGGAGACCCTGGAGGACCTGGTCGTCGCGGCCCTGCACAACGCCGCCGAGGCGGCCCGGGAGCTGACCGAGAAGAAGATGGGCCCGGTCACCGGCGGCATGGGCGGCCTCGGCCTGCCCGGTTTCTGAGCCGGCAGATGTACGAAGGTGCCATCCAGGACCTGATCGACGAGCTGGGTCGGCTGCCGGGCGTGGGCCCGAAGAGCGCCCAGCGGATCGCCTTCCACGTCCTGTCCGCGGACCCGGCCGACGTCAACCGGCTGGCCGGTGCGCTGCGCAAGGTCAAGGAGTTGGTGCGGTTCTGCACCACCTGCTACAACGTCGCCGAGTCCGACCAGTGCCGGATCTGCCGCGACCCGCGCCGCACCGACGAGGTGCTCTGCGTGGTCGAGGAGCCGAAGGACGTGGTGGCGATCGAGCGGACCGGTGAGTTCCGGGGCCGCTACCACGTGCTCGGCGGCGCGATCAACCCGCTGGAGGGGATCGGGCCGGACAATCTCCGCATCCGCGAGCTGATGACCCGGCTCAGTGGTGGCGTGGTGCGGGAGCTGATCCTGGCGACGGACCCGAACACCGAGGGCGAGGCGACCGCCACCTACCTGGCGCTGATGGTCAAGCCGATGGGCATCGCGGTGACCCGGTTGGCGAGCGGCCTGCCGGTCGGCGGCGACCTGGAGTACGCCGACGAGATTACTCTCGGCCGGGCCTTCGAGGGCCGTCGGGCCGTCTGAGTCGCGGTCGTTGGCCGGCACCGGATCCCCCGGTGCCGGCCACCGTCGTACGCGGCCCGTTTCGTCCACTTTGTGCTCTGACATGTGAACGAGCCAGGTGCCGATCGATGTAACAAATCTGCATCGTTGAACCCGGACAAACTGCCCCTTTGATGGTGGTCTGCGGCAGCTGTCGGCGCTGGCCGCAACAGGAAAGACACGATCCGGTACCAACCGCTTCTTCGCTGGTTTCCCGGCGGTCCGAACGGGGGCTAAGGTCACCGCCATCGGTGACCCCTGTCACCACGTTGTCCGTACCCCCAAGGAGAAGCACCATGCGTGCATCCAGGCCGAAGGCCGCGATCGCGGCCGTCGCGGTCGCGGCCCTCGCGGTAGCAGGCTGCGCCGAGAGCGACCGCGGTGACAGTTCCGGTGGAAGCAAGAAGGACACTCTCGTCTTCGGCGTAGCCGGAGACCCGAAGGTGCTCGACCCGAGCTTCGCCAGCGACGGTGAGTCGTTGCGTGTGGCGCGTCAGGTCTTCGAGACGCTGGTCCGTCCGGAGGAGGGTGGCACCAAGGTCACCCCCGGTCTGGCTGAGTCCTGGACTCCGGACGCCGCCGGCACGACCTGGACCTTCAAGCTGCGGTCCGGCGTGAAGTTCCACGACGGCGCCGAGTTCAACGCCGAGGCGGTCTGCAAGAACTTCGACCGCTGGTACAACGCCAAGGGCCTCATGCAGAGCCCGGACGTGACCGCCTACTGGCAGGACGTCATGGGCGGCTTCGCCAAGAACGAGGACCCGGAGCTGCCGCCGAGCCTCTTCAAGTCCTGCACCGCCAAGGACGCCACCACGGTCGACCTGGCCTTCACCCGGGTCTCCAGCAAGATCCCGGCCGCGCTGATGCTGCCGTCGTTCTCCATCCACAGCCCGAAGGCGCTGGAGCAGTACGACGCCAGCAACGTGGGCGGCACCGCGGAGGACATCAAGTACCCGTCTTACGCGACGGAGCACCCGACCGGCACCGGTCCGTTCAAGTTCAAGTCCTGGGACGTCGCGAACAAGACGCTGACCCTGGAGCGCAACGAGGACTACGCCGGCGACAAGGCCAAGCTGAAGACCCTCATCTTCAAGACCATCTCCGACGAGAACGCGCGCAAGCAGGCGCTGCGTTCCGGCGACATCCAGGGGTACGACCTGGTCGGCCCGGCCGACGTCGAGCCGCTGAAGGGCGAGGGCTTCAACGTCCTGACCCGCCCGGCCTTCAACATCCTCTACCTGGCGATCAACCAGAAGGGGAACCCGAAGCTCGCCGACGTCAAGGTCCGGCAGGCAATCGCGCACGCGCTGAACCGGCAGGCCCTGGTCGACTCGAAGCTGCCCCCGGGCGCCAAGGTCGCCGAGAACTTCATGCCGGACACCGTCGAGGGCTGGAACGGCGACGTCACCAAGTACGACTACAACCCGGAGAAGGCCAAGCAGCTGTTGGCCGAGGCCGGCGCGACGAACCTGACCCTGCGGTTCCACTACCCGACCGAGGTCACCCGGCCGTACATGCCGAACCCGAAGGACATCTTCGAGCTGCTCTCGGCGGACCTCAAGGCGGTCGGCATCAACGTCCAGGCCATCCCGCTGAAGTGGAGCCCGGACTACCTCAACGCCACCACCTCCGGCAGCAAGCACGACCTGCACTTCCTCGGCTGGACCGGTGACTACGGCGACGCGTACAACTTCATCGGCACCTTCTTCGACCGGCCGAAGGACGAGTGGGGCTACACCAACAAGGCCCTGTTCGACCAGTTCAAGGACGCCGACACCACCGCCGACGCGGCGGCCCGGACCGAGAAGTACAAGGCCCTCAACAAGGCCGTGATGGACTTCCTGCCCGGTGTCCCGGTGTCGCACTCGCCGCCGGCGATCGTGTTCGGCAAGGACGTGACCGGGGTCAAGGCGAGCCCGCTGACCGACGAGCGGTACGCCACCATCGAGTTCAAGTCCTGATCTGACGCACGCAAGGAACGCGGGCGGGCGCCGTTTCGACGGCGTCCGCCCGCAACCCTCCGCACCCACTTCGAGGCCGCCGTGTTCCGGTTCATCGTCAGACGCCTGCTGCAGCTGATACCCACGCTGTTCGGGCTCTCCCTCCTGCTCTTCATCTGGCTCCGTCGACTGCCCGGCGGTCCCGAGACCGCCATCCTCGGCGAGCGCGGGACGCCCGAGATGCGTGCCGCCATCCGCCGCAACATGGGCCTGGACGAGCCGATCCTGGTGCAGTACGGCCGGTTCGTCCGGCGGTTGATCCGGCTCGACCTCGGCACCTCCACCTCCACCAAGCGGACCGTCGTCACCGAGTTCGTCGAGCGGTTCCCCGGCACGGTGGAGCTGTCCATCGCGGCGATGCTGCTCGCGATCGGGATCGGCATCCCGTTGGGCTACCTGGCCGCCCGCCGGCGGGGGCGCTTCCTCGACCACGCCTCGGTCGGCGGCTCGCTGATCGGCATCTGCATCCCGGTCTTCTTCCTGGCGTACGTGCTGAAGGCGATCTTCGCGGAGAACCTCGGCTGGTTCCCGGCCAGCGGCCGGCAGGACCCGACCCTCGGCGCGACCCGGATCACCAACTTCTTCGTCCTCGACGGGCTGATGACCCGCGAGTGGGACGCCGCCGCCGACGCGCTCTGGCACCTGGTGCTGCCCGCCGTCGCGCTGGCCAGCATCCCGCTCGCGATCATCGTCCGGATCACCCGGGCCAGCGTGCTGGAGGTGCTCAACGAGGACTTCGTCCGCACCGCCGAGGCCAAGGGCCTGACCGAGAGCACCGTCCGGCGCCGGCACGTGCTGCGCAACTCCATGCTGCCGGTGGTCACCTCGATCGGCCTGCTCACCGGTGGCCTGCTCTCCGGCGCGGTGCTCACCGAGACCGTCTTCGCCTTCAGCGGCATCGGAGCCTTCATCTACGAGGCGATCAGCCAGCGCGACTATCCGGTGCTGATGGGCTTCATCCTGATCATCGCGGTGGTGTACGTGCTGGTGAATCTCCTGGTCGACCTCTCCTACAGCCTGATCGACCCGAGGGTGAGGGTCCGATGACGATCACCACCGGCAAGAAGAAGGAAAAGATCGACCGGCTCTCCGAGCTGGCCGCCCGGGACGACGAGCGCGGCGTCAGCCTCTGGAAGGAGGCGTTCCGCCGGCTGCGGCGCAACCCGGCGGCGATCGTCGGCGCGGTCATCCTGGGCCTGTTCCTGCTGGTCGCCGTCCTCGGGCCGTTCTTCGTCCCGTACGCCCCGGACGCCCAGCTCTGGAAGGGCGAGATCCGCCTCGGCGACTTCCCCGGACCACGGGCGGAGAACTGGTTCGGCGTCGACCACATCGGCCGCGACGAGTTCAGCCGCATGATCGTCGGTGCCCGGCAGACCCTGCTGGTCGGCGTGGTCTCCACCCTGATCGGTCTGGCCGTCGGCTCGCTGATCGGTGGCGTCGCCGGCGCCGCCGCCGGCCTCGGTGGCCGCTGGGGCCGGGCCGTCGACAACGTGCTGATGCGTTTCATCGACATGCTGCTGGCCATGCCAAGCCTGCTACTGGCGATCAGCATCGCCGCCCTGCTCGGCGCCGGCCTGACCACGGTCATGATCGCGGTCGGTGTGGTGTCGGTGCCGGTCTTCGCCCGGCTGCTGCGCGGCTCGATGATCTCCCAGGCCAACAGCGACTACGTCCTGGCGGCCGTCTCGCTGGGCGTGAAGAAGCCGAAGATCGCGCTGACCCACGTGGTGCCGAACTCGCTCGCCCCGGTCATCGTGCAGGCCACCCTGACCCTGGCCACCGCGATCATCGAGGCCGCGGCGCTCTCCTTCCTGGGGCTCGGCAACAACGACGCCTCCATCCCCGAGTGGGGCGTCATGCTCGCCGACGCGCAGCAGTACCTCGACTCCGCTCCCCGGCTGGCGGTCCTGCCCGCCCTCGCCATCATCGTCACCGCGCTGGGCTTCACCCTGCTCGGCGAGGCGATGCGCGAGGCCCTCGACCCGAAGCTGCGGAAGTAGGTGCCGCATGAGCACGAGAAGTGAGCTTGCGAGCCCCGCAGTCGCGAACGAAAGGCCGGCAGAGCATGGCGCTGCTTGATGTGGAAGATCTCTCCGTCACCTTCGCCCGGCGCGGTCAGCGCACCGTGCACGCCGTCGACGGAGTCTCCTTCTCGGTCGACGCCGGCGAGGTGGTCGGCCTGGTCGGCGAGTCCGGCTGCGGCAAGAGCGTCACGTCGCTGGCCCTGATGGGCCTGCTGCCCAAGCAGCCGGGGCTGCGGGTCGGCGGCAAGGCCGTCTTCGACGGCACCGACCTGCTCCAGCTCGACGACCGGTCGCGGCGGGACATCCGCGGCCGGGACATCGCGATGATCTTCCAGGACCCGCTCTCCTCCCTGAACCCGGTGATCCCGATCGGGTTGCAGGTGACCGAGGTGCTCACCCGGCACCGGGGGATGAAGGGCGCGGCGGCCGAGAAGGAGGCGGCGGCGCTGCTGGACCGGGTCGGCATCCCCGACCCGAAGCGGCGGCTGAAGGAGTACCCGCACCAGCTCTCCGGTGGCATGCGGCAGCGGGCCCTGATCGCCATGGCGGTGGCCTGCCAGCCCCGGCTCCTGATCGCCGACGAGCCGACCACCGCGCTGGACGTCACCATCCAGGCGCAGATCCTGGAGCTGCTCAAGGACCTGGTCCGGGACTCGGGCACCGCACTCGTCATGATCACGCACGACCTCGGTGTGGTCGCCGGCATGTGCGACACCGTCAACGTGCTCTACGCCGGTCGGGTGGTGGAGACGGCCCGCCGTCGGCCGCTCTTCCGTGAGCCGCGGCACCCGTACACCGTGGGGCTGCTCGGTTCGGTGCCGCGTCTGGACGCCGGGCGTGGCGAGCGGCTCAACCCGATCCCCGGGTCGGTCCGCGACGTGCTGCCCTGGCCGGACGGCTGCGCCTTCGCCCCGCGCTGCGCCCGCCGCGTGGACGAGTGCGTGGGCGAGCCCCCGGCGCTGGTCCTCGCCCATGACGGTCGCAGCTACCGCTGCGTCAACCCGGCGCCGGCGCCCGGCACCGTGCCCACCCCGGCCGCGACCGCCCCGGTCGTGGACGACCCGCTCGCCTCCGCCGCGGCGGAGGCGACCGCGAGCCCGGTGCCCGCCCCGCGCGAGGAGGAGAAGCCGTGACCGAGAGCGACATCCTCGTCGAGGTCCGCGACCTGAAGGTGCACTTCCCGATCAAGCGGGGGGTGATCTTCGACCGGACGGTCGGCCACGTGAAGGCGGTCGACGGGGTCGACCTGCGCATCGCGCGCGGCAAGACCTACGGGCTGGTCGGTGAGTCCGGCTGCGGCAAGTCCACGCTCGGCCGGGCGCTGCTCCAGCTCACCCCGCCCACCTCCGGTGAGGTCAGCTTCGACGGCGTCGAGCTGACCACGCTGCCGGCGGGCCGGCTGCGCACGATGCGTCGCCGGATGCAGATGATCTTCCAGGACCCGATGTCCAGCCTCGACCCCCGGCAGAACGTCGAGTCGATCCTCACCGAGGGGTTGCAGACCCACGGGATCGGCGGCAGCCGCGACGAGCGGCGGAAGATCATCGGCGAGACGCTGGACGCGGTGGGGCTGCCCCGCTGGGCGCTCTCCCGCTACCCGCACGAGTTCTCCGGCGGTCAGCGGCAGCGCATCGGCATCGCCCGGGCGCTGGTGCTCGGGCCCGAGCTGATCGTCGCCGACGAGCCGGTCTCCGCGCTCGACGTGTCGATCCAGGCCCAGGTGGTCAACCTCCTCGACGAACTCCAGGACAGCCTCGGCCTGACCTACCTGGTGATCGCGCACGACCTCGCGGTGGTCCGGCACATCTCCGACACGATCGGCGTGATGTACCTCGGCGCGCTGGTCGAGGAGGCGCCGGGCGACCGGCTCTACACCGAGCCGCTGCACCCGTACACGCGGGCGCTGATGTCGGCGGTGCCGGTGCCGGACCCGGACGTCGAGGACCGCCGGGAGCGGATCCTGCTCGCCGGTGACCTGCCCTCACCGGCCAACCCGCCGTCGGGCTGCCGGTTCCACACCCGCTGCCCGTGGGCGCAGCCGACCCGCTGCGCCGACGAGCGGCCGGTGCTGCGGGAGATCGGCGCCAGCCGGGTGGCCTGCCACTGGGCCGAGCAGATCGCGACCGGCGAGCTGCGTCCGCACAAGGTCAGCGCGCAGATCACCCGTCCGGCGGGCGAGGGCGAGGAGCCGCACGTCGTCTCCGCCCCCAGCGAGCCCGGCTCGTACGTCTGACCCACTCGCCGGTCGGCGGCCCGCTGGCCGCCGACCGGGGTGGTCAGCCCTCGGGGCGGTGCAGCAGGGCGACCGCGACGGTGTGCACCGCGTCCAGCCCCGCCGGGTCGGCCAGTGCCGCCCGGCCGCCGGTGACCGCGTACCACTCGTCGGCGTCCTTGTACTGCACCTTCAGCGTCACCTGGCCGTCGGCCTGCTCGGTACGCAGGGTCAGCTCGCCGGTGACCACGCCGACCTCGTCGGTCATCACCCCGCCCGGGCCGGGCACGATGTCGGCCGTCCGGCTCTGCGGTCCACCTGCCCCCGAGGCGTCGGCGCTCATCCCGGCACCCGGCACCGCGGCCGAGGGCGCGTCCGGGGTGTCCGCGCTCATCCCGGCGCCCGGCACGGCGGGGGCGGTCGCACCGTCCGCGCTCATGCCGGCCGAGGTCGCGCCGGCCGGTGGGCTGCCGGTGGCCGCCGCCGCGTCGTCGCCGCCGGCGTCCGGCACCTGCTCCGGGGCAGGAGTCGCCCCGGCTCCGGTCACGGCTTGCTCGCCCATGTGCAACCCTCCAACATGTCGGTCAGGGCGGCCTTCTCGGCGCTGGTCACCGTGAGCCGCCAGTGGTGCTTGACCGTCACCCAGTTTTCGGCGTACTGGCACCAGTACGACCGATTCGCCGGCTTCCACTGGGACGGATCCTGGTCACCCTTTGCCCGGTTGGAGCTCGCGGAAACCGCGATGAGCTGCGGCTGGTCGAGGTCGTTGGCGAAATCACCGCGTTTGGCGTCGTCCCACTCGTCGGCGCCGGAGCGCCACGCGTTGGCCAACGGCACCATGTGGTCCACGTCCACGTCGGACGGGTCGGTGAAGGCCCGGCCGTCGTAGACGCTCTCCCAGCGGCCGGCGACCACGTTGCAGCCGGAGAGCTTGATGTCCTCGCCGTCGCGGCGCAGCACGGTGTCGCGGACGTCGCAGTTCTTGCCGGTGTCCCGCCAGTGCGGGAAGCGTTCCCGGCTGTAGCCCCGCATCGACCCGGCGCCGGCCACCGTGAGCTGGCCCAGCTTCTGCGCCGCGTTGCCCCCGCTGCTGCTCGGCGGAGGCTCCGGCTCGTCGACCGGAACGCAGCCGGCCGCACCGAGCGCCAGCGCCGCGGCGAGCGCGGCCGTCACCGCGGCGCGCGGTCCTGATCTGGTACGCACAGTCGACACCTCTCCAGCTTGGGGGCTCCCGGCGATCCCGCACAGTACCCGGACGGGCTTTCGGCGTTTCGTGGCGTCTCTCATATCGTGCAGGGAAGATTGGACGCCATGACTGAATCCGGTCCAGGGCTGCGGATGGGCACGAACGCCGGACGGGGCACCCTGTTCGCGGCGGTCCTCGCCTCCGGGATCGTCTTCATGGACAGCACCGTGGTCAACGTGGCGCTGCCCCGGCTCGGTGAGGACCTCGGGGCCACCGTGCCGGGTCTGCAATGGACGGTCAACGGCTACCTGCTGATGCTCGCCGCGTTCGTGCTGCTGGGCGGGGCGCTCGGGGACCGCTTCGGCCGGCGGCGGATCTTCCTGCTCGGGGTGGTCTGGTTCACCGCGGCCTCGCTGCTCTGCGGTCTGGCCCAGGACACCACCCAGCTGGTCGCGGCCCGCTTCCTCCAGGGCGCCGGTGGCGCGCTGCTCACCCCGGGCTCGCTCGCGGTGCTCCAGGCCAGCTTCCACCCCGACGACCGGGGCCGGGCGATCGGGGCCTGGGCGGGCCTCTCCGGTGTCTCCACCGCGCTCGGCCCGTTCATCGGTGGTTGGCTGATCGACGCGTTCTCCTGGCGGTGGATCTTCTTCATCAACCTGCCGGTGGCCGTGCTGGTGATGCTGGACGCGCTGCGCTGGGTGCCGGAGAGCCGCGACGAGGCGGCCTCCCGGACCGAGGGCCCGGGGCACCGGCGCCGCCGGTTCGACGTGGCCGGCGCGCTGCTCGGCGCGGTCGCCCTGGCCGGCTTGACGTACGCGCTGATCGACGCCCCGGCACGCGGCGTCGACTCGGCGCCGGTGCTGGTGGCGGCGCTGGTCGGGGTCGTCGCCGCGGTGCTCTTCGTGCTGGTCGAGCACCGCCGGGGCGACAGCGCGATGCTCCCCACCGGGCTGTTCGGCAGCCGGCTCTTCTCGGTGTTGAACCTCTTCACCGTGCTGGTCTACGCGGCGCTCGGCGGGTTCACCTTCTTCCTCGCCGTCTACCTGCAGAACGTGGTCGGCTGGTCGGCGCTCCTCACCGGGATCGCCCTGCTGCCGATGACCGTGCTGCTGCTGGCCGGCTCCGCCCGGGCCGGCGCGCTGTCGGCGAAGATCGGTCCCCGGCTGCCGCTGGCCGTCGGGCCGGTGATCGCCGCCGCCGGGCTGCTGCTGCTCCGCGAAGTGGGTCAGGGCGCCTCGTACTGGCGGGACGTGCTGCCCGGGGTGCTGCTCTTCGGGGCCGGGCTGACCCTGGTGGTGGCGCCGTTGACCGCCTCGGTGCTGGCGGCGGTCTCCGACCGGTTCGCCGGGGTGGCGAGCGGCTTCAACAACGCCGCGTCCCGGGCCGGTGGTCTGCTGGCGGTGGCCGCCCTCCCGCTGCTGGTCGGGCTCTCCGGCACCGGTTACGCGCAGCGGGACGAGCTGACCAGCGCCTACCGGGGCGCGATGCTCTGGTGCGCCGGGCTGCTGCTGGCCGGCGCGGCCCTGGCCGGCCTGCTCATCCACCGCCCACCGCGCCAGGCGCCCCCGTCGTAGCCGTGCCCCCGCCGTGCCCACGTCCACCCCACCCGGGCGACGCCGCTGACCCTGCCGGCCGCTGATCGTCGCCCGGAAACGGGTCGGAGTGGCCTTGTTACGGTCACCGGATGACCGATCACGACGGCGTCCGCCTCCGCTACCGCCTCCTCACCGGCCCGGACGACGCCAGCTTCTGCCGGCGGGTCAGCGAGGCGCTGGCCGAGGGCTACCGCCTGCACGGCTCCCCGGCGATGACCTTCGACGGCCAGCGGGTGGTGGTGGCCCAGGCGGTGGTGCTCGCCGATGACCGGCCCGTCGAGGTCATCCCGGTCTGAACGCCGGTCGCGCACGCCCTCGACCCCGACGAGACCGGCATCGGGGTGTCGGAGCCGGTCCGACACCCCGATGCGCGGGACTGCGGGTTGGTCAGCCCCGGTCGGCGCGGGCGCGGTTGACGGCGCTGGTGACCGCCTTCACCGAGGCGGTGACGATGTTGGCGTCGGTGCCGACGCCCCAGACCGTCCGGCCGTCGACCTCGCACTCCACGTACGCCGCGGCCTGGGCGTCCCCACCCGAGGAGAGCGCGTGCTCGTGGTAGTCGAGCACCCGTACCGCCACGCCGACCGACTGGAGCGCGTTGACGTACGCGTCGATCGGGCCGTTGCCGACCGCGGCGAGCGACCGGCGCTCCCCACCGAGACCGACCTCGGCCTCGATCTCGACCTTGCCCTCGACGGTGCCGATGGCGTAGCCGTCCAGGGTGAGCGCCGGGTCGGCCTGGTGGTCGAGCAGGTAGTGGCCGGCGAAGATCTCCCACATGGTGCCCGGGTCGACCTCGCCGCCGGCGTGGTCGGTGACCTGCTGGACCACCCCGGAGAACTCGATCTGGAGCCGGCGCGGCAGGTCGAGCTGGTGCTCGCTCTTCATGATGTACGCGACGCCGCCCTTGCCGGACTGCGAGTTGACCCGGATGACCGCCTCGTAGGTGCGGCCCAGGTCCTTCGGGTCGATCGGCAGGTAGGGCACCGCCCAGGTGTGCTCGTCGACCGGCACCCCGGCCGCCGCCGCGTCCACGGCCAGCGCGTCGAAGCCCTTCTTGATCGCGTCCTGGTGCGAGCCGGAGAAGGCGGTGTAGACCAGGTCGCCCGCGTACGGGTGGCGCTCGTGCACCGGCAGCTGGTTGCAGTACTCGACGGCCCGCTTGACCTCGTCGATGTTCGAGAAGTCGATCATCGGGTCGATGCCCTGGGAGAAGAGGTTCAGGCCCAGCGTCACCAGGTCCACGTTGCCGGTGCGCTCACCGTTGCCGAACAGGCAGCCCTCGATCCGGTCCGCGCCGGCCAGCAGGCCCAGCTCGGCGGCGGCCACCCCGGTGCCCCGGTCGTTGTGCGGGTGCAGGCTCAGCACCACGCTGTCCCGGCGGGGCAGGTGCCGGTGCATCCACTCGATCGAGTCGGCGTAGACGTTCGGCATGGCCATCTCGACGGTGGCGGGCAGGTTGACGATCAGCTTGCGGTCCGGGGTCGGGTCGACCACCTCGATGACCTTGGCGCAGACCTCCAGCGCGTACTCCAGCTCAGTGCCGGTGTACGACTCGGGGGAGTACTCGTAGTGGATCTCGGTGTCCGGGGTGTGGATCTCCGCGTACTTCTGGCACAGCCGCGCGCCCTGGGTGGCGATGTCGGTGATGCCGTCGCGGTCCAGCCCGAAGACCACCCGGCGCTGGAGCGTCGAGGTCGAGTTGTAGAAGTGCACGATCGCCCGGCGCGCGCCGCGCAGCGACTCGAAGGTCCGCTCGATCAGGTGCTCCCGGCACTGGGTCAGCACCTGGATGGTGACGTCCTCCGGGATCAGGTCCTGCTCGATCAGCTGCCGGACGAAGTCGAAGTCGGTCTGGCTGGCCGAGGGGAAGCCGACCTCGATCTCCTTGTAGCCCATCTGCACCAGCAGCTGGAACATCCGGCGCTTGCGCTCCGGGGACATCGGGTCGATCAGCGCCTGGTTGCCGTCGCGCAGGTCCACCGCGCACCAGCGCGGCGCCACGTCGACGTGCCGCGTCGGCCAGCGCCGGTCCGGCAGGTCGATCCCGAACTGCTCTCGGTAGGGCTGGTAGCGGTGGTACGGCATCCGGCTGGGGCGCTGCCGGGCGATCGGATCGGTCTCGGCGTCGGTGGCTGGTTGAGCCATGGCGGAGTGCTCCCGTGGGTCATGTCGGGCGTCAGCAATCGGAAGGTGTCGGCGAGGTGCCGGGCGACGATGCCCGGGCGGTGCCGAGAAGAAGTTCGGATGTGCTGGACGGCGCGGTTCAACTCCGCGACGAGGTGCCGGCCGGTCAGGCCTCGTCGCGGCGACCAAGGAGGAGGTACGCCCGCCACATGACAGGGTCACCCTACGTGGTGAGACGGGGTGTGGGAAGGCAGGTCCGGAGTATGAGACCCGACTCGCAGCCGGTGGAGCGGCTGCCGGCCAGGGGTGGCCGGCCCGGCCGGCGAGTGGGGGCGGCAGGCCTCAGGCGAGCAGGAGTTCGGCGAGGGGGCGTCGACGGCGCAGGCCGGTCTCCGACGCCAGCAGGTCGGCGGGGAGGCTGAGCGGGTCGCCGACCTGCCCGACCGCCACCACCACGTGCGGCCGTACGCCGACCGGCAGGTCGAGGTCGGCGGTCAGGCCGGCCGCGTGGAGGTCGTGCAGTTGGCGGACGTGCAGCCCCAGCGCGGTGGCCTGCACGGTCAGGTGTGCGACGGCCTGCCCCAGGTCGTACGGGGCGTGGCCGGTCGAGCCCGGCCCGGCCGTCAGGTGGGCGCCCAGCACCAGGGCCGACGCGCGGGCCGCCCACCGCTGGTCGCGCCCGGGCAGGTTGACCAGGATCCGCTTCCACGTCTCGTCGTCGCGGCGACCGAGCGCGAAGCGCCAGGGCTGGGCGTTGCCCGCCGAGGGCGCCCAGCGGGCCGCCTCGAGCAGCGCGGACGCCTCGGCCGGGGCCAGCTCGGCGGTCGGGTCGAAGGACCGGGGGCTCCAGCGGAACGCCAGCAGCGGGGTGAGGTGGGCCATGGGAAGAGCGTCCCGTATGGGCGTTTCGTGCATTCGGCCAGGGGTGCCGAAATGTGGGGAAAACCACCCGTAACGCTCGCCGGGGTCAGGACGTTCCCGCGCTCGGGGTGCCGCTCGGCTCCGGCGTCGCCGAGCCGAGCGGCTCGCCGTCGACCACCGGCCCGGCCAGCTGCACCGTGGCCGGGGCCGGCGCGGGCGGCCCGGCCAGGGTCAGCGTGCCGAACGCGGCGCGTACCGCGGTGGGCGTGCCGTCCGGGTCGTAGCAGTAGATCCCCACGTCGAGCGGAGCGTTCATCGAGGCCGAGGTGGTCTCGACGGAGTAGCAGGCGCCGGCCGCCCCGGGCGGTGGCTGCGCGGGTGACACGGCGAGCGGGGCCCGCCGGTCGGTGAGCACGGCCAGCCAGTCGGTGAAGGGGTGCTGCACCCGGGGGTCCAGCCGGCGCGGCACCGTGTCGTCCGGGTCGCCGAGGCGTACGCAGGCCGCCGGCTCGGGCCGGCCGGCGGACGGCAGGCCGCACTGGAACAGCCCGTCCGCGGTGGCGGCGAGCGAGACGTCCGCGGTGCCGCCGAGCGCGCCGCCCGGGACGTCGACCCGCCAGGTGCCGTCGTTCGCGCTGGTCACCAGGATCGCGCGGTCCGGGGCGCCGGGGGAGCGCAGCGTGTAGGTGGCGACCAGGTGCCGGTCCTGCGCGGCCGCGGCGAGCGCGGCCAGCTCGTCCCGTGCCGCGTCCAACCCGGCCGGCACCGGGGTCGTCGCGGGCGTCTGCGGGGGGTCGGCCGGCTGATCGGCGGTGCAGGCGACGAGAAGCGCCGGCAGGGCGAGCGCGAGCGGGCCGGTCAGGCGCCGGAGCGGGCGAGCCGGCGGACGGGTCGCGTTCCCGGCGGGGCCGGTCGGGCGGAGGTGGGCGTGCACGGGGCCATTCTGCGGCCCGGGGCCGACACGCGGACACCCCCGTCGGGCCACCAGCCCGGCGTGTCGCGCGCCACGCCGCCGGGCCGGCCGGGCCGGATGGTGGGATCACCTGACCCGGCGATGCGGGCCGCCCGATACCCTGAAGCCGTCTGACACGCGCCGCCGGAGGCCAACCCGGCGGCGTCGGCACGCTCAGGGCCGTCGCTGGGAGGGAGTGCACTGTCGTGGCACTCGTGGTGCAGAAGTACGGCGGATCCTCCGTCGCCAACGCCGAACGGATCAAGCGGGTGGCCGAGCGCATCGTCGCCGCCCGCAAGGCCGGCGACGACGTCGTGGTGGTGGTCTCCGCGATGGGGGACACCACCGACGAGCTGCTCGACCTGGCCAACCAGGTCAGCCCGCTGCCGCCGGGCCGCGAGCTGGACATGCTGCTCACCGCCGGGGAACGGATCTCCATGGCGCTGCTCGCCATGGCCATCCACAACCTGGGGTACGAGGCCCGCTCGTTCACCGGCTCGCAGGCCGGCGTCATCACCACCTCGGTGCACGGCAGGGCGCGGATCATCGACGTCACGCCCGGCCGGCTCAAGGGGGCGCTCGACGAGGGCGCCGTGGTCATCGTCGCCGGTTTCCAGGGCGTCTCGCAGGACACCAAGGACGTCACCACGCTGGGCCGGGGCGGCTCGGACACCACCGCCGTGGCGCTCGCCGCCGCGCTGCACGCCGACGTCTGCGAGATCTACACCGACGTCGACGGCATCTTCAGCGCCGATCCGCGGATCGTGCCGAACGCCCGGCACATCAAGCACATCACCTACGAGGAGATGCTGGAGCTGGCCGCCTGCGGCGCGAAGGTGCTGCACCTGCGTAGCGTGGAGTACGCCCGCCGGGCGGGGTTGCCGATCCACGTCCGTTCGTCATACTCGACCAACACCGGCACGATGGTCACCGGATCGATGGAGGACCTTCCCGTGGAGCAAGCACTGATCACCGGGGTCGCCCACGACCGCAGTGAAGCCAAGATCACGATCGTCGGGGTGCCCGACGAGCCGGGCGCCGCCGCGCGGATCTTCGACACCGTGGCCGGCGCCGAGATCAACATCGACATGATCGTGCAGAACGTCTCCACCGAGGGCACCGGGCGCACCGACATCTCCTTCACCCTGCCCAAGACCGACGGCCCGACCGCCATGGCCGCGCTCAGCAAGATCCAGGAGTCGGTCAAGTTCAAGGGCCTGCTCTACGACGACCACGTCGGCAAGGTCTCGCTGATCGGCGCCGGCATGCGCTCGCACCCGGGTGTCGCGGCCGGCTTCTTCGCCGCCCTCGGCGCGGCCGGCGTGAACATCGAGATGATCTCCACCTCGGAGATCCGGGTCTCCGTCGTCTGCCGCGACACCGACCTGGACGCCGCGGTGCGCGCCATCCACGACGCCTTCGACCTCGGTGGCGACACCGAGGCCGTCGTCTACGCGGGGACGGGGCGGTAGCGCCCATGGCGTCGCTGCCCACCCTGGCCGTGGTCGGAGCGACCGGTGCCGTCGGCACCGTGATGTGCGAGCTGCTCACCGGGCGCAAGAACGTCTGGGGCGAGATCCGGCTGCTCGCCTCCGAACGGTCGGTCGGGCGGCGGCTGCGCTGCCGGGGCGAGGAGCTGACCGTCCAGGCGCTGACCCCGGAGGCGTTCGACGGCGTCGACGTGGCGATGTTCGACGTGCCGGACGAGGTCTCCGCGCGGTGGGCGCCGATCGCGGTGAGCCGCGGGGCCGTCGCGGTGGACAACTCCGGCGCCTTCCGGATGGACCGGGACGTCCCGCTGGTGGTGCCGGAGATCAACCCCGAGCAGGCGCGCAACCGGCCGAAGGGGATCATCGCCAACGCCAACTGCACCACCCTGGCGATGATCGTCGCGGTCGCCCCACTGCACCGCGAGTACGGGCTGCGCGAGCTGGTGCTCGCCTCCTACCAGGCGGTCTCCGGGGCCGGCCAGGCCGGCGTGGACACCCTGCACACCCAGCTCGCCAAGATCGCCGGTGACCGGGTGCTCGGATCCCGGCCCGGCGACGTGCGCCAGGCGGTCGGCGACGAGCTCGGCCCCTTCCCGGCGCCGCTCGCGCTCAACGTCGTGCCCTGGGCCGGCTCGCCGGCCGACGGCGGCTGGTCGTCCGAGGAGATGAAGATGCGCAACGAGTCGCGCAAGATCCTCGGGCTGCCCGACCTGAAGGTCTCCGCCACCTGCGTACGGGTGCCGGTGGTGACCGGCCACTCCGTGGCGGTGCACGCCGTCTTCGCCACCGAGGTGGATGCCGAGGGAGCCCGGGAGGTGCTCCGCAACGCCCCCGGCGTGATCGTGGTCGACGACCCGGCCGCCGGCGAGTTCCCGATGCCGATCGACGCGGTCGGCACCGATCCCTCCTGGGTCGGCCGGATCCGTCGCGCCGTCGACGACCCCCGTGCCCTGGACTTCTTCGTCACCGGCGACAACCTCCGCAAGGGCGCCGCCCTGAACACCGCCCAGATCGCCGAACTCCTCGCCAAGGAACTGACCCGCCCCTGACGCCCCCGTCCGTGCCGCCCAACCACGTCGATCATGCAGTCGTGGTGGGCGGAAGGTGGCGAGTCGTCCCTTTTACGGGGCACCACAACTGCGTGATCGGCGCGACCGTGGGGTGGGGGTTGGGGTCAGGCGGCGGCTAGGCGGACGCCGTCGCGGCCGTGGCGTTTGACCGCGTAGAGGGCCTGGTCGGCGCGGCGCAGGGTCAGCTCGGGGGACTCGCCGGCGCGGGGGAGGGCGACGCCCACGCTGATCGTGCGGCCGATGCGTCTCGCCGCCTCGGTCAGGCGCTCCGCGATCCGGACCGCCTCCTCCGGGCGGCTCACCTCGATCACCGCCACGAACTCGTCGCCGCCGATCCGGTACAGCTCGTCGCCGTGCCGCAACGCCCCCTCCAGCGCCCGGGCCAGACCGACCAGCACCCGGTCGCCGGCCTGGTGGCCGTAGGTGTCGTTGACGTGCTTGAAGCCGTCCACGTCGATCGCCAGCAGGGCCGTACGCCCGGGGGTGGCCGCGGCGATCCGCTGGCCGAACGGCCCGGTGTGCCGCAATCCGGTCAGCGGGTCGGAGCTGGCCTGCTCGCGCAGCCGGGCCAGGGTGCGCAGCCGGTCCAGGCAGCTCCACGCCTGGCCGGCGAGCAGCTCCATCAGGTTGACCGTGGTCGGGTCGGGGCGCAGCAGCCGCTCGTCGGCGACCAGCAGCACCCCACCGGCGGCCGGTGTGCCGACGGGCACCGAGATCAGGGTGCGTACGCCGGCGCGGGCCAGGGGCTCGTGGTCCACCGTGGGCGGGTGACCCGCCTCGCCGAGGGTGTAGCCCGCGCCGTTGCCCTGGGCGCGGCTGATCATCCCGCCGAGCGCCGCGGTGCCCGCCTCGGCCAGTTCGGCCCGGATCCGGGACTCCAGGTCGCCGGGGGTGGCCGTCGGCGCGCCGAGCCGGGGCCCCTGCCGCCCAACGAGCACCAGTACGGCGGCGGAGAGGGTCGACACGTCCCGGGCCGCTGCGAGCGCGGCGGCCATCAGGTCCCACTCGGTCGGCGCGGAGGTCAGCGCGCTGGCGTGTCGGAGCAGCTTCTCGCTGCGGCTCTCTGCGGGTGGGCCGCCGAGCGCCACGATCCGGGCGCCGAGCCGGGCGGCCAACCGCTCGGCGGTCTCCCGCCACGGGGCCAGGTCGACCGGATCGGACCATTGGAGGTCGAGCACCCCGATCGGCCGGCCCGCCGGGTCCAGCACCGGTACGCACACCTCGGCGGTGACGTCGGGGCGGATCGGCAGGTAGTCGGGGTCGTCGGCCACGTCGGGAACGACGGCGGTCTCGCCGGAGGCGTAGACGCGGCCGACGATGCCGGTTTTCGGGGGCACCGTGGAGAAGACCTGCCAGGAGCCGGTGGCGGCGACGCAGCGGAGCCGGTCGTGGACCTGGAGCAGCACGGAGATGGTGGCCGGCGCGTGCCGGGCGAGGGCGGTGACGGTCCACTGGCACGCCTCGACGGCGGTCGACGCCATGGGAAGGCGGACCGTGACGTCACGGATGACTCGTTGGTGATCCACTCGCACGTCGTTCCAGGTAGGGAGGGGATCCGGCCGGCACCGGGCCCGCGATCAAGGGTACTCAGCCGGGTGCCGGCCCGCCGGGGAGCAAGATCGTCCACGGTTCTTCGTACACATGTGCCATCCACAGCCTGTGGACACGGCCTGTGGGTAAGCAGGGCCCCGCGACGGGGGGTCGCGGCGATAGCGTGAGGTTCCCGGCCGAGTGGAGGCACCGATGCTCATCGCCCAGCTCAGTGATCCGCACGTGACCACCGGCGCGCTCGCCGCCGAACCCGCCGTCGGGCTGCACCGCGCCCTCGGCCGGGTGCTCGCGCTGAACCCCCGCCCGGACTGCGTGGTCGTCACCGGCGACCTGGTCGACCAGGGCCGCCCCGACGAGTACGCCGCGCTTCGCGAGATCATCGGACGGTTCCCGCTCCCCGTGCACCTGGTCGTGGGCAACCACGACGACCGGGAGTCGATGCTCGACGCCTTCGGGGGCACGCCGTGGCTGGGCGGCGGCTTCTCCGCGTACTACCACGTCGACCACCCGGAGGTGACGGTCGTGGTGCTCGACTCGCTCATCCCCGGCGCCGGTGGCGGGCGGCTCGGCGAGGAGCAGCTGGGCTGGCTGGACGGCGTGCTGGCCGGTCGGCCGGAGGTGCCGGCCGTCGTCTGCCTGCACCATCCGCCGGTCCCGGTCGGCATCCCGGCCGCCGACGCCGTCCGGCTCGCCGACGGCGACGCGCTCGCCGAGGTGATCGGCCGGCACCCCCATGTCGTACGGGTGCTCGCCGGTCACGTGCACCGCCCGGTGACGACGGCCTTCGCCGGCACGGTGCTCACCGTCGCGCCGAGCACGTGGCGGCAGAGCACGCTCACGATGAGCCCCGAGGAGCAGATCGGCTGGGTCGCCGAGCCCACCGCCCTGCTGCTGCACCGGGTGGACGGGGACGGCTGCGTCACGCATGTCGTGCAGGTCAGTCACACCGCCGGCATGACCTGCGGCTACTGACAGGCTGCGGGCGGGCGGCCGTGGCCGACGGCACCGCGCGCCGCTGCGGCGAGCTGCCGCCCCGCCCGTCGGCCCCGCCCGCCGCCCCCGCCTGCCGTCACTGCCCGCCGCCCCCGCCTGCCGTCTCCGCCCGTCGGGGCCCCGCCCGCTGGCTCTGCCGGCCGGGGCGCTGTCGGAGCGGGCCGGCAGGATGGTCGCCATGGTCGAGCAGCTGAGCCTGTCCACGGACCACCACCGGATCCGCCCGCAGGACGCCGGGACCGGGCCGGGAGAGTCACCCGGAGCGGACGTCCTCGTGGCACCGGCTCCGCAGCTCCGGGTCGCGGACCAGGACCCGGTGCGGGAGGTCTGGTACGTCGCATACGGGTCCAACATGCACGCCGCCCGGCTTGGGTTCTACCTGTCCGGGGGCTGCCCGCCGGGCGGGCGTCGGACCTACCCGGGCTGCCGTGACCCGCGACCACCGAGGCGTACGGCGCCGGCGTCGCTGGCCGGGGGCGTCTACTTCGCCGGCGAGTCCCGGGCCTGGACCGGCGGGATGGCCTTCTTCGACCCGACGCTGCCCGGCGCGGCGGCTGCGCGGGCGTACCTGCTCGACGTCGGGCAGTTCGCCGACGTGGCCGCCCAGGAGATGTACCGGGAGCCCGGCGGCGACCTCGACCTGATCGACGAGGCGGTCGCCACCGGTCGGGCCACCCTCGGCCCCGGCCGGTACGAGACGCTGGTCTGCCCGGGGCGGCTGGACGGAATCCCGCTGCTCACCTTCACCGCTCCCGGCCGAGCCTCCGACGTGCCGTGGAATCCGCCGGCCCCCGTCTATCTCGCCATGATCGCCAGCGGGATCCGGGAGGCGCACGGCTGGGGCGCGGCCCGCACCGCCGGCTACCTGTCGGGCCTGCCCGGGGTGGCCGGGCACTGGACACCGGCCGCCGTCGCGGAACTGGTCGCCGGCCTGCCGCAACCCCAGCGGAAGCCACCCGCCCACGTCGGCTCGTGCTGACGGGGTGGCCCCGGGCGTCGAGCCGGCGGGGTCGCGTTCCGGGGAACGCGACCCCGACCGGTGACCGGGGCGCTCAGCCCAGCAGGGAGCGTCGCAGCTCGGCGGCGAGGACGTCGGGCGGCACCTCGTGGAAGCCGCCGTCGAGACTGACGTGCCGGGCGCCGGGGATCGCCGCCGCGGCGGCCCGGGTCGCGTCCCGCAGCCAGGCCGGGCTGCCCGTGCTGTCGATCAGCACGGTCGGCGCCGTGACGGCCGCCAGCCGGTCGGTGGGGAGCGCGCCCTCGCCGGTGACGGTGGTGTCGTACGGCAGGGTGTGCGCCATACCCTCCAACCAGGACCACTCCGGCTGGCCGCGCATCGGCTCGACCGCCTCGGCGGGCAGCCCCACCGCGGCGGTCAGGAACAGCTCGACCGCGTCGCCGCGCCGACCCGCCGACACCAGCTCGGTCAGCCGGCCCGCCAGCCCCGCCTTCGCGCCGTCGCCCTCGCCCACCTGGAACGGCGGTTCGAAGAGCGCGAGCCCGGCGACGGGCAGCCCCTCCGACGTCGCGTAGGCGGCGAGGATCGCGCCCGAGGAGAGCCCGTAGACGTACGCCGAGCCACCGGCGGCCCCGATCAGGGCGGCCACGTCCTCGATCTCGCGCTGCATCGCGTACGGGGCGGTGTCGCCGCTGTCGCCCCGGCCCCGCCGGTCGTAGCCGTGGACGGTGAAGTGGGACGAGAGCGCGGCGGCCAGCGGGCGGGTGGTCGAGCGGTCGTTGAAGGCCCCACCAACCAGGATGATCGGCGGGCCCTCACCCGACCGTTCGTACGCGATGGTGGTGCCGTCGGCGGACCGCACCGTCCCGACCGTCGGGGTTGCCCCGTTCATCCGTGTCGTCCTTTCGTCGCAGGTGACGTCCTCTGTCTAGTCGGCGCCACCGACAGAAGCCAGCATGCGGAACGTCATCCGGTCGTCATGTCCGAATGATCCGGCAGACCTCTGCCGTATCCCCAGCTCTGCTGGACTTCCCCGGTCGACCGATCGCGCCGTAGATGAGAGGCTGTCCTTCGGTGGGGCGGCGGCGTACACCCCGATCGCCGCCACCTGCAACGACCCCTGTCACGGCACGGATCAGGGTCACCGGACGAAGAGTCGTCCGGGGAGTCCAACGCCGAACCTCACGAGGAGTTCCATGTCCGTCCCCGGGATGCGTCGGGCCGCCATCGGCCTCGCCGCGCTCGCGGTCACCGCGCTGAGCACGGTCGCCGCCACCCCCAGCCAGGCCGAGCCGGCCGGTCCCCCGCCGGTCGACGTCAAGCTGCTCGCCCTCAACGACTTCCACGGCAACCTCGAGCCGCCGTCCGGTTCGAGCGGCACCATCGCCGGGCAGCCCGCCGGCGGCGCCGAGTACCTCGCCACCCAGCTCGCCGAGCTGCGCAAGCGCGCCGTCGAGGAGGAGAACGCCATCACCGTCGCCGCCGGCGACCTGATCGGCGCCTCCCCGCTGCTGTCGGCCGCGTTCCACGACGAGCCGACCATCGAGTCGCTGTCGCTGGCCGGGCTCGACTACGCCAGCGTCGGCAACCACGAGTTCGACGAGGGCGCCGACGAGCTGCTCCGCATCCAGAACGGCGGCTGCCACCCGGTCGACGGCTGCGCCGACGGCACCCCGTACGAGGGCGCCGACTTCCAGTACCTGTCCGCGAACGCGTTCAAGACCGCGACCGGCCAACCGCTGCTCGCCCCGTACGCCATCCACAAGGTGCAGGGCGTCAAGGTCGGCTTCATCGGGATGACCCTGGAGGGCACCCCGCAGATCGTCAGCCAGCAAGGCGTCGCCGGCCTGACCTTCTCCGACGAGGCGGAGACCGCCAACCGGTACGCCCGCGAGCTGCGCCGCCAGGGCGTCCAGGCGATCGTCATCCTGCTGCACGAGGGTGGCACCCAGGACTCGACCGGTGGCATCAACGACTGCACCGGCTTCACCGGCCCGATCGTGGACATCGCCAACCGGATGGACCCGTCGATCGACGTGATCGTCAGCGGCCACACCCACCAGGCGTACAACTGCAACGTCAACGGCAAGCTGGTCACCAGCGCCAGCTCGTTCGGTCGCCTGGTCACCGACATCGACCTGAAGATCGACCGGCGCACCGGTGACGTGCTCACCGCCACGGCCGAGAACGTCGTGGTCGACCGGACCGTCGCCAAGGACCCGGCGCAGACCGAGCTGATCACCCGCTACAAGGCCGTGCTCGGCCCCGTCGCCACCAAGGTCGTCGGCCAGACCACCGAGGCGATCACCCGCACCCAGGAGACCCTCTTCGGCACGGCCAGGGGCGAGTCCCCGCTGGGCAACATGATCGCCGACGCGCAGCTCGCCGCCACCGACGACGAGCAGGGCGCGGTCGCCGCCTTCATGAACCCCGGTGGCGTACGCGCCGACCTCGACGCCGGCCCGGTCACCTACGAGGAGGCGTTCACGGTGCAGCCGTTCGCCAACAACCTGGTGACGCTCGACCTCACCGGCGCGCAGCTCTACTGCCTGCTCGAGCAGCAGTTCGTCACGGGCCGCACGCTCTACCCGTCCTCGACCGTCGGCTACGTCGTCGACCCGGCCGGCACCACCGGCACCACGGCCGACGCGTGCGCCGGCACCCGGGTGGTCCGGGGCAGCCTCACCCTCGGCGGCGTCGCCGTGGACCCGGCCGGCACCTACCGGGTGACGGTGAACAACTTCCTCTCCGGCGGCGGCGACGGCTTCACCGTCCTCAAGGGCGGCACGAACCCGGTCACCGGCATGATCGACCTGGACGCGTTCGTGGCGTACCTGACCGCGAAGTCCCCCGTCTCGGCCCCGGCGCTGGACCGCATCCGCACCACCGCGGAGGTTCCCGCCGCCTGACGCGGCAGCGAGCGCACCAACGGAAAGAGTGGCTGTCCCTAGTGGGACAGCCACTCTTTCCGCGTCTAGGGGAGCGTCAGGCGGGGGCGTGGGCGGGTGCCGGGGGCGTGGTGGGGGTGGGGATGCGGCCGTCCTGGGCGGGGGTGAGGAGGCGGCGCAGCGAGAGCGCCACCAGGGAGGCGACCAGGCAGCCGCTGACCACCGCCGCCACCCAGATCCGGCCGTCGGCCGCGCCGATCAGCGGGCCGGCCGTGACCGGGCCGATCACGCCGCTGATGCCGAAGATCATCGAACTCATCGCGTTGTACCGGCCCCGCAGCTCGTCGGTGGCGAGCGCGTTGGTCAGCGCGGGCATCACCGGCGCCAGCATCGTCTCGCCGAAGCCGAAGATCGTCGCGCAGGCCACCACACCGAGCGCCGCGACCAGCGCGTTGCCCGTACCGATCTGGCCGGCCGCGCCGAGGACCAGCCAGGCCGCCGCGAAGACCGCGCCCACGGCGACGAGCGCGCCCGTCCGACTCCGGCCCTCGATCCGGCGGATGACCAGGAGTTGGCAGAGCACGATCATCAGCGTGTTGCCGGCCAGCGCCCAGGCCACCACGCGCGGCGTCACGTCCGCCACCCGCACGGCGTACGCGGCGAAGCCCACCTCGATCTGCGCGTAGCCGCAGGTGGTCAGGACCAGGCCGAAGATGACCAGCCGGCGGAACGGCCGGTCCCGCAGCACCGTGAGGTAGCCGCCGGCCGGCGGGCGGTCGCCGCGCGGAGCGGCGGCCAGCCGGTGGCCGACCCGCGGCAGGCTCAGCAGGATCAGCGCGGGCATCAGGTAGCTCACCGCGTCGATCAGGTAGACCGCCTGGAAGGTGACCGGGCGGGCGGTGTCGATGATCGCGCCGGAGGTCAGGCCACCGATGCCGATGCCGAGGTTGAGCAGGGCGAAGTTCAAACCGAAGACCCGCTGCCGTTCGCCGTCGTCGGTGAGCGAGGCGAGGATCGTGTTCTGCCCGGACCAGATCGCCGAGCTGCCGACGGCGACCAGGGTGATCACGAAGAAGGCCGAGGCCGTCGAGTCGACCAGCGCCAGCGAGCCGGTGCCCACCGCCTCGACCAGCAGGCACGGCAGGACGACCCGACGCGCGCCGAACCGGTCGATGAGCGTTCCGCCGAGCGGCGACAGCGCCAGGGTGACCGCGCCGTACCAGCCGATCACCAGGCCGGCACGGGTGTCGGTGAGACCCCGGACGTCGGTCAGGTAGATGAAGAGGAACGGCAGGGTCAGGCCGCGCCCGACGGCCGACAGCAGGGTGCCGACGAGGATCCGCCGGGCTTCCGGACGGCGGGGCAGGGCGCGACGCAGCATCCCGCGATTCTCTGCCCCGGGTACGACGTCGAGCGAGCCGTTTACCGGCGCGCCCGCGTGGCCGCCAGCCGACCGGTGACCAACGCCACCGGCCGTGTCGGTGGTGTCTGGGATGCTGGTCCCGATGACCACGACCTGGCGACACCTGCCCGCACCGGCCCGCGAGATCGCCGTCGCCGCCACCGACGCGGTCGCCGCCGCCCGCGAGCGCGACCCCGAGGCGTACGACGGGGCCGTCGCCCGGCTCGGCACGGCCGAACGGTCCGGCCTGGTCCTCGGCGCGGTGGTCCGGCTGCTGCTCGAGGAGAGCCACCCGGACGGCCTGGACGGCGACGACGTCCGGCAGGTGCTCGAACGCTGCGTCCGGGGTGCGGCGGGTTGGCGGCCGGACGTCGACCCGCACGTGGTGCTCGTCCTGCTGGCCGGCGCCCTAGGCGTGTACGACCCGGACGGCGACGAGTCCCCGCCCGACCCGCCGGCCGTGGCGCGGCACGCGCCGCTGCTCGTGGCCGACCTGCTCGCCGCGACGGGGCGGCCGCTCGACGGCTACCTGACCGCCGCGTTCACCGAGATCGCCCGCACCGAGCGGCAGGACTGAGCCCGAGGGGCCACCGAAGCCCGCATCGGCGGCGGTGTCGGTGGCCCCCGCTACGGTTCCGCCCGTCCGGTTCGGCACAGGAGGGGCAGCCATGGGTGCGTCCAGTTGGAGATACTTCGTCGCCTACCAACCCGATCTCGACACCGCCCTAAACGCGCTGCGGGAGAAGGTCTTCGCCGACGGCGACTACTGGTGGGCGCGGGGCGAGATCGGTGAGTCCGCCAACGCGCACCCCCACCGGCCGGCGACCATGCGGGAGCTGTTCGCCGACGAGTGGGTCCAGGAGTCCGGCACCCACTCCATCCTGGACATGTCCCACGTCCTGGCCGACGGTGAGAAGCCGGACTACGGCACGGTCCAACCCGTGAGCGGCGCCGAAGCCCTGCGCTGCGCCGGCACGGAGGTGTTGACCCGCGACCACCTCAAGGCCATCGACGACCTGGCCGAACGCCGCTGGTTCGGCCGCTGCGCCGTGCTGCACGACGGGGCCGGCCGGCCCGAGGAGATCTACTTCTGGGGCTGGTCCGGCGACTGAGGCGCTCACGAATTCCGTGGCGACCGGCGGTCGTGGCAAAGGCTGGCCCTGAGCGACGTCAGATGGGGCACGCAACGGGCACGTCTCGGCGGATCATATCGCCTGCGATCTATCCACACATGGTGCGGCGAGCGCCGCACCTGCAAGGTCCCATCGACACCACGGGGGTTGTCTCATGGCATTGCACAGGACGAAGCTAGCGATCGGGGCCGCCATGCTGGCGCTGACGCTGGTCTGGCCGGCGACGCCTGGCAGCGCGTCGGCGGCCGGCGTGACCACAGGGGAGTCCGCCCTGGTCACCGATGAGGAGACTCTGGCGATGCAGCAGGCGCTGCGGGCGGAGGTGGCCCAGCGTGAGACGCTGACCGCGCAGGGTTCCGTCTGCTACGCCGTCCACCTGCAGAACATCCAGGGCTGGCTGTACCCGTACTGCGACGGGAAGATCGCCGGCACAGTCGGCCAGAACCGACAGCTTGAGGCGTTCGCGGTCTACGGCTCGGGCGGCGACGTCTGCTACTTCGCGCACGTGCAGAGCATCGGCTGGCAGGAACAGCGCTGCGACAACGAGATGGCCGGCACCATGGGCGGAAACCTCCAGGTCGAGGGGATCAAAATCACCGCCCGGCTCTACCGGATCTGCTACGAGGCCCACGTGCAGAACATCGGCTGGCAGGGGCAGCGTTGCGGCGGTGAGCTGGCCGGCACGGTCGGGCAGAACCGCCAGATCGAGGCGATCACCATCGACATGAAGTAGCGGGAGCGCGGTCGTGGGCCGCGGAATGTCCTTCCGCGGCCTGGCGGAACAACGCCGGCCACCGCCAGTCCTGCCAGAGAACGAGTCGAGGCCCCTCCGTGGAGGGGCCTCGACTTTGCTTACCTCTGGTCGGGTGGCCGGATTCGAACCGACGACCTCTTCGTCCCGAACAGTCGTCGGTGCTGACTACCCCTGTCGGCTGCTGTCGTTCGTTCGCGGTGACCCAGGGCCGGCAGCCGTCTCCGCCTCGTTGATGGTGAACCGGTGTCAGGCGTTCGCTGACTTTTCGCTGACGCGTAGCCCGCTCGTCTTCGTCTCTGTGGCGGCCATGAGCGCTGGCGTGTTTCGATGTGCCATCGGCCGCGGGGAAGGCGCAGCACGAGGGGACCGGAACCCCAATGCCGCAAAGCCGCCTGGCGCAGACCTAACCCGGGCAGAGACCGGCCGGGCCTGACCGAGCTGGTCACGCCTCTCGACGTTTGACACCGCTGAGCGCGGGCCGCCTGCGGGACAGCGCGGTTGCGCCGGGCTTCGTACCCTGCGCTGGTGATCCATACGCCACGGCGCGCCCTTCTTGTGTCACTTGTGCTGGTGCTCGTGCCGCTGTCGCTCTTCCAGACGATCTGGCGGCTCTCCACCGGTTCCGAGACCTCGCAGGTGATCAACGGCATCCTCGTTCTCGCGCCGGCCGGCTGGCCCGAGGTTGCCGTCACCGCGCTTCTCTGGACCTGGGCACTGACGGCGGGCGTGTTCGTCCTCGGCCGTGGAGCCCCCCGACCGCTGCGTCGGGCCCTGCCGGTGCTGCCCACCGCCTTCGGCGCCCTGCTCGTAGCCGGTGCGGTAGTAGTGGCGGGCATTCTTCTGCTGGGTCTTGCCCTACCGGCTGACCCCGCGGTGTTCGGTGCGGTCGCCGTCGGTCTCGCCCTGTCTGTCGCCCCGATCCTGGTGAGACTCGCGCTCGTGGTTCCGGTCGCGGTCTTCGACGGCATCCGCGGCATGACGGCTTACCGGACGGCGTCGGCGCTCGTGCGGGGCAGAGTGTGGCGCATCGGCTTTCTGCTGCTGCTCGGTCTGGCCGCGCCGGCGCAGCTCGCCGGCTGGGCCCTGGCGTGGACCGAGCGCGCCGCTGAGGGACACCTGGTCGGGCTGGCACTCTGGTTGATCAAGGACGTGGTGCTGGTCGCGCTGGTCGCGCTACAGGCGTCCACCCTGGTAGCCGCATACCGCAAGCTTCCCGCCGGCCAACTGCTCTGGGGCGCGAAGCAGGAGGAATGGCAGACGAGCCGTGTGCAGGGGCGCTTCCGCCGGATGGCCCTGCCGATCGCCCTCGCCGCGCTGCTGTTGCCGACGGTGCTCGCCGGTGGCGTCGTCGCCTCGGAGCGCCTGCCCGAGGTCGCCGTCCAGGAGTCACGCGACCCCAGCGCATCGCAACCCGGCCTACTACCGGTCTTCACCCAACTCTTTGCCGTGGGCTGGCCGGCGGGTCGGCATCCGGTGATCGTGGGGCACTCCACCGTCTACGACTGCCTCGACGATTGGTGCCGTGCGATCCAGCGGACCAAGCTGTCGGTGACGGTGGACGATCGGACGGGAGGCGCCGTGGTCGCACCCGACGGCTCGGTGTTCGCCCTCGGCGACTACCAACTGGAGCACTGCGACGCGCAGCGGGTCTGCCGGCGGCGGGACGGCATGGACAGGGCACTCATCGGGTCGCGGGCGTCGGCGATCGCCCTGGCCCCCAGCGGGGAAATCCTCATCGGCACCGCGATACCGGTGGGACCCCAGAAGTCGGGGGGTGGGTCCGTGGCCCGGGAGCCGGCGGCGGTCGAGTTGGGGTTGCGCCTTTGCCGTGACGTCTTCTGCGTGCGCCCCACGGTCATCAGCTTCGGGGTTGTGCAGACCTCCTTGAAATGGACGCAGGAGGCGTGGCGGGAGAGACTGCTCGCGGTCGGCACGGATCGCGCGGGTCGGCCGGTCATCGCCTTCCGCTCCCCGTCCACCGGCGCCGTTTCGGTCGGCTGGTGTACGACAACGGCCTGCGACTCCGCCCACCTCGCGCCGCCGTCCGACCCCCGACAACCCGGCATGCCGAGCAACGAAGAGCTGGCACTGCTCCATTTCGACGACATGTTCGACTGCCTGAAGGACACCTGCGGCAGCGACGAACCGGTGGCCACCATCGACCGCCCCCAGGGCGGCGTCTACGGCGTAGGGATCGAGCGCAACCCCCCGCAGCGCGTGGGCGTCCAGGTCGGCCAGTCGGCCCCGCAGCCTCGCCGGGCCGTCCTGCTGAGCTGCGCCGACTACCTGTGCCGCCACCCCCGACGGACCCCCCTGGTCGAGCTTCCCCCGAGCTTCAGCAACGTGCCCAGTCGCACCCCCACCGACATCTGGCTGATGGCGGCGAACCCCGACGGCCGCGTGGTGCTGGCGCAAAGGTCGACCGCAAGGATCATTACGGTGCGACCCTGACGCGAGAGCCGCCCGCCGCGCTGCCTACGCCCCCACCCCGCCGGCCAGGAGCCGCCCCGCCGCCCAGGACCCGCTGGTAGGCGTCCCGCGCCCCGTCCATATCCCCCTGCTCAGCACCGTCAGTTTGAAAGACCGTGCTCAACCGGACGTGAAGCCCCGAAAAGCCTGCCTGCGGCCACGCGCCGGCAGACCTCTCGTGCCCGCTGGTGACCGCTCGGCCTCGTGGCTACTGGCCCGTGGAGGCCCGTGCGGCAAGTAACAGAGAGGGCAGATGTGTTGCCCAGACCTGGGCCGATACGATCCCGCGCAATGAGACGATCGATGATCGCGTTGGTGAGCGCCGGGGCAGTTGCTCTTGCGGTGGGCGGGTACGCCGTCGGCGCGGCCGGCCATGTTGGCGCAACCAAGCAGTCTGCGATGTGTGAGCAGGCCGAGCAAGAGTTCGCAAGTCGTGCCAGCCAGCTCCGGAAGCAGATGCAGCAGCGTGGGCTCGAAGTGAACGCGCGGGACAACACCCTCGATGAGGCGCAAAGCAAGATTCTCGCCGAGGTCGTGCAGCAGAACCCGACATGCTTTGGCGCGGGGAGGCGCGCGGCGGCAGCGGTGATCAAGCAGCACCCATCCAAGGGGAAGCTGACGCGGCGATCTGCGATCTTCTTGGCATCATGGCCGAGGATTGTTCGGTTGCGGTCGGCTGACAGGAGTCCTTCTGTGCCAGGCGCGCCTCAACTGTCAGCTTGGGCGCCCCCCGGGATCTGGTGATCGCGTGGTTCACTATCGCGCGTGACGTGGCGAAGAACTCGACCGCTGGTGGCGATCACCCTGGCGGTGGTGGCCGTCGTCGCTTGGCGGTGGTGGCACAACCACCCGCCGTACGGTCCGGAAGCGCTGGTAATCGAGTCCTCGCTCAGGTTCGTCAGCTACGAGGAGGCTCAGGCTGCGCTCGGTGAGGAGACGCATGCGCCGTTGGCCTCCGGACGCGACCAGTTGGTGCTCGGCCGGGTTTCCTGGCAGGCCCCGCCCAAGCCACTCGATGGCGGCTATTTCGCGATCTTCCTCATCGACAAGCGCACCAAGCACAAGCCGGGGACGTTCGGCGTGTCTGCGCCAGGGGAGGAGGCCGTCAGCGTCGGTACCGCCGGAGTCGAGAACAAGATCGCCCAGCGCTATCCCTGGCTGGAAGGCGCAGGCTATATCAAAGTCGGGGAGACCGGTGGGCGGACCAACGGCAACAGACTTGGCGTGACCGACGAGAATGCTTCGCCGCTGACGTTCGTCGCGCGCTTCCCGTACCCCGAAAATCCGGGTCGGGAGACGATAGCCACCGCGCCGGTTGCGATGTCGGACCTGCTGTTGTCCCTGGTCTACATGGGCCCCGACGGACAGGTGTACTGGGCGCAGCGGCTCCAAGGCTAGGTAGCGGATCTCCTCGTCGGGCAGTCGCCAGACCGTCCACCTCCCCGGACGGGGACAAGGTGGAGCGCGTCACCAGCCGAACGACATTGGCCCCGTCCGGGGAGGCTGGTAGCCCTTGTGGTGCCCGGCGAGGGGATCCGTGGGCGGCATCTCTGAGGAGGGTCGGGGTTCGGGGCGGAGCCCCGAGGTCTTCTAGGCCCTGGTCGTCCGTCAGCGTGGCCGGCCGGCCCGGCCGATGCCGGCCGGAGGTCGCCAGCAGGCCGGGGCCGGGCCGGCGCGGCCCGCTTGCGGGCCGCCTTGATTCATAAGAGCGGAATTCGGCAGTGTCGTGAGCTCTCACCGACGGTCGAACTCGATGACCGCTAGGTGTTCTGCCCAGTGAGGTTGGGGACGCGGCTGGCTGGTGGGTGGCCGCCGTTCTCGACCCGCACCGGGATGACCACACCACCGCCGCGGTCGGACCGGTACACGCACGCCTTCGAGGCCGACGCGGAGAAGGTCAGGGGACTCGTTTGCTGACTTTCCGCTGACTTTCGGGGCTGACGAGGACGAAAGCGCCGACGAGCCAGCGGCCTGAGCCGATGGGGCAGAGTGTCGAGGGCATAACAAAAAGGCCAGGTGAGAGGTGATCTCACCTGGCCTTTTGGCCTCTGGTCGGGGTGGCCGGATTCGAACCGACGACCTCTTCGTCCCGAACGAAGCGCGCTACCAAGCTGCGCCACACCCCGAGGCGTGCCGACAAATAGTAGCCCACCTCCTCCGAGGGTCAAACTCGGTACCCCCACCGGCTCCGGGCCCGCCGGCGGCCGGCTCGCCCCCGTCACCGAACCCGGAGACGCGCCCGCCGCCTCCGCTGACCATTCAGCCCTCGGCGGCGCGCGCGGCACCCCAACTGACCCACCGTCAGCACGGCACGGTCAAATCGGCGGTCAGCGGGGGATGAGGGTGAGCACGGTCGCCTCCGGCGGGCAGGCGAACCGGACCGGCGCGGTCGGGTGGGTGCCGAGGCCGGCGGAGACGTGCAGCCAGGAGTCCGACCCGGGCCAGCGGTGCAGGCCGCGGGCCATGGACCGGGGCAGGCCGCAGTTGGTCACCAGCGCTCCGACACCGGGCACGCAGACCTGCCCGCCGTGGGTGTGCCCGGCCAGCATCAGCCCGAAGCCGTCGGCGGCCATCTGGTCGAGCACCGGCGGCTCCGGAGAGTGGCTGAGCGCGATCGACAGGTCGGCCGAGGACGACACCGCCCCGGCCACCGACGGGTAGTCGTCCCGCTCGACGTGGGGGTCGTCCACGCCGACCAGCTCGATCAGCCGGCCGCCCGCCTTCAGGGTCGTCCGGGCGTTGTTCAGGTCGGCCCAGCCCGCGCCGCTGAAGACGGTGCGCAGCTCCTCGAAGGGCAGCTGGACGCCCTCGGTGTACTCCCGGTGGGGCAGGAAGTAGGTGAAGGGGTTCTTCCAGACCGGCCCGGTGTAGTCGTTGGAGCCGAAGACGAAGGCTCCCGGGAAGTCGAGCAGCGGCTGCAGGGCGCGCAGCACGCCCGGCACGGCCCCCGGGTGGGCCATGTTGTCCCCGGTGACCACGACGAGGTCGGGGTCGAGCGCGGCCAGCGAGGCCACCCAGCCCTGCTTGCGCCGCTGGTCGGGCATCATGTGCAGATCCGACAGGTGCAGGATGCGCAGCGGTTCGGCGTCGGCCGGCAGCATCGGCACGTCGTACCGCCGCAGGGTGAACATGTTGCGCTCGACGAGCGACGCGTACGCCAGGGTTGCCGCGCCGATCGCGGTGGTTCCGGCCGCGAGCCGGAATAGTGTGCGCTTTCGCATGCCGATCAGGGTAGTTTGACCGTCCATGAGCACGCTGAAGGACCGTCTGACCGTCGACATGCGTACCGCGCTCAAGGCGCGCGACGAGCTGACCACCTCCACCCTGCGGATGGCCCTCGCGGCCGTCGGCACGGCGGAGGTCGCCGGCAAGGCCAAGCGCGAGCTCACCGACGACGAGGTGCTCGCGGTGCTGACCAAGGAGGCGAAGAAGCGCCGGGAGGCCGCCGTCGCCTTCGCCGACGCCGGGCGCGTGGAGCAGGCCGCGAAGGAGACCGCCGAGGGTGAGGTGCTGGAGCGCTACCTGCCGAAGCAGCTCTCCGACGCGGAGCTGGCGGAGCTGGTCTCGGGGGCGCTCGCCGCGGGCGGTTTCACCGGAAAGGCGCAGATGGGCCCGGCCATGAAGGCGGCCCAGGCCGCGGTGGCCGGCCAGGCGGAGGGCGGTCGGGTGGCCGCCGAGGTACGCCGGCAGCTCGGTCTCTGACCGCCGCTTCACCCACCCGCGTACGCGAAACGGGCGGGCACCCCCGCGAGGGGTGCCCGCCCGTGCGTGTGTCGGGCCGGCTCAGCCGCCGGGGCGGCTCGGCGGGCGGCCCGGAGTGGTCGGCCTGCCCTGGGTGCCGGATGTGGTGCCGGTGCCCGTGGCGCCGCCACCGTTGCTGATCTGGATGGTGACCACGCCGCCCTTGATGGTCCGGCCGTCCGGGCTGGTGCCGGCGGCCTTCCCGACGGGGCAGCTCGACGGGACCTTGACGTCGGAGACCACCGCGTCGAAGCCCTCCGCCTTGATCCGGGACTTCGCCTGGTCCACGTCCAGGCACTTCACGTCGGGGATCCGGCGCTGGTCACCCTCGGAGATCTTCTTGCCCGGGGGCTCGAAGTTCTTCCGATCCTTGCCCTGCATCGCGTCGCGCAGCGTCTCGTAGACCGGCGGGTTGATGCCGTCGCGCGGGCTGTGCTTCATCTTCACGTTGGTCTGCGGCCAGTCCGGGTCGGCCATGATGCCGGCCACCGCGTACTGCTTGGTCATCGCGACCAGCGAGGCGGTCTTCTCCGAGTCGGTGGTGCCGGACTTGCCGGCCACCGGCGCTTTGACGATGCCCCTCACCGCGGCGGCGGTGCGGTTGCCGCCGCACCTGCTGGTGGAGGAGTTGTCGCCGACGGGGCAGCGGGCCGCGTCGACGGCGGCGCGGGCCACCTCCTTGGTGACGCGCTGCTCGCAGTTCGGCTTGGCGATGTCGAGCTTCTTGCCCTCCGGGTCCGTGATCTGCTGCACGGGGGTCGGTGCGCAGTACAGGCCGTCCGCCGCCAGGGTGGCGTACGCGTTCGCCAACTCCAGCGGGGTGGTCTGCGAGACGCCGAGGGTGAAGGCGCCCCAGTCGTGCGCCGCCTCCTTGGTGCCGCCCAGCCGGAGGTCCTCGGTCGTGCGGAACTGGATGCCGAGCCGCTTGGCCACGTCCACCACGTTGTCCGCGCCGACCTGCTGTTGCAGCGGCACGAAGTAGGTGTTGATCGACTGGGCGAACGCGCTCCACATGTTCTGCACGCCACCGGCCTTCTTGCCGGAGTTGGTCGGGCAGTAGAAGTGCGTGCCCGGGCAGGCCGCCGGAGAGTTCCTCTGGATGACGTATTCCGACTTGAACTGCTGCGGGGCGTTGATGGTGTAGCTGAGGGGGATGCCCTTCTCCAGGGCGGCCACGATGGTGAAGATCTTGAAGGTGGAGCCGGCCTGGTACCCGGTGATGCCGTCGCCGCCGGTGAGCAGCGGGTTGACGGTGTTCGGGTAGTTGCCGAGCTTGCCCTTCTGACGCTGCTTCGGATCGCTGTGCGCCTTGTTGGCCGGCTTCCTCGGGTCGTCCAGCTTGAACGTGCGGTTCACCGCCAGCGCCCGGACCCGCCCGGTGCCCGGCTCGACGACCGCGACCATGGCGGCTTCCTTGGCGGTCTCCTTCTTGGCCTTGCGCACCGCCTTGTCCGCGCCGCGCTGCGCCTGCGGGTCCAGGGTGGTGATGATCGAGTAGCCGCCGCTCTTGAGCCGCCGCTCCCGGTCGTACGAGGTCGAGCCGAACGTCTCCTGCTGCATCCACCAGCGGTAGAAGTAGTCGCAGAAGAAGCCCCAGCCCTTCTCGTTGGTGTCGACGCAGCCGTTGGGGGTCCGCTTGCCGGTGATCACCAGCTTGGCCGCCTTGGCGGCGTCCGCCTCCTGCCGGGTGGCCGCGCCGATCTCGACCAGGTTCTCGATGACGTAGTCCCGCCGGGCCAGCGCGGCCGCGTAGCCGCTCTTGGTGGTCGGGTCGTTGGTGCTCGGGGCCTTGACCATCCCGGCCAGCATCGCCGCTTCCTCGAGCTTGAGCTTGCTCGGCGGCTTGCTGAAGTAGACCTGGCTGGCGGCGTGGATGCCGTACGCGCCGTTGCCGAAGGCGGCGATGTTCAGGTAGCGCTCCAGGATCTCGTCCTTGGAGAGCTCCTTGTCGATCTGGATGGCGTAGCGCATCTCGCGCAGCTTGCGGGCGCTGGTGTCCTCCGTCGCCGCGACCACGTCGGCCGGGTGGGTCGCCGAGTAGGCGATGGCCAGCCGGACGTACTGCATGGTCAGCGTCGAGGCGCCCTGCTGGCTGGCCGCGCCGGACTGGTTGTTGACGAACGCCCGGGCGATGCCGTTGAGGTCGACCCCGTTGTGCTTGTAGAAGTCGTGGTCCTCGGCGGCGATGATCGCCTTCTGCATGATCGGCGCGATGTCCTTGAGTTTCACGTCGCGACGGTTCTCGTCGAACATCGTCGCCAGCGGCGTCTTGCCGTCGGAGGCGTACAGGTAGCTGATCTGTGGCGCGCGGGCCACCGTCAGCTCCTTCGGCAGCGCGCCGAACGTCTCCGCGCCGGCCTTCGCCGCCAACCCCGACATGGCCACCGCCGGGAAGGCCGCCGCCGCGACCACCACCCCGGCCAGCAGCCCACAGACGAGCAGCGATGCGGCGTTGGTCAGCACATTGTGGTCACGTTTCCGCATCCAGGTCACCTCGACAGGGTACGCGAGTAGGGAACGAGGGGCGCTGGGGCGTTCTTTCCCCATTTCCTGCGCGCGCCGACCTCGTTGTGCTAAACGCACGACCCCCGGTGTGTGGTTGCGTGAACCCGGCGCCGAGTCTCCCTCTTCTGCGAGGGGACCCGCAGCGTTTTCACGGACTCCGGCGGGGTAACCGGCGATCGAGAGCCCGGGAAGCCGGGGTTGTCCGGAATGATGGATTTAGCCGACAACGTTGCGTAATCAGGCGACTACAGAGCATGATGGTGGCGGCGACAGCGCCACATGTCGTCCGTGCCGCCTTGGGGAAGGCCGGCCGGGCGACCGGGGGGAATTGCCGGCTGGTCCGCGACGGGGTCGGTAGGTACTGCAAGGGGGGACGTGTACACATGGGCATGATCACTGACTGGCCGTCGCTGGCGGCGTGTCAGAACGGGGACCCGGACGCGTTGTTCGTACAGGGCGCCGAACAGAACGTGGCCAAGCGGATCTGCCGGAGCTGCCCAGTCCGGTACGAGTGCCTGGCCGACGCGCTGGACAACCGGATCGAGTTCGGTGTGTGGGGCGGCATGACCGAACGCGAACGCCGGGCGCTGCTGCGCCGTCACCCGCAGGTGACGAGCTGGCGCAAGATGTTCGAGGCGGCCATGAAGAAGAACGACAAGGACAAGACCGGCAAGGACAAGATCCTGGTCACCGCGGCCGGCTGACCGCCGGTCACGGTCGGCTGATCGCCGCGCCGATCGTCCGCAGCCCGTCGACGTCGTGCACGTCGGCGGGCTGCGCCGTCACCGACACCGCCGGCACCGCCGGGAAAGCCTCGGTGAACCGAGCCGCCACCTGCTGCTCGCGTACCGCCTGCTGGGCCAGGGCGGCGTGGGCCCGCAGCACGTCGACGGTGCCCTCGTGCCCACCCGCCTCGGCCAGCCGCTCCGCGGCGGCCAGGCTCTCCGCCGCGTCGAGGTCGGACGCCGCCGGGCGGTGCACCCGGTTGACCACCAGGCCGGCCAGCGGCATCTTCTCCTCCCGCAGCCGCCCCGCGAAGTAGGCGGCCTCCCGGACCGCGTCCGGCTCCGGCGCCGCGACCAGCAGGAAGGCCGTCTCCCGCGCCTGCAGGATGCGGTACGTCTGCTCCGCGCGCTGCCGGAAGCCGCCGAACATCGAGTCGAGCGCGGCGACGAAGCCGGAGAGGTCGGTCAGCAGTTGGGCGCCGAGCACCTTCTGCACCACCTTCGAGAACATCCCGAAGCTGGCGGTGACGAGGCTGAACATGCTCCGCCCGCCGGTACGCGCCGGCGCCAGCAGCAGCCGCAGCATCCGTCCGTCGAGGAAGCGGGAGAGCCGGGCCGGGGCGTCGAGGAAATCCAGCGCCGAGCGGGACGGCGGGGTGTCCACCACGATCAGGTCCCACTCGCCCCGGGCGTGCAACTGGCCGAGCTTCTCCATCGCCATGTATTCCTGCGTGCCCGCGAAGGTCGAGCTCATCGCCTGGTAGAAGGGGTTGGCGAAGATTTCCGCCGCCTTCGCCGGATCGGTGTGCTGGAGCACCACATCGTCGAAGGTGCGCTTCATGTCCAGCATCATGGCGTGCAGCTCACCGCCGCTGACCTCGACGTCGATCCCCTTGACCTGGCGGGGGGTGTTGTCCAGCTCGGTCAGCCCGAGCGACTGGGCCAGCCGGCGGGCCGGGTCGATGGTGAGCACCACCGTGCGCCGGCCGTGCTGCTCCGCGGCCCGCAGCGCCAGCGCGGCGGCGGTGGTCGTCTTCCCCACCCCGCCCGCCCCGCAGCACACCACGATCCGCACGCCCGGATCGGCGAGGATCTGGTCGACGTCCAGTTGCGGCGCCGCGTCTTCGGAAGGCACCAATCGAGCGTATCGGGCCCGGTCGGTCCGCGCGCCCGTGCCGAGGGCAGGTGTGAGTCAATCGGCCCCGACGAGAGCCCGGGCGAGCCGGTCCAGGCCGGCCCGGTCCACCCCGTCGGGCAGCAGCGGCAGCTCGGTCAACGGCAGCCCCAACTCCACCAGGTCCCCCCGGAGCGAATCCTCCAGCTCGCGGCGGATCACCTGGTCACGTGCCTCCTCGGCCAGCCCGGCGACGGTCTCCCGGTCCGCCGCCAGCCCGGCGGCGACCAGCCCCCGCTTCAACTCGGCCGCGGTCACCGCCCGGCCCACGGGCAGCGGCGGCCGGGTGCCGTTGACGATCACCCGGCCCACCGGGAAGCCGAGCTGGTTCAGCTCGGCGATCGCGTCGACCGTCTCCTGGACCGGCATCTCCTCAAGCAGGGTGACCACGTGCACGGCGGTGATCGGGGAGCGCAGCAGCGCGGAGACCCCCTCGCTCTGGGTCTTGATCGGGCCGACCTTGGCCAGCCTCGCCGTCTCCGCGGTCACGTTGAGGAAGCGGCCGATCCGCCCGGTCGGCGGGGCGTCCAGCACCACCGCGTCGTACGCGCGCCGCTGGCCGGCGGTGCGGGTGGTCGCCTCCTTCACCTTGCCGGTGAGCAGCACGTCCCGCAGGCCCGGGGCGATGGTGGTGGCGAAGTCGATCGCCCCGAGCTTGCGCAGCGCCCGGCCGGCCGCACCGAGCTTGTAGAACATGTCGAGGTATTCCAGGAGGGCCTCCTCGGCGTCCACCGCCAGGGCCCGCACCTCACCCCCGCCGGGCGCGTCGGCCAGGTGCCGCTCCTCGTACGGCAGCGGCTCGGTGCCGAAGAGCTGGGCGATGCCCTGGCGCCCCTCGACCTCCACCAGCAGCGTCCGCCGGCCGCCGGCGGCCAGCGCCAGGGCCAGCGCCGCCGCCACGCTGGTCTTGCCGGTGCCACCCTTGCCGGTCACCACGTGGAGGCGGGCCGGCCACTCCGTACCGGCCGGGTCGGCCGACCGCTCAGCTGCTCGCACCCGTCGAGCCTATCCACCGGGTGGGCTCAGGCCACCTCGCAGACCCACCAACCGGTCTTCTTCACCACCGTGAACCGCAGATCCTGGTCGGCGACCTTCTCGTCGGCGGTGGTCATGGTGACCTTGGTGGTGACGGTGGCGCGGTCGCCCGTCTGGTTGTCCACCCTCGGGCTGCTCCACCGGAACCGGGGGTTCTGGTAGGCCGAGACGTACTTCTCCACCTCGGCCACCTTCGCGGCGATCTTCTTCTCGTCGCGCGACGAGGAACAGACCAGGCTGGCCGCCCTGGTGGCGTCGCGATCCTTGTAGACGGCGGTGAGGAACGCCTCGACCGCCACCGCGGGCTCCTCGGCGCCCTTGCCGGTCTCCGTGTCGCGCAGCGTCAGGAACGCGACCACGCCGCCGCCCGCGCAGAGCAGCAGGACCACGGCCAGGGCGATCGAGGCGATCAGCACGCCGCGCTTCTTCTTCGGGGCGCCGGGCGCCTGGTACGGCGGGTACCCGGCGGGGGGTGGCGGGATCATCGACGGGTCCTGGGTCGGTGACGCCCCGGGCCCGCCGGCGCCGGGGCCGGGAGCGGCCGGAAGGCCCGGCTGGCCGGCCGGCGAGCCGATCGGGCCACCGCTGGGTGGTTGGGTCATCTCATCCCCCGGGGGTGCGGCGTCGTCGCCTCCCCTGGCGACGAGCGTGATCGAGCTGGAGGCGAGCCCTGAACGCCCGTCCGCCCGGAAGGGTAGCGGTCGATCCGGGCGGCTGCGGGGCGGCGGGGTGGGGGCGGATCGCTTACCAGGCCTGTGTCGCATATGTGACTCCTGGTGACCGGGCGTGCGCGTCCTGTTGGCGGGACTCCGGCCGCGGTCCTACGTTCTCACCGGCGCGGGGGGCCGGTCCCGGGGCGACGTCCCGGGCCGCAAGGCGATGACGTGACCAGGTACAACGCCCGGAGGCAGTGCATGCGCGACGTGGACAACACCCCTCGAGCCCAGTTCCCGGGTGACCGGGTGCGGCGGACCGGGCCCGGCTCCTCCGGTGAGGCCGAGGGTGCGCCCGGTGGCCTGCCCATGAACGAGCGGTCGTACCGCCGGATCGCCGAACCGGTCGAGGTGCTGCGGCCGCTCGGCCGCCCCGGCGAACGCGGCCGGGACGAGGAGGAGCCCGGTTACGTCGTCCACCTGCCGATCCGGGTGGCCGACCTGACGGCGGCCACCGCGCTGGCCGGGACGGTCGCCACGTCGCTGAGCTTCCTGCCCGAACTCGACGCCGGGGAGACGACCGTCTCCACCGCCGACGACCAGAACAACCGGCACCGGGTCTTCTGCGACCTGCTGCTGCCGAACCGGTCCCGCTGCCCCCAGCCGTACGAGCACAGCGGGCCCTGCGGGGAACAGTCGAGCGCCCCGGAGCAGCGTCCCGCGCCCCGGCCGTCCGCCGGACCGTAGGCTGTGCCTCGGAAGAGTCAAGTCACCGAGGGAGCCCTCCACCGATGCAGAAGTGGGAATACGCCACGGTCCCGCTGCTGGTCCACGCGACCAAGCAGATCCTCGACAACTGGGGCGAGGACGGGTGGGAACTCGTCTCCGTGGTTCCCGGACCGAACCCGGAGCAGCTCGTCGCCTACCTGAAGCGGCCGAAGGCATGAGCAACGGCCCGCACGCGAAGCTCGCCGAGCTCGGGTTCGAGCTGCCCGAGGTGGTCCCGCCGGTGGCCAGCTACGTGCCGGCCGTGCAGTCCGGGCAGCACGTGTACGTCTCCGGACAGCTGCCGATCGCCGAGGGGAAGCTGCTCGCCACCGGCAAGGTCGGCGCCGGCGTCTCCGCCGACCAGGCCAAGGACCTGGCCCAGCGGTGCGCGCTCAACGCGCTCGCCGCGGTGGACTCGCTGGTCGGCCTGGAGAACGTCGTCAAGATCGTCAAGCTGACCGGCTTCGTCGCCTCCGCGCCCGGCTTCACCGGGCAGCCCGGCGTCATCAACGGCGCCTCCGACCTGTTCGGCGCCGTCTTCGGTGAGGCCGGCCGGCACGCCCGCTCCGCGGTGGGCGTCGCCGAGCTGCCCCTCGACGCCCCGGTCGAGGTCGAGGTCATCGTCGAGGTCGCCTGACCCGCGTCCGTCTCCCGCGATCTTGCACTTCGCCCCCGGCAAAAGCCGTGAACCGGCACGAACCGGGGGCCGACCGTGCAAGATCGCGGGGAGTGGCGGGCGGGGCCGTACGATCGCAGCCATGACCGGGCACATCACCGCGCCGGCGGCGGCGCTCGCCGACGAGCTCCCGGCCTGGGTAACGCTGCTGCGGGCCCCCAACCCCGGGCCGATGACGCTCGACGGCACCAACACCTGGCTGCTGCGCGTCCCGGGCGCGGAGCACGCGGTCGTCGTCGACCCGGGGCCCGCCGACGAGGAGCATCTGGCCGCGATCGCGGCGCACGGGCCGGTCGGGTTCGTGCTGATCACCCACGGGCACCCGGACCACACCGAGGGCTCGGCCCGCCTGCACGAGCTGCTCGGCGGTGTCCACGTGCTCGCCGCCGACCCGACGCACACCATCGGCGGCGAACCGCTGACCGACCCGGGCGAGCACTTCGGCGGCTTCGGGTTGGAGATCCACCTGCTCCCCACCCCCGGACACACCGCCGACTCCGTCTGTTTCCTGGTGGAGCACGGCGACGAGCGGGTGGTCCTCACCGGCGACACCATCCTGGGGCGCGGCACGACCGTGGTCGCCCATCCCGACGGTCATCTCGGTGACTACCTGACCAGCCTGGAGCTGCTCTCGGCGTACCGCGGGATCCCGGCGCTGCCCGGGCACGGCCCGGCGCTGGCCGACTGCGGCGCCGCCGCCGACTTCTACCTCGCCCACCGCCGGGCCCGGCTCGACCAGGTCCGGACGGCGGTCGCCGAGGGCGCCACCACCGCGCCCGAGGTGGTGGCGAAGGTCTACGCGGACGTCGACCGGTCGCTGTGGTGGGCCGCCGAATGGTCCGTCCGCGCACAGCTGGAACACCTCGGCGTCGACCCCGGGGAATCCGCCACCGGGGTGAGCGGGTTGGAGCAAGCGTGACCTGCCCCGTGTGCGGAACCGTCGCCGTGCCCGGCGCCCGGTTCTGCCACAACTGCGGTGCCGCGCTGCCGGCCGCCGCGACGTTGCCGGCCGCCGAGCGCCGGGTCGTCACCGTGCTCTTCGGCGACCTCTCGGACTTCACCTCCTGGTCGGAGGACCTCGACCCGGAACGGGTCGGCGCGGTCACCGACCGGGTGCTCGCCGCCCTGGCCGGCGCCGTGAAGACCTTCGGCGGGCACGTGGACAAGCTGACCGGCGACGGGATCATGGCGGTCTTCGGCGCGCCCGTGGCGCACGAGGACGACGCCGAGCGGGCCATGCGGGCCGCGCTCTCCATGCAGCGCGCCGTCCGCCGGGTACTCGACGACGAACGCGGCGGCGGCGCACCGCTCGGCCTGCGGGTCGGCCTGAACACCGGCGACGTGATTGCCGGCATCCAGGCCGCCATCGAATACACGGTCATCGGCGACACCGTGAACACCGCCGCCCGGCTGGCCGACGCCGCCGCCGTCGGCGCCGTCTACGCCGGGGCGCGGACCTCCACCGCCACCCGGCACGTCGCCTCGTGGCGGGCGCTGCGCCCGCTGCGGCTCAAGGGCAAGCGCGAGCCGGTCGAGGCGTACGAGCTGCTCGGTCTCCTGGACGCCCCGGGCACCCGGTCCGGCCTCGGTGACGAGGCGCCGTTCGTCGGCCGGGAAACCGAGATCGGGCGGATCGCCGGGCGGCTCGCCGAAGTGATCGACCGGGCCGAGCCCCGGGTGCTGCTGATGACCGCCGAGGCGGGGATCGGCAAGTCCCGGTTCGCCGCCGAGGTGGAACGCCTCGCCGCCGGCTACGACGTGGGCGCCGGCCGGTACGCCGCGCACACCGGCGCCCGGGTGCTCTCCGTCCGCTGCGCCGCCTTCGGCGAGCGACGCCGGCTCGCGCCCCTGGCCGACCTGGTCCGGGCCGCCGTCGGCCTGCCCAACGACGCCGCCACCGCGCTCACCCGCCCCGCCGTCGAGGAGCGGCTGCGCCGGCTCGGCCAGCGGCTCACCCGCTCCGGCGCCGGCCCCGCTCCGGTCGCCACCGACCAGCTGCTCGCCCTGCTCGGATACGCCGAGCTGCCCAGCGGCGGCGCGACCGACCAGGGCGAGTGGGGCACCGCCCACCCCACCGCCGACGCCGACACCGTGCCGAACGCCGTCGCCGACCTGCTCAGCGGCCTCGCCCTGGAGGCGCCCCTGGTGGTCGTCGTCGACGACCTGCACGACGCCACCGGGGAGACCATCCGGGCGCTCGGGGTGACCCTGTCCCGGCTCACCGGTCCGGTGCTGGTGATGCTGCTCGGCCGCCCCGAGCTGGTGCGTACCGCCGGGGCGCTGACCCGGGTCGCGGACGCCGAGGTGCACGCGCTGCCGCCGCTGCGCGGCGCCGACGCGGCCCGGCTGCTCACCAGCTACCTCGGCGGCGGGCGGCTGCCGCAGGCCGACGCCGACCGGCTCCTCGCCACCGCCCAGGGCAACCCGTTCTACCTGGCCGAACTGGTCACCCTGCTGATGGAGCGGGGCGCGCTGACCACCGTCGCGGAGCGGAACGCCACGAACCCGGGCAGCTGGCGGCTGGTGCCCGGCTCGCTCGGCAGTCGGCTGCTCTCCCGCGACCTGGCGGCCGTGCTGGCCGCCCGCATCGACGCGCTGCCGGCCGACGCCCGGTCGGTGCTGCGCGACGCGGCGGTGGTCGGCGACACCGTGCCCGCCGGCACGCTGGAGGCGCTGCGCGAACAGCGGACCGGCCGGGACGGGCGTCCGGCGGCGGTCGTCGCCGTCGAACTCGACCGGGCCGTCGAGGAGCTGCTGCAACGCCGAATGCTGCACCGCACCCGCACCGGGTACGCCTTCGCCACCCCGCTGATGCGCGAGGCCGCGTACGCCGGGGTGAGCAAGGCCGAGCTGGCCGAACGGCACGCCGCGCTGGCCCGTTGGGCCGCGTCCGATCCGGCCAACGGCGCGGGCGCGCCGGGCGGCTTCGCCGAGGTGGCCCGGGACGACTTCGTCGCCGCCCACGTGG
>NZ_JAMOKF010000109.1 GCF_023656545.1 Micromonospora phytophila | reverse complement strand
CCGGGCGTGCCGGCGCACCGAGGGGCGGCGCCGGGCGGTGAGCAGGTTGGCCTCGGCGGCGATCGCGTCCTGCCGGTAGGTCAACCGGTCGCCGACGTGCGCGAACAGCTCGACCAGGGTGACCAGCGGGTCGGCCGGGTTGCGGTCGGTCCAGCCGGGCACGAGGGTGGCGACCCGGTCCAGCAGCCGGGTCCGCAGGGCGTCGTAGTCGCGGGCCAGGTAGTCGAGCAGCGGCGTGCCGGCCGGCGCCGGTGGGCAGTCGTCGTCGGGCCGGCAGTCCAGCTCGTTCGGGCAGTCCACGGCGAAGGAGAACGGTCGGGCCGACAGCGGCTCGTCGAAGCCGTCCGGGAAACCCTCGCCGCCGGGGCCGCGCAGCGCGAGCAGGTAGGTGGACCAGTCCCCGGGCGAGGACGTGCGCACGGCGAGGACGCGGTCGCGCCGGGCGGCGGGCACGGCGGCGGAGATCAGCGCCCGGTCGGCGGGGCTCACCCCCGGGGGCGGGGCGGCGACGACCGCCGCGACCGGGTGGGCCCACTCGACGCGGACCGGGTTGAGCCCCGGGTCGACGCGGACGCCGCCGAGCACCCGCACCCGGGACGCGTCCAGGTCGCCCGGCACCGGCCCGCGCAGCAGGTGCACCAGGAGCACCCGGCGGCCGGCGAGGACCTCGACGTGGTCGATGCCGTCGAGGCCGGTCCCACTCTCCACCAGCGCCCGCCGGGCATCCAGGTCGACGTACGGGGCGGTCACGGCGCGCCGCCCTGCACGGTGAGGCTGCGCCGTTCGCCGACGACGGCACCGCCGACGAGCGGCAGGTAGCTGACGGTGACCCGCAGTTGCGCGTCGCGCGCCTCCACGGTCACGGTGTCGACCTGCAACAGGTCGCCGAGCCACCGTTGCAGGGCGCCGTGCACCAGCGCCCGGGTGGCGTGGGCCAGCTCGTCCCCGGCGGGCGCGAAGACGAGCCGGTCGACGCCGCTGCCGAAGTCGGGCCGGTTGACCCGTTCACCGGGCCGGGTGAACAGCACCGCCTCGACCAGGCCGCGCAGGTACTCCTCGTCGTCGACGAGGGCGGTGCGGCCCCGGCCGGCGACCCGCAGCGGGTGCCCGACGTGCCGACCGGCCGTCACGTAGCCACCACCCGGGGCTGGGACACCGTCACCGTCAGCGGTACCCCGGTCGGCGCGCAGGTGGCGGCGCCGGCCGAGACGACCAGCGGCTGGCCCAGCGACGTCACCCGGGTGGTGCCGACGGTCCACATGCCGGTGACGCAGGGGCCGCCCGAGACCGGCGGGAGCGGGCAGCCGGCCACCGACCAGGGGGGCGTCAGCAGCACGGTGGCCTGCCCGCCGACGGTGACCCGCGGGTTGGGCACGGTCGGCTGGGCCTGCCCGCCGTGCCCGCAGATGACCACGGCGCCCTGGTGCACGAGGTTGCCGGGCATCAGGTCACCTCCAGGGCACCCTGGTTGACCGAGACCTTCAGGCCGTCCAGCACCAGCGACGAGGCGCCGGTGGACAGCTCGATCCCGCCCGGGCCGAGCACCAGCTTCACCGGTACGACGACGGCGGGCGGCCCGACCTCCACCGTGACGCCACCCACGCCGGGCAGGTCGCTGACCGTCACGGTGATCGCGTCGGAGGTGAACATCCGCACCTGCGGCAGCCCGGGTGCCGGTGACTCGCCGGACTGCCAGAAGCAGCCGGCGATCACCGGGTAGTCGGGGTTGCCACCCTCGAACTGCACCCACGCCCCGGCCCCCACCGGGGGCACGGTGAAACCGCCGACGCCGTTGCCCGCGTAGGGCACGCACGGTTCCGCCCAGGCCAGCCGGCCATCGCCGAACACCCTCGGCACGCTGACCTGCAACCGCCCCCGCAGCAGCGGGTCGATGTTGGCTCTGACGGTGCCCCGGTAGATCCCGAAGAACTGTTTGGCCACGGCTACTCCTCACCGGCTCGCGCGCTCACCGCGGGCTCCGCGGCAGGACGGGGGTGGTCGCGCCGTGGCCGTCGCGCGCCAGCGTGAACGCCTGGCGGTAGCCGCCGAACGCGATGTCGTGCTCGACCTGGCGCACGTACCAGAGGCCGTCGTGGGTCCACCCCGCGCCGCGCACGCCGACGAGCCCCCGCGGTCGCAGCACCGCGCCGTAGCGGGCCCCGTCCGCGGTGCCCTCGGCGACGAGCGCGTCGGCGCCCCGGTCGACCTGCGACTGGGCGCGGGCCAGGGCGGTCACTCCGTCGCTGGTGCCCTCGCGCAGCCGCTGACGCCGCACGTCACCGGCGTTGGCCAGGGCGAACGGGACGGCGCCCAACGGCGGCCGAAGGGGTGCCACGGCGGCGACCGGGAGGTCCAGGCCGGTGCGCCGGTCCCGGACCGCGCCGGTCACGGTGGCCGGCCGGGTGGCGTCGGTCCGGAACGACACCTCCTCGACGTTGCTGTCCGATCCGAGGTCGACGGCGAGCGCCGGCTGCGGCGGCCCGATGCGTACCGGCGGTCCCCAGTAGAAGGTGCTGATGCCCGGCAGCGGGCCGGGGTCGACGTAGGTGACGTAGCCGTGCCGTTCGGCGAGGTCGGCGAGGTGCTCCAGGTCGGTGCCGTGCTGGGTCGGGATCCGATCGATGGGCAGCGGCGGATCCATCACCGGCGGTGGGATCACCTTCGGCAGGATGCCCTGCGCCGCGTACGGCGCGAGGATCGTCAACACGGTCGGGTAGTCGTCCAGCGCCGGATGTTCTACGTCGCGTTCCTCGCGGTGCAGCAGGTTGCCCACGTCCTCGCCGGTCACGGTGAACGTGGCGCCCTGCGTACCGGTGCCCGGGGCCAGCCGGGTCTCGGTGACGATGCCGTCGAAGAGCACCTGCGGCACCACGCCGAAGGTCAGCACCAGCACCACCCGCGCGAACGGCGCCAACGGCGAGGTGAGGCCGAAGGGGTTGTCGGCGGCGGCGAGCGGCCCGGCGCGGCCGGCGTCGAAGACGAGCGAGAAGGCGCTGCGTTCCTCGTCGCTCTCGGTGATCCGGGCGGAGCGCCACCGCTGGACGAGGTCAACAGTCAGCGGCAGGGGCAGGGTGCGCCCCGCCAGGATGGTCAGCCGCAGCCCCGAGCCGAGCAGCACGTCACACCCCCGGGATCGGGATGACGACCAGTTCGCCCTCGGCGTCCGGGCCAGTCAGCTCGTCCGGGTCGAGCGCGGTGTTGGCGTCCGCGACCCGCCACCAGGCGGTGGCGTCGCCGAGATAGCGGTGGGTGACCAGGTCGAGCCGGTCACCGGCGGCGACCCGGTGCACCGCGGCGGCGCGCACGTCGCGCGGGTCCGGCAGGTCGCGTTGCCGCAGGTAGCGCACCTCGCGCACACCGCCGGTACCGTCCGGCACGGTGACGGTGACGGTGGCGACGGGCGTCGCGTCGTACCGGCCGGGCACGGCGGTCACGCCCCGGTCAGTTCGGTGACGGCGGAGACCGCGCCGGTGACCGACCCGACGACGGCCAGCAGCTCCTTGGCCACCAGGTGGGCGAGGTAGAGCCCGTAGCCGACGTCGGTCAGCGGCAGGTCGTCGTAGGTGAGCACCTGCGCGGAGATGTCGACGCTGGCGCGGATCGGGCTCAGCGCGGGGTTGAACGCCTGCTCGGCGATCCCCAACTGGGTGATCTTGACGGGCACGACCCGGCCCGGTCCCCAGACCATGACGGCCATCGGCAGCTCGACGGGAAGGATCTCGATCATGCCGGCCGCGAGCAACGCCGTGTTGGCGATGACCCGGACGCTGCCCGGGTGCAGCAGCATCTCCAGCACGGACAACTGCGGGAGGACGCCGACGCTGCCCGCGACCGGGTCGCCGACCTCCAACTGGTCGGTGGCGTCGATCTCCACGGTCATCGACACGGTCTCCGTCGGGGCGCCCCAGGCCCGGTGGACGTCGGCGGAACGCTGGCCCGAGTCGCCACCGGAGCGCGGCTGGAGGTTTCGCTGCACCTGGTCCGGGTTGTACTGGAACACCACCACGCGCGACAGCGGCCCCAACGGGTCGACGGCGATGATGGCGCCCCGCAGGGTTCGCGGGCTGCCCGGAAAGCTGCTCACGCCGCCGAGGATCCCGCACGCCCGTCGCCACACCGTCACGCCGCCATCACCGCCGGGCGGGTGACCCAGCTGACTTTTGTAATCCTAAGTCAGCGGGGGTAGCGTCATCGGCATGACCGACGACCTGCTCGCCGACCGGGACGCCTGGCTCAACACCAACTGCTCGATCGCCAGTGCGCTGGAGGTGGTCGGCAACCGCTCCACGCTCCTGCTGCTGCGCGAGGCGTCCTTCGGCACCCGCCGCTTCGACGACTTCGCCCGCCGGGTGGGCGTCAGCGAGCCGGTCGCCGCCGCCCGGCTCCGGCAGCTCGTCGCCGACGGACTGCTCGAACGCCGCCCCTACCGCGAACCCGGGCGGCGGACCCGTGACGAGTACCACCTCACGCCCAAGGGCGCCGCGCTGCTGCCGGTGCTGACCGCGCTGCGGCAGTGGGGTGACGCCTGGACCGCCGACCCGGCCGGCCCGTCCGTCCGGGTCGAGCACCACGACTGCGGCGCCGTCGTGCACGCGCGGCTGCGCTGCGCCGCCGGCCACGACGTCACACCGGGCGACATCGACGTACGCCCGGGGCCGGGCCTGCTGCGCGCGGACCCGGCCGTCGCGCCGAAGACCCCCTGACCCATCAACCGACGACACCCCACGGCCCGCGCCGACCCGGCGCCGGGCGCCGCCGCACGCCCTCATCCACCAGGAGTACGCACATGAAGATCGCTGGAAGCACCGCCCTCGTCACCGGCGCGAACCGGGGCTTCGGCCGGCACCTCGCCGCCGAGCTGGTCGCCCGGGGCGCCACCGTCTACGCCGCCGCCCGCGACCCCCGGCAGGTCGACCTGCCGGGCGTGACACCGGTCCGGCTGGACGTGACCGACCCGGCCTCGGTCGCCGCCGCGGCCGAGCTGGCCCGGGACGTCACCCTGCTGGTCAACAACGCCGGCTCGTCCACGGGCGCGGACCTGCTCGACGCCGACCTGGACCGGATCCGGCTGGAGATGGACACCCACTACTTCGGCACGCTGTCGGTGGTGCGCGCCTTCACGCCGGTGATCGCCGGCAACGGCGGCGGGACGGTGCTCAACATCCTGTCCGCACTGTCCTGGGTGAGCTTCCCGCACATCGGGGCGTACAGCGCGGCCAAGTCGGCGCAGTGGTCGCTGACCAACGCGCTGCGCGCCCAGCTGGCCGACCGGAACATCCGGGTCGCCGGCCTGCACGTGGGCTACATGGACACCGACATGGCCGCCGGCGTGACCAGCCCGAAGTCGGACCCGGCCGAGATCGCCCGGATCGCCGTGGACGGGATCGAGGCCGACGCCTACGAGATCCTCGCCGACGACGTCAGCCGCCAGGTACGCGCCGGGCTGGCCGGCGGGGTCGCCGCGCTCTACCCGCAGCTGCCCTGACCAGCGCCCCGCTGGGCGCGACACCGGCCGGTGCCGCGCTCAGTGTGGCGGTCGCCGGCCCATGCCGGCCGCGGCGGTATCGGCGGTGCAGCTCAACTCGCCCGGGGCGAGCTGGACCCGGGCGGGCCGCCACACCTCGACCTTCGCCCCCACCACCCGGGCCAGCACACAGTCGTACTGGCTCGCGCGCAGCGCCACCCCGACCGTGCCGCCGGCCGTGGCCACGTCCCGCCGCACGCCCGGTTCCAGGGCGATGCCGTCGACGACGGCCCGGACGGCCGCCTCGGTAGCGGCGGCGCCGGTGGGCAGCCGGGCGTGCAGCGTCTCGTCGACGTCGCCCGGCAGGGCCGGGTCGGTGGATACGCGGACCGGACTGGTGCCGGGGCAGGGAACCTCGTCGACGCGGTCGTCGGTGACGTCGGTGCCCCAGCTGAGCTGGAAGCAGAACGGCAGGGTGAGGATCTCACCGGTCGCCCTGCCCTGGTCGTCGTGAACGGGCGCGACGCCCCGCACCCGGATGACGAGAGAGGTGCCGTCCTTGCCGTCGAGCCGGGCACCGCCGATGCGCATCACCTCGGTGCCATCCACCCGGGCTGCGGAGCGGGCGTACCGGTAGACGTCGTGCGGCGGGCGCGGCTCGATCGACTGCTCGACCCGGAGCAGCTTCTGCCGCGCGTCGTCCGCCGCGCGCTCGTGCACGGGCACGGGTGGCGGCGGGGTGGCGTCCATCCAGCCGTTCCACTGGAAGCAGCCGGCGAGCGGGATCAGCACAACCACCGCCAGGATGGTGTGCGTCCACCGCCGTGCCGCCCCTCGCACGACCTCATTCTGTACCAGCCGGGCGGCTCCGGCTGCCCCGCGCCGCCGCTGCGACGAGCGTCAGGGGCAGCAGAGGGTCAGCGCGCCGGGCACCACCCGCAGCTTGAGCTTGTCGACCTTCTTCCGGGCGCCGCCGTCCAACTCGTACGTCCGGGGTGCGGCGAGGCGGACCTTGGCCTTGCGGCCGCGGGTGATCCGCACGAACGGGGACTCCTCCGACCGGCCGGCGGCCATCCGGCCCAGCGTGCGCGCCCAGTCCACGGAGCCGTTGGCGGTGGCCACGCCGATCTCCAGGCAGCCGTCGTCGGGTCGGGCGTCGTCGAACGCGGGGATGCCGCCGGTGATCGTGCCGACGTTGCCGAAGAGCACACAGCTGGCCTCGCCGTCGAACCACTCGGCGCCGTCGACGGTGATCCGGGTGCGGACCAGTTCGCCGCGGACGTGCCGCAGCCCGGTCCACATGTAGGCCAGCCGGCCGAACCTGCCCTTGAGCCTGCGGTCGGCGTCGCGGATCAGGTCTCCGTCGAAGCCGGCGCCGGCCATCACCGCGAAGTGCTCGCCGTTGAGTCTGCCGAGGTCGAGGGTGCGGCGCGGGCCGTGCAGGCCGATGCGTACCGCCTCGGGGAGGTCCTCGGGGATGCCGAGGTTGGCGGCGAAGAGGTTGGCGGTGCCGGCGGGCAGGATCGCCATCGCGGTGCCCGTGCCGGCGAGGGTGTCGGCGCAGCGTTGCACCATGCCGTCACCGCCCCAGACGAAGATCAGCTCGGCGCCCTTCTTCAGCGCCGCACGGACCTTCTTCGGTGCTTTCCGGCTCTTCGGGACCTCGTACCAGATCAGGTCGTCGACGCCCGCGCCGGCCAGCTCCGCGCGCAGCGCGTCCAGGCCGCCGCCGAGGGTCTTCTTCCGGTGGGCGACGACCGCGACCGTGCCCACCTGGGCGATTATGGGCGCGGCGGCCGCCGGGGTACTCCTGCTCATGGCCGCCGGTGTTACCCAGCCGGCCCGATCCGTACGCGTCGCGGTCGTACGAGCCCGCTGGCGGCACGCCGGGCGGGTCGTTTTTCGATCCTGACGCCACCGAATGTCCTGGTCGGATTGCTGATGGTCGATCGGAGAGGCGCCTCCCGCCGCTCGGTTGCGGACCGCAGAGGTACGGGCTTGTCGATCGGCCAGGATCCGGGTGCACCGGTTGCGGTCGCCGCCGCACCCAATGCTCTGGTCCTCCCGAGGGATCGATCGGCGATAGCCTGGCTCGCTGCCACATCACGGGGCGGCATGGGAGGAGCTGACCATGAGGACCATGTCGATCAGACGCACGGTGATCACACTCGCGGCGGCGGCCGTGTTGCTGGCGGGCTGCGCAGGCCGCGGAAGCGGCGAGAGCGTCTGGCAGGCACCTGCCGACAACGGGGTGGCCGCCCTCGAACCGGCGCAGATACTGGAGCGGTCGAAGACCGCGCTGAAGGGGGCGAAGTCGTACCGGATCAAGGGCGACGTCATCGCAGACGGCAAGCGCATGGGGCTGGACCTCCGCATCAGCGGCGACGACGTCGCCGGAAACATCTCCATGGACGACGCCTCGGTGGAGTTGCTCTCGGTCGGCGGTAAGCAGTACATGCGGCCGGACGAGAAGTTCTGGGAGCAGAACGTCGGCGCGGAGGCCGCCGAGCAGATGACCAAGCTGATGGGCGACCGGTGGAGCGTCGTGCCGGAGCGGAACAAGGACTTCGCGGACCTGTTCGGCGTGACCAACCTCGACAACCTGTTCGAGGCCGACGGCACTGTGGTCAAGGGCGAGACCAAGGACATCGGCGGCGCGCAGGCCGTCGCTCTGATCGACGAGGGCGGCAAGGGCGGCACCCTCTGGGTGGCCACGATTGGCGAGCCGTACCCGGTCCGGGTGGAGAGCAAGGAGACCGGACAGGGCCAGATCACCCTCAACGACTTCGGCACCACCTTCCCGCAGCTGAAGGCGCCGACGGAGGACCAGGTGGTCGACCTGGAGAAGTTCAAGGGCAAGTGACCCGAGGCGTCGGCGCCTCCCCGGGGGGAGGCGCCGACGCGCGGTGCCAACGGCTCAGAGGGTACGGGCCAGCCGGTCGGCGAGGATGCGGGTGAAGCGGGACGGGTCGGCCAGTTCCCCGCCCTCGGCGAGCAGCGCCATCCCGTACAACAGCTCGGCGGTCTCCTGCAGCGACTCCCCGGTGCCGCCCTGCTCGCGGGCCTTGCGCAGGCCGGTGACGAGCGGGTGGCCCGGGTTGAGTTCCAGGATCCGCTTGACCTGCGGCACCTCGTGCCCCATCGCCCGGTACATCTTCTCCAGCGTCGGGGTGATGTCGTGGGCGTCACCCACCACGCAGGCCGGCGAGGTGGTCAGCCGCGACGACAGCCGGACCTCCTTGACCGAGTCGGCGAGGACGCCGGTCATCCAGGTGAGCAGCTCGGCGAAGTCCTTGCGCTGCTGCTCCCGCTCGGCCTCGGCCTCGGCCTTCTCCTCCTCGGTGTCCAGGTCGACCTGGCCCTTCGCGATGGAGCGCAGGGTCCGGCCGTCGTACTGGCCGACGCGTTCCACCCAGACCTCGTCGACCGGGTCGGTGAGCAGCAGCACCTCGTAGCCCTTGGCGCGGAACGCCTCCATGTGCGGCGAGTTCTCAATCGTGGTGCGGGACTCGCCGGTGGCGTAGTAGATGTCGGCCTGGCCGTCCTTCATCCGGGCGACGTAGCCGGCCAGGTCGGTCGGCTCGGCGGGGTCGTGGGTGGAGGCGGCCGACAGGATCTCCAGGAGGGTGTCCCGGTTCTCCGTGTCGTCGATCAGCCCTTCCTTGACCGCGGCGCCGAACTCGGCCCAGAAGGTCCGGTACTTCTCGGCGTGGTTGGCCTTGAGGTCCTTGACGGTGGCCAGGATCTTCCTGACCAGCCGGCGGCGGACGACCTGGATCTGCCGGTCCTGCTGGAGGATCTCCCGGGAGATGTTCAGCGACAGGTCGTGCGCGTCCACCACGCCCTTGACGAAGCGCAGGTAGTTCGGCATGAGCGCTTCGCAGTCGTCCATGATGAAGACCCGCTTGACGTAGAGCTGCACGCCGCGGCGGCCCTGCGGGGAGAAGAGGTCCAGCGGCGCGTGGGACGGGATGAACAGCAGCGCCTCGTACTCGAAGGTGCCCTCGCCCCTCATGTGCACGATGTCCAGCGGGTCGGCCCAGTCGTGGGCGACGTGCTTGTAGAACTCGTGGTATTCGGCCTCGTCGACCTCGTCGCGGGGCCGGGCCCAGAGCGCCTTCATCGAGTTGAGCGTCTGCACCTCGGTGGTGGCCGCGCCGCCGTCGGCGCCGGGGCGCTCCACGGTCATCCGGATCGGCCACGCGATGAAGTCGGAGTACCGCTTGACGATCTCCCGGATCGTCCACTCGGCGGTGTAGTCGTGCAGGTTGTCCTCGGCGTCGGCCGGCTTGAGGTGCAGGGTAACCGAGGTGCCCTGCGGCGCGTCGTCGACCGGCTCGATCGAGTAGGTGCCCTCGCCGGTGGACTCCCAGCGGGTGCCGCCGATCTCCCCCGCCCTGCGGGTCACCAGCTCGACCCGGTCGGCGACCATGAACGCCGCGTAGAAGCCGACGCCGAACTGGCCGATCAGCTCCTGCGGCGCCCCCGCGTCGCTGGACTCGCGCAGCTTGCGCAGCAGCTCGGCGGTGCCGGACTTGGCGATCGTGCCGATCACCTGCACCACCTCGTCCCGGGACATGCCGATGCCGTTGTCCCGGACGGTCAGCGTGCGCGCCGCCTTGTCGACCTCGATCTCGACGTGCAGGTCGGAGGCGTCCACCGCCAGGTCCTTGTCGACCATCGACGCCAGGCGCAGCTTGTCCAGCGCGTCGGAGGCGTTCGAGATCAGCTCGCGCAGAAAGACGTTCTTGTTCGAGTAGATCGAGTGGACCATCAGCTGGAGCAGCTGACGCGCCTCGGCCTGGAACTCCAACGTCTCGGCCCGGTTGCTCACACCGTGTCCTTTCATCTCCGAAAGCCCACAACAGGTTCGCGGAAAGGATACGAGCCGTCGCCCACCGCGAAGACGGCGACGCCCGGCCGGAGGGTCCGGCCGGGCGTCGTCGTCAGGGGTACGCGTCAGAGGCTGAGCCGCTGACCCGGGAAGATCAGCGCCGGGTCGTCGCCGACGACCCGCTCGTTGCGCTCGTACAGCTCGCGCCAGCCGCCGTCGACGCCGTGCGAGGTGGCGATCTTCGCCAGGGTGTCGCCCGGCGTCACCACGTGGGTCCGGCCGGAGCCGGACGGCGCGCTGCGCCGCTCCGTGCCGCGCGACGACTTCTCCGTGCCCGGGTCGCGCTTCTTCGACGTCGACTCCGACTTCCGCTCGGACTTCGACTCCGACTTCGGGGTGTACGACGTGGTGGAGCCGCCCTTCTTGCCACAGGTCGGCCACGCGCCGATGCCCTGGCCGTCGAGGACGCGCTCGGCGACGCGGATCTGCTCGCCGCGGCTGGCCAGGTCGGCGCGCTTGGCGTACGTCAGGCCGCCGTAGCCCTCCCAGGTGCTCTGCGAGAACTGCAGGCCGCCGTAGTAGCCGTTGCCGGTGTTGATGCTCCAGTTGCCACTGGACTCGCACTGCGCGATCGCGTCCCAGTTGACGCTGGCGGCCTGCGCCGGTGCGGCCGGGCCGAAGAGCGCCACCGCGCCGGCGACGGCGCCGACGGCGAGGGTGCCGACGGCGGTACGGGCGGCGACGCGACGGTGACGGGCCTGGTGATTCGATGCCATGTGTGATCCCTCCACGCCGGCGAGGTCAGCTGTCGGGTTCGGGCCGAGGAGCCCGGCCGCGCACGCGGCTTCACCCCGAGGTGACGTGCACCGAGGAACGTTGGGTCCCCCGCTCCGTGCCTCAATGACAAGGTCCCGACGGCCGGCGGCAGGATTAGGCGTTACCGACCGTGGTGTTCGCGATCACGAACTCCACCGACGTTAGGGAGGGTTCGCGCCGATTGCCCACTTCTCGTGAGTTTCCTCACCGGCCTCTGCGCGAGCGCCTTCCGTCGAGTTGCGCATGGCCCGCAACCGTGTCAGCCGCCCCCGCCGGCCTCGTGCACCCGGACCTCACCGCGCCGGGAACCGCCGCCGACACGCGCGACGCGTGCCCTCGGCACCGGGCGTCGCGGGGGGCGTGACCTGCCGGGGTGTGGGTTTGCCCCCGGCACCTACCGTCGGGGGCGGCGCCATCGTCGGAGTGGACGCCGGCAGTGGGCCCGAGGGCTGGTGCGGCCACCGGATCACTTGGTCAGTACGGTAGGGATGTGTCTCTATGGATGGCCGCGATGTGGGGACTGGTCGGCAGCGCCGTGGCCGAGGCGCTGAACCTGTCGGCGATGATGCGCCCGACCACCGACTCCGGGGGCCGGTGGCAGTGGCCGTGGCGGGACCGTCGGGACCGTCCGATCGTCGTGATCGCCGTTCTGCTGAGGACGGTGGCCGGCACCGGGCTCGCCGCCGCGGCCGGCGCGGGCGGCCTGGCCACCACCGCCTTCGCCAGCTTCACCTTCGGCGTCGCCGCGCCCCTGGTGATCGCCAAGATGTTCGACCAGATCCGGGTCACGGACCAACCGAGCGAGCAGGTGCCCGAGCGATCGGACGGCGAGCACGATGACGCGGCGTGACAGCCTCCTGGGCCGCGTCGTCTCCGCCCTGGCGGCGCGTCCCAGCACGACGGCCACGGCCGTTCCCGTGCCGACCCGCACCAGACTGGCGGCGGCGCTGGCCGCCCGGCCGCTGACGCCTCGGCACACCCGCTCCGACCCCGGGCCGGTCCACGACCGCGACGACGAGGGGAAGCTGACCCAGCGGGTCAAGGAGGTGCTGGCCGGCGTCCTGGGCGTCACCGCCGACCAACTGCGGGTCGACGCCGACGGCGACGTGGGCATCCGCGCCGGTTCCGCCATGATCTTCGTACGGGCGCAGGACGACCCGCCGCTGGTGGACGTCTTCTCGCCCCTGCTGACCGGGGTCGACCCGACCGAGTCGTTGTACCGGCGGCTCTCCGACCTCACCAACGGCCTCGTCGTCGGGCGCGTCTACTGCACCGGGGACACGGTCTGGGCCTCGGTTCCCGTCTTCGGGCAGGACTTCGTGCCCACCCACCTGTTGCTGGCGGTGCGGGCCATGGTCGAGCTCGCCGACGACCTCGACGACCAGCTCCGCCGGGAGTTCGGCGGCAGCCGGTTCTTCGGCCCGGAGGCCACCGGGCTGGTGGCGGTCCCCGACCCGACCGGCTACCTGCGCGACCTCGACCGGGCCGGGGCGAGCGGGGCCGGCAGCGTCCTGGTCGACCTGCTGGCGGACCGGGGCCGCACCGAGGAGCTGCGCAAGCGCGCCGACCACGGCGACTGGCACGCCGCCTCCCGGCTCGCCGCGCTGCTCGCCGCCGAGGGGCGCACCGACGAGGCCGAACGGTACTGGCGGATCGCCGCCGACCAGGACGACCCGAGGGCCCGCGAGGAGCTGGCCGGCCTGCTGGCCGCCCGTGGCCGGCACGACGAGGCGATCGCCCTGCTGCGGCGGGCGGTCGACGGCGACGACTGGCGGCCCCTGCCGCTGCTGCTGACCCTGCTCACCGAGCGCGGCCTCGTCGACGAGGCGATCGCGCTGCTGCGCCGCCGGACGGACCGGGCGGCCACCGGAGACTGACCACCGGCCCCGGACACGCCACCGCGGCAACCGTCGGTCAGTCCGACAGGCCGGTGCAGGCCGTTGCGTCGACGGCGCATGCCACGGGAGTGGAGCTGATCTGCGCCCCTCTCACCCGGAACGTGACCCTGACCGAGCCGGCGGCCGGCACCTGTCCCGCTGTCCCGTCGGGGACGAAGGTCCACGTCGCGCCGGCGCGGGTGGCCCGGGCGCCGGTGACCGCGGTGACGTCGAGCGACTCCCGGGGCAGCGTGACCACCAACTCCCAGGCCGTCACCCGCTCCGGCCCCGGGTTGCTGATCGTCACGGCGGCGCCGTAGCTGAGCAGGGCGCTCTCCTCCACGGCGAAGTGGGCGGTCAGCGGGACCCGCCTGACCGGCGCCTGCGTGGTGACGGACGACCCGGTCGCGGACGGTGGGACGCGTGGCGCGGGTACGACTGTCGTCGGGGGCTCCGGCGTCGGCCGGGAGGCGGCCGGTCTGGCGCGCCTGCCCGGCCGACCGGCCTCGGTGGTGCTCCACACCTCGACGTCCGGCGGCGAATCGACCGCCACGGGCGCCGGGCGCTCCGGTGTCCGCCCCGCCAGGACGGCGACGACCGCCGTCGTGATCAGCACCGCCAGCGTGGCGACCACCACGATCCGGCTCATCCGCGACCCGTCGCCCGCACCGGTGACGGCGCGCCGCGTGGCCCCGGCCACGGCGATGACCTTGTCGAGCACGATGATCGCCACGGTCCGCCGTGGCCGGTGCGGTGGCAACGGCACTACCTCTCCTCTTCTCTCCACCTGCGTCCCTGCGCCGGCCTGCGCGCGCCGGCACGGTCACCCGCCGCTCAGAGCGTGCGGAGCCCCGCGAGCAACGCCTCCAGCAATTCCCGGGACGGTCTCCCGGACAGCGTCGGGGGTTCGCGCAGCTCGATCAGCCCCGCCTCCAGCAGGTCACCGAGCAGCACCCGGACCGTGTCCACCGGCAGGTCGAGGTCCGCGCCCAGCTCCGCCACCGACAGTGGACGCCGGCAATTTCGCACGATCTGCGCCTGCTCGGGAAGGAGTTGCGCGTCGGGAGGCACGTCGCCGTGGGCCACGACCAGGCAGACGAGGTCGAGCCGCCGCTGGTCGGGGGCGAACCGCCCGCCCGTCATCACGTACGGCCGGACCACCGGGCCGGCGGCGTCGTCGTACCACGCGGTCTCAGGGGCGCCGTCCGGGTGCACCGCGCTCCCCGCTCGTCGCTGCCCTCACCGGCGCGAGGTACACCGGCAGGTACCGTTCCGCCCGCGCCACGAAGAGCGCCACCTCGTACGCCATGTCGCCGACCTCGGTGTCACCGCCCATCCGCACGGCGAGGATCGCCCCGCTCCGGATGGTGGCGACGAACAGGAAGGACCGCCACATCTGCACGACGACCTGCCGCAACGCACCCCCGACGCACACCCGGGCGGCGGCCAGCCCGAGCGCCTCCAGCCCGGCGACCATGCCGGACAGCTGTCGGGCCAGGGCGTCGTCGACGCCCGGACTCGCCCCGAGCAGCAGCCCGTCGGGAGACAGCACCACGGCGAACCTGGCTCCGTCGACCCGGTCGACCAGGTCGGTCAGGGCGTCGGTCAGTCCGTCGGCGATGACCACTGATGGCGTCATTCAACGTCCTCTCGCTGCTCTCGGAACGACTGCCTCGACGGTGCGGGTCACCGGCGCCACGTCCGGGCACGGGTCACGGCACGGGCCGTTCCGGCCAGGGCTGCCCCGAGGCGTCGCTCGACCGGTCCGCCACGATGGTCCGCAGCAGGGCCAGCAACTCCGCCCGATTGGCGCAGTTGAGCCGGGACCGCATCCGCGCCACGTGATGCTCCACGGTCTTGGTCGAGATGAAGAGCCGGTCGCCAATCTCCCGGTAGGTCAGCCCAGCCAGCACCAGCTCGGCGACCTCCTTCTCCCGGTCGCTGAGCCGGTGCGGCGCGGCACCGGCGGCCCCGCCGGCCGCCGGTGCGCCGACGCCGCCGGCCGACCGCTGACCGCTCTTGCCGGTGGCCGGGCGGCCCTGGAGCATCCGGGCGCAGTCGAGCAGCGTGGTCATCGCCCGCCGGTCCGACG
>NZ_JAMOKF010000108.1 GCF_023656545.1 Micromonospora phytophila | reverse complement strand
AGTACCACCCGCGACGTCAAGGCGCCGGACGACAAATCGCCCGAGGTGCGGGCCGCCGAGACCCGGCAGCCCGACGCGCGGACCGCCGTGCCGGACGCGCCCGGCACCAAGGTCCCGACGGACAGCATGCCGCCGGCGCCCCGCGACGCGCAGGAGGCCGAGGCCGCCGGCGCCGCCGAGAACGCCCCCGCCGGTGACGGCAAGCCCGCCGGCGACGAGGCCGCGGCGCAGGAGCGCAACCTCAGGGAAGCGGAAGCGGGGGCCGGCGCGGGCTCCACGGCCGCGAACGACAGGGGGGCCCAGAAGTGACCACGCCTCGGCCGGAGACGCTGGCCAAGCTGACGCCGGTGCTGACCAAGCGCTGGCTGTCGCCGGACGCCTGGCGGATCGGCACCTACGAGAAGCTCGACGGTTACGCGGCGCTGCGCAAGGCGCTCCGGGCGCACCCGGACGACCTGATCCAGCTGATCAAGGACTCCGGCCTGCGCGGTCGCGGCGGCGCGGGCTTCCCGACCGGTCTGAAGTGGGGCTTCATCCCGCAGGGTGACGGCAAGCCGCACTACATGGTGGTCAACGCGGACGAGGGCGAGCCGGGCACCTGCAAGGACCTGCCGCTGATGACGCACGACCCGCACTCGCTGGTCGAGGGCGTGATCATCGGGTCGTACGCGATCCGCGCCAACCGCGCCTACATCTACATCCGCGGCGAGGCGGTGCACGCCGCGCGGCGGCTGCGCAACGCGGTGCGGGAGGCGTACGCCAGGGGCTACCTCGGGAAGAACATCATGGGCTCCGGGTTCGACCTGGAGCTGGTGGTGCACTCGGGCGCCGGGGCGTACATCTGCGGTGAGGAGACCGCGCTGCTGGACTCGCTGGAGGGCTTCCGGGGCCAGCCGCGGCTGCGTCCGCCGTTCCCGGCGACCCACGGCCTGTACGCCAGCCCGACGGTGGTCAACAACGTCGGCACCATCGCCAGCGTGCCGTACATCGTGCTGGGCGGGGCGGACTGGTGGAAGACCATGGGCACGGAGAAGTCCTCCGGGCCGATGATCTACTCGCTCTCCGGCCGGATCGCCAACCCCGGCCAGTACGAGTGCTCGATGGGCATCACCCTGCGCGAGCTGCTGGAACTGGCCGGCGGCATGCAGCCGGGTCACCAGCTGCGGTTCTGGACGCCGGGTGGCTCCTCGACGCCGCTGCTCACCGCCGAGCACCTGGACGTGCCGCTGGACTTCGAGGGGGTGGCGGCGGCCGGCTCGATCCTCGGCACCACGGCCACCCAGATCTTCTCCGACCAGGACTGCCCGGTCTACGCGACCTACCGGTGGCTGGAGTTCTACCACCACGAGTCGTGCGGCAAGTGCACCCCGTGCCGGGAGGGCAACTACTGGATGGTCCGGGTCTACCGGCGGATCCTCGCCGGCCAGGGCACCCACGAGGACCTGGACACCCTGCTCGACACCTGCGACAACATCCTCGGCCGCTCGTTCTGCGGTCTGGGTGACGGTGCGACCAGCTCGGTGACCTCGTCGCTGAAGTACTTCAAGCAGGACTACCTCGACTACATCGAGGGACGTACCGCTCCGAAGCTGTCGGACAAGCAGTTGGTGGGAGCCCACTAATGACTGATGTCGTCAAGGCCCCGGAAACCGTCACGCTCACCATCGACGGCGTCGAGGTCACCGCCCCCAAGGGGGCGCTGCTGATCCGGGTCGCCGAGCAGTTGGGCACCGAGATCCCCCGGTTCTGCGACCACCCGCTGCTGGCCCCGGCCGGCGCGTGCCGGCAGTGCCTGGTCGAGGTCGAGGGGCAGCGCAAGCCGGTGGCCTCCTGCACCCAGACCGTCGCCGACGGCATGGTGGTGCGTACCCAGCTCACCTCTGGCGTCGCCAAGAAGGCGCAGGAGGGGGTCATGGAGCTGCTGCTGCTCAACCACCCGCTCGACTGCCCGATGTGTGACAAGGGCGGCGAGTGCCCGCTGCAGAACCAGGCGATGTCCACCGGCCGGTCGGACTCCCGGTTCCACGAGCACAAGCGGGAGTACCCGAAGCCGCTGCCGATCAGCACCCAGGTGCTGCTCGACCGCGAGCGGTGCGTGCTCTGCCAGCGCTGCACCCGGTTCTCGGAGGAGATCGCCGGCGACAAGTTCATCGACCTGATGGGCCGGTCGTCCGCCGAGGAGATCAACATCTACCGGGACGAGGATTACGGCACAGCAGCGGACGGGGGCAGCGCCGGCTCGGCCTCCGCTGACGCTCCGGCCGACTCCGGCGATGTGCCGTTCAACTCGTACTTCTCCGGCAACACGGTGCAGATCTGTCCGGTGGGGGCGCTGACCGGCGCGCAGTACCGGTTCCGGGCCCGCCCGTTCGACCTGGTCTCCACCCCGAGCGTCTGCGAGCACTGCTCGGCCGGCTGCGCCCAGCGCACCGACTGGCGGCGCGGCAAGGTGCTGCGCCGGCTGGCCGGCGACGACCCGGCGGTGAACGAGGAGTGGAACTGCGACAAGGGTCGGTGGGGTTTCCAGTACACCCGTGCCTTCGACCGGCTCACCACCCCGCTGGTGCGCGATGAGAAGACCGGTGAGCTGCGCGAGGCGTCCTGGAGCGAGGCGCTCACCGTCGCCGCCGAGGGGCTGCGCGCGGCCCGCGACGGCGGGCAGGGCACGGCGGTGCTCACCGGCGGCCGGCTGACCGTCGAGGACGCCTACGCGTACGGGAAGTTCGCCCGGGTCGCGCTGAACACCAACGACATCGACTTCCGGGCCCGGCCGGTCTCCCGCGAGGAGGCCGACTTCCTGGCCAGCTCCGTCGCCGGCGTCACCGACGTGACCTACGCCGACGTGGAGAACGCGTCGGCCGTGGTGCTGGTCGGCCTGGAGCCGGAGGAGGAGTGCCCGATCCTCTTCCTGCGGCTGCGCAAGGCGTACCTGAAGAAGAAGCTGACGGTGTACGCGCTCGCGCCGTTCGCCACCCGCGGCCTGGAGAAGCTCGGCGCCAAGCTGGCCCGGGTGGTGCCGGGCGAGGAGGCGACGGTCCTCGCCGAGCACGACACGGTCGCCGAGGCGCTCGGCGCCCAGGGCGCGATCCTGATCGTCGGCGAGCGGCTGGCGAGCGTCCCCGGTGGCCTCTCCGCCGCGGCCGCCGTCGCCCGCCGCACCGGTGCGAAGCTGGCCTGGGTGCCGCGGCGCGCGGGCGACCGCGGCGCGGTCGACACGGGCTGCCTGCCCAACCTGCTGCCGGGCGGACGTCTGGTGACCGAGCCGGCCGCCCGGGCCGAGCTCGGTGAGGCCTGGGACATCGCGGCCGGCGTGATCCCGAGCCAGGCCGGCCGGGACACCGACGGCATCCTCGCCGCCGCCGCCAACGGCCAGCTCGGCGCGCTGGTGGTGGCCGGGGTCGACCCGGCCGACCTGGCCGACCCGCGACTGGCCGAGACGGCCCTGGACGCGGTGCCGTTCCTGGTCAGCCTGGAGCAGCGGCTCAGCGCGGTGGCCCGCCGGGCGGACGTGGTCTTCCCGGTCGCCCCCGTGGCCGAGAAGGCCGGCAGCTTCCTGGACTGGGAGGGCCGGCTGCGCACCTTCGAGGTGGTGCTGCGGACCGCCGCGATGACCGACGGCCGGGTGCTGGACGCCCTCGCCGCGCAGCTCGACGTGCGGCTCGGCACCGGTGACGTGCTGAGTGTCCGGCGGGAGCTCGGCGCGCTGCCGCGCACCCGCACCGACCGTCCCGCCGCCCCGTCGGTGGAGCCGGCCACCGTGCCGCACCCGCGGGCGGGCGAGGCGGTGCTGGCCACCTGGCACCAGCTGATCGACCTGGGCAGCCTCACCGACGGCGACGAGCACCTCGCCGGCACGGCCCGTCCGCCGGTGGTCCGGCTGGGCAAGGGCACCGCGGAGGCGCTCGGCGTCGCCGACGGAGACCCGGTGACGGTGGGCACCGACCGGGGGGCGCTGACCCTGCCGGCGGAGATCACCGAAATGCCGGACGGTGTCGTCTGGCTGCCGACCAACTCACCCGGTTCGACCGTGCGGCGCAGCCTCGGCGCGACGTCCGGCACGGTCGTACGGATCTCCGCTCCCGCGGCGACCGACGCGGTCGCCGCCGACGCGGCCGGTCGGCCGGGTCCGCTCCTCAACAATGCCGGGGGTGTTCGGTGAGCGCGAAGCGCCAGCGAGCGCAGCGAGTGAGCCCCGCAGTCGCGAACGAAAGGGGCGTCCAGTGAGCGCGATGTACCTCGCGCAGGATCCGACGCTGGCGGACTTCGGCCGGGACCCGTGGTGGCTGGTCCTCGGCAAGATCGTCTTTGCCTTCGCCTTCGGCCTGCTCGCCACCCTGCTCGGCGTCTGGTTCGAGCGGCGCGTGGTGGGCTACATGCAGGTGCGGCCCGGCCCCAACCAGGTCGGCCCGTTCGGCCTGCTGCAGACCCTCGCCGACGGTCTGAAGATGGCCTTCAAGGAGGACATCCTCCCCCGGGCGGCGGACAAGGTCGTCTACTTCTTCGCCCCGACCATCTCGGTGATCTGCGCGGTCACCGCGCTGTCGGTGGTGCCGTTCGGCCCGATGGTGAGCATCGCCGGCCACTGGACGCCGCTGCAGGTCACCGACGTGCCGGTGGCGGTGCTGGTGCTGCTGGCCTGCTCCTCGATGGGCATCTACGGCATCGTGCTCGGCGGCTGGGCCTCCGGCTCGACCTACCCGCTGCTCGGCGGCCTCCGCTCCAGCGCCCAGATGATCTCGTACGAGGTCGCCATGGGGCTGAGCATCGTGGCGGTGTTCATGACCGCCGGCACGATGTCCACCAGCGGAATCGTCGCCGCCCAGGCGAAGGGCACCGAGCTCAGCATCGGCGGGTTCGACCTCCCGGCCCCCGGCTGGTACGCGATCCTGCTGCTGCCGAGCTTCATCATCTTCTTCATCTCCACCGTCGGTGAGACCAACCGGGCCCCGTTCGACCTGCCCGAGGCGGAGTCGGAGCTGGTCGCGGGCTTCATGACGGAATACAGCTCGCTGAAGTTCGCCCTCTTCATGCTCAGCGAGTACGTCTCCATGGTGACCATGTCCGCGGTCACCACGACGCTCTTCCTGGGCGGCTGGCGGGCGCCCGCGCCGATCACCACCTTCTGGGCCGGCGCCAACTCCGGTTGGTGGCCGATGCTCTGGTTCTTCGCCAAGGTGGTCGCGCTGGTCTTCGTCTTCGTCTGGCTGCGGGGCACGCTGCCCCGGCTGCGCTACGACCAGTTCATGCGCTTCGGCTGGAAGGTGCTGCTCCCGATCAACCTGGTCTGGATCCTGGTGCTGTCGGGCCTGCGCTCGATCGAGGACTGGGACGCCCAGGGCAAGGGGATCGCCGTCGGCATCCCGGCCGGCATCCTGCTGATCGCCACGCTCTTCTGGCCGACCCGGAAGCCGGAGCCGAAGCCGACGCTCCAGGAGCAGGCCAACAACCGGCCGTACGGCAGCTTCCCGCTGCCTCCGATGGATCTGCAGGTACCACCGAGCCCGCGCACCAGGCGCGTGGTCGCCGAGCGGGAGCCGGCCAACATCGCCGCCGGCTCGGATGGGGAGGTGTGACGTGGGCGCGATCACCGGAACGTTCAAGGGCTTCGGGGTCACCTTCTCGCACATGTTCAGGAAGGTCGTCACCACCGACTACCCGTTCAAGCCGCCGGTCTCGGCGCCGCGCTACCACGGGCGGCACATCCTCAACCGGCACCCGGACGGGCTGGAGAAGTGCATCGGCTGCGAGCTGTGCGCCTGGGCCTGCCCGGCGGACGCGATCTACGTCGAGGGCGGCGACAACACCGACGAGCAGCGCTTCTCCCCGGGTGAGCGGTACGCCAGCGTCTACCAGATCAACTACGCCCGCTGCATCTTCTGCGGCCTCTGCATCGAGGCCTGCCCGACCCGTTCGCTCACCATGAGCAACGAGTACGAGCTGGCCCGGGACAACCGGCAGGATCTGATCTTCACCAAGGAGCAGCTGCTCGCGCCGCTGCTCGAGGGCATGGAGCAGCCGCCGCACCCGATGCGGCTGGGCGACAGCGAGAAGGACTACTACGTCGGCGCGCTGACCAACCCCGGGACGTCGGCCGGCGCGGAGCAGGCAGCCAACAACCCGGGCCGGTACCAGGTGGAGGAGCACCCCGGTGTGACCTTCCCCGGCGCCGAGCAGCACGCCCAGCGGGCCGCGGCCGGCAAGGGGGACGGGAAATGACCACGCAGACCGTGCTCGCCGCCGCGGGCGGAGTCTCCGGCGGGGAGCAGGTCACCTTCTGGATCCTCGCCCCGCTGGCGCTGATCGGCGCGATCGGTATGGTCGCGGCGCGCAACGCCGTGCACTCGGCGCTCTGGCTGGTGCTGACCATGCTCTGCCTGGGCGTGTTCTACGTGCTCCAGGCCGGGCCGTTCATCGGCATGGTGCAGATCATCGTCTACACCGGCGCGATCATGATGCTGTTCCTCTTCGTGCTGATGCTGGTCGGCCGGGACGCGTCGGATTCGCTGATCGAGACGCTGCGCGGCCAGCGAACCGCCGCGGTGGTGCTCGGGCTCGGCTTCGCCGGTCTGGTCGGCGGCGGCCTGTACCGCGCGCTGGGCGACACCACGGCGGTCGGCCTGGAGCAGGCCAACGCCGAGGGGAACGTGCAGGGCATCGCCCGGCTGCTCTTCACGAAGTACGTCTTCGCCTTCGAGCTGACCTCGGCGCTGCTCATCACCGCCGCGGTCGGCGCGATGGTGCTGGCGCACGTCGAGCGGCGCAAGGAGGACAAGATGGACCAGATCGCCACGATGCGGTCCCGCTTCGCCCCGGGCAACTACCCCGGCCCGAAGCCCGGCCCGGGTGTCTTCGCCACCTCCTCCTCGGTGGCCACCCCGGCCCGCCTGCCCGACGGCCGGCTGACCGAGCGGAGCACCCCGGAGATCCTGCCGGTGCGTGAGATGACCGACCGGGAGACCTCGCTGAAGGGGACGGACAAGTGACGCCGGACTACTACCTGGTGCTGGCCGCGGTGCTCTTCACCATCGGCGCGGTCGGGGTGCTCATCCGGCGCAACGCCATCGTGCTGTTCATGTGCGTCGAGCTGATGCTCAACGCGGCCAACCTGACCCTGGTCACCTTCAGCCGGATCAACGGTGACCTCAACGGCCAGATCATGGCGTTCTTCGTGATGGTGGTGGCGGCGGCCGAGGTCGTGGTCGGACTCGCGATCATCATGTCGATCTTCCGGACCCGACGCTCCGCGAGCGTCGACGACGCCAACCTGCTGAAGTACTGAGGGGCCCACCGGTGGAAGAGATTCTGACGAACGCCCCGGCGGAGCCGGCGGGAGCCGTCGCCTACGCGGCGGCGGACGGGCTGCTGGGCAGCGTCTGGCTGCTGGTGGCGATCCCGCTGGTCAGCGCGGCGATCCTGCTGCTGCTCGGCCGGCGGGCCGACCGCTGGGGGCACTGGCTCGGGGTGGCCGCCATCGGCGCCGCGTTCGTGCTCGGCCTGACCTACTTCCTCGGGCTGCGGGGCCTGGAGAACAAGTCCGTGGAGCTGAGCCTCTGGGACTTCATCACCGTCGGTGACCTGCGGGTGGACTTCGGTCTGCTCTTCGACCCGCTGGCCGCCGTCTTCGTGCTGCTGATCACCGGGGTGGGCTTCCTGATCCACCTGTACGCGGTCGAGTACATGGCGCACGACGCGGGACGCCGGCGGTTCTTCGCGTACTTCAACCTGTTCGTCGCCGCCATGCTCCTGCTGGTGCTCGGCAACAACTACGTGATGCTCTACTTCGGCTGGGAGGGCGTCGGTCTGGCGTCGTACCTGCTGATCTCCTTCTGGTACGAGCGGCCCAGCGCCGCCACCGCCGGCAAGAAGGCGTTCCTGATGAACCGGGTCGGCGACGCCGGCCTGGCGATCGGCATCTTCATCATGTTCGCCACCCTCGGCACCACCCAGTACGACGAGGTCTTCAACGGCGTGGGGTCGCTGACCGCGACCACGGTGCTGGTGCTCGGCCTGCTGCTGCTGCTCGGCGCGACCGGCAAGTCCGGCCAGTTCCCGCTCCAGGCGTGGCTGCCCGACGCGATGGAGGGCCCGACCCCGGTGTCGGCGCTCATCCACGCCGCCACCATGGTCACCGCCGGGGTCTACCTGATCGCCCGCTCCAACCCGATCTTCTCGGCCAACTCCACCCTCCAGCTCGTGGTGGTGAGCGTCGGCGCGCTGACCCTGCTGATCGGCTGCGTCATCGGCGCGGCCAAGGACGACATCAAGCGGGTGCTCGCCTGGTCGACGGTGAGCCAGATCGGCTACATGTTCCTCGGCGTCGGCCTCGGCGGCGCGGCGTACGCGCTGGCCATCGTGCACCTGCTGGCGCACGGCTTCTTCAAGGCCAACATGTTCCTCGGCGCCGGCTCGGTCATGCACGGGATGAACGACCAGGTCGACATCCGCCGCTTCGGCGGCCTGTCGAAGCACATGAAGATCACCTGGATCACGTTCATGATGGGCTGGCTCGCCATCATCGGCATGTTCCCCTTCTCCGGCTTCTTCTCGAAGGAGCCGATCATCGTGGCCGCGTTCGAGCGGGACGACTGGACGGCCTGGCTCTTCGGCACCGCCGCGTTGCTCGGCGCCGGGCTGACCGCGTTCTACATGACCCGGCTCTTCGTGCTCACCTTCCACGGCCCGAAGCGCTGGACCGAGGAGATCGAGCACCCGCACGAGTCGCCGAGGCTGATGACCATCCCGCTGATCCTGCTGGCGGTGGGCTCGGTCGGGGCTGGCTTCCTGCTCGCCACCTCGGTCCCGGACTGGCTGACCGCCACCGCCGGCCTGGACGTCGAGGAGGCGGGGCACGCGTCGGTCCTCCCGCACTGGCTGCTCACCGTGCTGTCGCTGCTGGTCACCGTGCTCGGCGCCGGGCTGGCCTGGTTCCTGTTCCGGGGCGGCACGGCCACCGCGCCGCAGCCGGCCGGGGTGCTGGTCACCGCCGCCCGCCGCAACCTCTACACCGACGCGATCAACGAGGCGGTCTTCGAGAAGCCGGGAATCTTCCTCACCCGGGCGCTGGTCTACCTCGACAACCGGGGCGTCGACGGGCTGGTCAACGGCCTGGCCGCGGGGATCGGCGGTGGCTCGGGCCGGCTCCGGCGGCTCCAGACCGGCTTCGTCCGGTCGTACGCCACCTCCATCCTGACCGGCGCGCTGCTGGTGCTGGCGGCGTTCCTGGCCGTCGAGGCGGGGTGGCTGGCGTGATCGACCTCTTCCAGGCGGCCGTCGTCGGCGGACCGCGCAGTGACGACGGAGGTAAGGCCGCATAATGTCCGACTTCCCGTTCCTCTCGGTGCTCACCGTGGCGCCGCTGGTCGGTGCCCTGGTGGTGGCCTTCCTGCCGCGCAGCCGGCCCGAGCTGGCCAAGCAGGTGGCGCTCGGCTGGTCGCTGCTGGTGCTGGTGCTGTCGGTGGTCATGTGGGTCACCTTCCAGGCGGGTGGGGACCGCTTCCAGTTCCGCGAGTCCTACCCGTGGATCCCGAACTGGGGCGTCAACTTCACCTTCGCCGCCGACGGCATCGCGCTGGTCATGCTCATGCTGATCGCGGTCCTGGTGCCGCTGGTGATCCTGGCGTCCTGGCACGACGCCGAGGCGTCGAAGCGGTCGGTGCCGGTCTACTTCGCCCTGCTGCTCGTCCTCGAGTGCACGATGATCGGCGTCTTCGCCGCCGCCGACGTCTTCCTGTTCTACGTGTTCTTCGAGGTCATGCTGGTGCCGATGTACTTCCTGATCGGCAGCTACGGCGGCCACCAGCGGCAGTACGCGGCGGTGAAGTTCTTCCTCTACTCGCTCGTCGGCGGCCTGTTCATGCTGGCCGCCGTGATCGGCCTCTGGGTGGTCGGCGGGAAGACCTTCGACTGGCAGGCACTCTCCCAGGTGGACATCACCACCGGCACCGAGCGCTGGCTCTTCCTCGGCTTCTTCATCGCGTTCGCGATCAAGGCGCCGTTCTTCCCGTTCCACACCTGGCTGCCGGACGCCGGCGGCGCGGCCCCGGCCGGCGCGGCGGCGCTGCTCGTCGGCGTGCTCGACAAGGTCGGCACGTTCGGCATCCTGCGCTACTGCCTGCCGCTCTTCCCCGACGCGGCCAGGTGGTTCGCGCCGTGGGCGCTGGCGCTGGGGCTGATCGGCATCATCTACGCCGCGCTGCTGGCCGTCGGCCAGAACGACCTAAAGCGGCTGGTGTCCTACACCTCGATCGCGCACTTCGGCTTCATCGGGGTCGGCATCTTCGCCTTCACCACCCAGGCGGGCACCGGTGCGGTGCTCTACATGCTCAACCACGGGCTCGCCACCGGCCTGCTCTTCCTGGTGGTGGGCATGCTGATCGCCCGCCGGGGCTCGGCGCTGATCAGCGACTTCGGCGGCGCCGGCAAGCTGGTGCCGGTCCTGGCCGGGGTGCTCTTCTTCGCCGGTCTGGCCTCGCTGGCGCTGCCCGGCACCGCGCCGTTCATCTCCGAGTTCCTGGTGCTGATCGGCACGTTCACGGTGAACAAGCCGGTGGCGATCATCGCCACGCTCGGCATCATCCTGGCGGCGGCGTACGTGCTCTGGATGGTGCAGCGCACCACGCAGGGCACGCTGAACCCGGCGCTCAGCGAGGTCGAGGGCATGCGGCGCGACCTCACCCTGCGCGAGAAGGTGGTGGTCGCCCCGCTGATCGCGCTGATCGTGCTGCTCGGCTTCTACCCGAAGCCGGTCACCGACGTGATCAACCCGGCCGTGCAGGCGACCATGCAGGACATCGGCAGCACCGACCCCGCCCCGACCTCGGGCGGCACCGTCCAGGAGGCGGCAAAGTGAGCGAGCTGCAACTCCCCTCGATCGACTACGCGGCGCTCGCGCCGACCCTGATCATGCTGGGCGCGGCGCTGCTCGGCGTGCTGGTCGAGGCCTTCGTGCCGCGGCGGCACCGGCACCTGGTGCAGCTGTCGCTGGCCCTGCTGGCGGTGCTCGCCGCGCTGACCATGGTCGTGCTCCACGCCGACGACCGGCTGATCACCATCGGCGGGGCGATCGCGGTGGACGGGCCGGCGCTCTTCCTCCAGGGCGCGATCCTGGTCCTCGCCGCGATGTCGCTGCTGCTCATCGGTGAGCGCTCGGTGGAGCGGGGCGGCTACTTCGTCGCCCAGGCGGCGGTCACCGCCGAGTCCGCCGAGGACCGGCGGCAGGCCGAGGGGCAGAACGGGGCCACCGAGGTCTACCCGCTGACCACCTTCGCGATCGGCGGCATGCTGATCTTCGTGGCGGCGAACGACCTGCTGACCATGTTCATCGCGCTCGAGGTCTTCTCGCTGCCGCTCTACCTGCTCTGCGCGCTGGCCCGCCGCCGGCGGCTGCTGAGCCAGGAGGCCGCGCTGAAGTACTTCATGCTCGGCGCGTACGCCTCGGCCTTCTTCCTCTTCGGCGTGGCCCTGGTGTACGGCTTCACCGCGGGCATCCCGGGCCGGTCGGCCGGTGTCGACTTCGCCACCGTCAACGCGGCCGTCACCGAGTCCCCGGCCAGCCCGCTGCTGCTCTTCGCCGGCATGGCGATGCTCTCCATCGGCCTGCTGTTCAAGGCCGCTGCCGCCCCGTTCCACGTCTGGACGCCGGACGTCTACCAGGGCGCGCCGACCCCGGTCACCAGCTTCATGGCCGCCTGCACGAAGGTCGCCGCGTTCGGCGCCCTGCTGCGGGTCTTCCACGTCGCCTTCGCCGACGCCCGCTGGGACTTCACCCCGGTGCTCGGCGTGGTGGCGGTGCTGACCATGCTGGTCGGCGCGGTGCTGGCGGTCACCCAGACCGACATCAAGCGGCTGCTGGCGTACTCCTCGATCGCCAACGCCGGCTACCTGCTGGTCGGCGTGCTGGCGCCGAACGCCGAGGGGATCTCCGGGACCATGTTCTACCTGGTCGCGTACGGCTTCTCGGTGCTCGCCGCGTTCGCCGTGGTGACCCTGGTGCGCGACGCCGACGGCGAGGCCACCCACCTGTCCCGCTGGGCCGGGCTGGGCCGGCGCTCGCCGTTCTACGCCGGGGTCTTCACCTTCATCCTGCTTGCCTTCGCCGGTATCCCGCTGACCAGCGGCTTCACCAGCAAGTTCGCGGTGTTCGGCCCGGCGCTCGACGGTGGGCAGGCGTGGCTGGTGATCGCGGGCGTGCTGACCAGCATGGTGCTGGCCTTCCCGTACCTGCGGGTCGTGGTGATGATGTGGCTCTCCGAGCCGGGCGAGTCGACCCCCACCGTCGCCGTGCCCGGCGCGCTGACCTCGGCCGCGCTGGCGATCGGTGTGATCGCCACCCTGGTCCTCGGTGTCGCCCCGGCGCCCCTGCTCGACCTCGCGACGGGTGCCGCCGAATTCGTCAGATGACCGACACTCCACGCCTGCGGGGGTCGGCACGCCACGGCGTGTCGGCCCCCGTTCCGTATCCCCCGCCCAGGGCAGGTCGAAGGGGTGTGGCATGGTTGATGGCGTGGTGAATCCGGCTGGCGAGCGTTCAGGTGCCACCGGCTCCGGCGGCCGCCGGAGCCGGGTGAGCACGAGTCAGTTCGGCGCGCTCGGCCTCTACCTCGCCGATCCCCGCGTCGAGGCGTCCGTGCTGGGTCTGCTGGAGGCCGTCGAGACCGAGCTGCGGGCCGGCGTGTCCAGCGCCGACCCGTTCGTCACCGAGGCCGCGCGGCACCTTGTGGAGGCCGGCGGCAAGCGCTTCCGTCCGTTGCTGGTGGCGCTGGGCGCCCAGTTCGGTGACCCGACCGGCGCGCAGGTCGTACCGGCGGCGGTGGTGATGGAGCTCACGCACCTGGCGACGCTCTACCACGACGACGTGATGGACGAGGCCGCCGTGCGGCGGGGCGCGCCGAGCGCCAACTCCCGGTGGACCAACTCCGTCGCCATCCTGGTCGGCGACTACCTCTTCGCCCGGGCCGCGGACATCGCGGCCGACCTGGGCACCGAGGCCGTACGCCTGCAGGCGCGGACCTTCGCCCGGCTGGTGCACGGCCAGATCGCCGAGACCGTGGGCCCCCGCCCCGGGGACGACCCGGTGGCGCACTACCTGCACGTGATCGCCGAGAAGACCGGCTCGCTGATCGCCACCTCGGCCCGGTTCGGCGGCATGTTCGGTGGCGCCACGCCGGAACACACCGAGGCGCTGGCCGGCTACGGCGAGACCATCGGCGTGGCGTTCCAGCTCTCCGACGACCTGCTCGACATCGCCTCCGAGTCGGTGCAGTCGGGCAAGACGCCCGGCACCGACCTGCGCGAGGGGGTGCCGACCCTGCCGGTGCTCTACGCGCTCGCCTCGGACGACGCCGACGCCGCCTCGGTGCGGCTGCGCGAGATCCTGGCCACCGGCCCGCTGACCGACGACGACCTGCACGCCGAGGCGCTCGGTCTGCTGCGGGAGAGCCCGGCGCTCAAGCGCGCCCGGGAGACCGTCCGCAGCTACGCCGAGGACGCCCGCGACCGGCTCAGCCCGCTGCCGCAGGGCCCGGCCCGCCGCGCCCTCGAATCGCTCTGCGACTACATCGCCGACCGCACCAGCTGACCACCGACCCGGCCCGCCCGGTGGAGGGCGGACCGTCGGCCCGTCAGTCGTGCTCGTAGAACTGGACCTGGATCCCCTCGCGGCGGACGGTCACGTCGGCGTGGTCGCCGAACGTCTCCACCAGCACGTCGTCGAAGCTGCCCGCTTCGAGAGCCTCGGCGAGGGCGTACGCCCGCTGGTAGCGGGGCTCGTCGTCGCCCCGGTACGGGCCCGGTCCCGCGGAGGCCCAGCGCCGGCCCCCGAGGCTCGGGTGCGGATTCGCGTATTCGCCCACCTGGAGGTCGTGCGGATCGGCCCCCGGCCCGTCGCCGGTGGTGCGCACCCACACCTCCTGGACGCCGAAGACGCACGGCTCGCCGTCGTTGAAGTAGGGGGTGTACTGCCGCCAGCCGAACTCGGTGACGGCTTCGTCGTCGAGCAGGGCGCGCAGCAGCGGCCGCAGTTCCTCCAAGGGGCGTTGCGGGACCCGGTGGCCCCGGGTGATCTTGCCCTCGACGGGGATGCCGAGGAAACTGACGTGGCTCACTGGTCGCCTCCGAGCAGGGTGGAGAGGGGCAGTTCCTTGCGTTGGGCACCGGACATCCAGGGGCGGATCGGCATCCCGGAGAGGTAGTCGGCGGGGCTGGGCAGCCAGCCGAGGTCCTCCAGCACGTGCCGCTCGGCGATCAGCCGCACCGGCACGCGCTTTCGCCCGACCCGCAGCGTGTCGCCGAAGATGCGCTGGCAGAGGTAGATGCCGGCGGTGTGGTGGTACATCGCGCGGTATCGGACGTCCCCGATGATCTGTTTCGAGGAGTCGATGAACTCCTCGATCGGCAGGTAGTCCTCGGGCGTGCCACCCCACTTGCGCGCCGCCGACTGGGCGTGGTGCCAGGAATTCATGATCGGCAAGGTAGCCGGGGACACCGACAGGATCGTGTCCGCGGGTCAGCGGCGGGTGAGCATCCGGCTGCCGGCCAGCATCAGGGCGGCGGCGAGGAGCATCGCCACGGCGGCGGCGGACCACATGGCCGGGTAGCCGGCGTGGGCGGCGAGCGCGCCGAGGCCCAGCGGGCCGAGGCAGCCCCCGGCGTACACCCCGGTCTGGGTGATCGAGGTGGCGGCGGCCGGGGCCTGCGGATGCAGCCGGACCACCGCGAAGTTCATCAGCCCCGGCCAGGCCCAGCCCAGGCCGAAGCCGAGCACCACGCCGAGCACCAGCGGCGCCGGCCCGCCCACCGCGAGCAGGGCCAGCCCCGCCGCACCGACCACCAGCATGCCGGCGATGAGGGCGACGTGCCCGGTGGCCCGCCGGTCGGCGAGCCAGCCGACGGAGATCCGGGCGGCGACGCAGACCGCGCTGCCGAGGGTCAGGGTCAGCCCCGCCAGCCCGGGTGCCAGCCCCCGGTCGACGGAGGAGTCCACCACGAAGGTGCCCAGCGCGTTCGCGGCGGCCGCGGCGAGGGTCGCGGCCACCCCGACGACCACCAGGGCCGCCGTGGCCCGTCCACCGCGGGAGGCGGCGGCCCTGGTGGCCGGGCGGGCCTCCCGCG
>NZ_JAMOKF010000107.1 GCF_023656545.1 Micromonospora phytophila | reverse complement strand
GACCCGGGCGCCGCCGGCCGCCCCACCCGACGCGGGCCGCTCGGCGAACTGGTCGGGGCCCGCTCCGGCGACAAGGGCGGCGACGCGAACCTCGGCGTCTGGGCCCGCACCGACCGGGCGTACGACTGGCTGCGCGGCTTCCTCACCACGCGACGGCTGGCGGAGCTGCTGCCGGAGACCGCTTCGCTGACCGTCGAGCGGTACGAGCTGCCGAACCTGCGGGCGGTCAACTTCGTCATCCGGGGGCTGCTCGGGCAGGGGGTGGCCGCGTCCACCCGCTTCGATCCGCAGGCCAAGGCGCTCGGCGAGCTGCTCCGCTCCCGCGTCGTCGACCTGCCGGCGGATCTCGACCCGGGCCGGGCGTCGCCGGCCGGGCACGCAGGCTCGGAGGGGACGGCGTCATGACCATCGTCGACACGCCGGAGCGGCGGCAGCTGCGCGAGCTGACCCGCGCCTTCGTCACCCGGGAGGTGCTGCCCCACCTCGACGGCTGGGAGCGGGCCGGCGAGGTCCCCCGCGAGCTGCACGCCACCGCCGCGAAACTCGGCCTGCTCGGCATCGGCTTCCCCGAGTCGGTCGGCGGCAGCGGCGGCGACCTGCTCGACTCGATCCTCGTCACCGAGGAGATCATCCGCTCCGGCGGCTCGTCCGGACTGGTCGCGGCGCTGTTCACGCACGGCATCGCGCTGCCGCACATGGTCGCCACCGCCGGCGGCCGGACCGGGCGCGCCCTCGGCAGCCCGCTCGGCGGCAGCCAGTCCCCCGGCCACGACGATCTGGTCGACCGGTACGTCCGCCCCACCCTGGCCGGGACGATGATCGGCGCGCTGGCGATCACCGAGCCGGACGGCGGCTCGGACGTCGCCGCGATCCGCACCACCGCCCGCCGCGACGGCGACCACTACGTGGTGAACGGCTCGAAGACCTACATCACCAGCGGGTTCCGGGCCGACTTCGTGACCACGGCGGTCTGCACCGACTTCCCCGGCAGCGGCGAGCTCAGCCTGCTGGTGATCGACAAGGGCACGCCCGGCTTCACGGTGGGACGCCGGCTGGAGAAGCTGGGCTGGCACTGCTCGGACACCGCCGAGCTCTCCTTCGTCGACGTACGGGTGCCGGTGGCCAACCGGATCGGCCAGGAGAACACCGGCTTCCTGGCGATCATGCAGAACTTCGCCGCGGAGCGGCTCTCGCTGGCCACGCAGGCGTACGCGACCGCGCAGCGCTGCGTGGAGCTGACCACCCGCTGGTGCCGGGACCGGTCCACGTTCGGCCGCCCGTTGGCCTCCCGACAGCTGATCCGGCACCGGCTGGCCGAGATGCACACCCGCGCCGAGGCGGCCCGCGCGTACGTGCACCAGGTGGCAACCCGGGTCGCCGCCGGCGAGCCGGTGGTGACCGAGGTGGCGATGGCGAAGAACGTCGCGGTGGCGGCCTGCGACCACGTGGTCGACCAGGCGCTCCAGCTGCACGGCGGCTTCGGCTACCTGCGCGACGCCGAGGTGGAACGGCACTACCGGGACGCCCGGATCCTCGGCATCGGCGGCGGCACCACCGAGATCATGAACGAGATCATCGCGAAGGGCATGGGGCTGTGACCACACTGGACAGCGCGATCGAGGTGTCCTCTCCCTCCCACCGGGCCAACCGGGAGGCCCTGCTGGAACGCCTCGCCGAGCTGGACGCCGCGCTCGAGAAGGCCCGCGCCGGCGGCGGCCCGAAGTACTCCGACCGGCACCACCAGCGCGGCAAGCTGCTCCCCCGGGAGCGGATCGAGCTGCTGGTCGATGCGGACAGCCCGTTTCTGGAGCTGTCGCCGGTTGCCGCGTACGGCACCGACTTCCCGGTGGGGGCGAGCGTGGTGACCGGCATCGGCGTGGTCGAGGGCGTCGAGTGCCTGATCGTCGCCAACGACCCGACGGTACGCGGCGGCGCGGTGAACCCGTGGTCGCTGGCGAAGACCCGACGGGCCGGGGAGATCGCCCTGGCCAACCGGCTGCCGATGGTCAACCTGGTCGAGTCGGCCGGCGCGGACCTGCCCAGCCAGGCGGAGATCTTCATCCCCGGTGGGCGGGTGTTCCGCGACCTGACCCGGCTCTCCGCGGCGAAGATCCCCACGGTCAGCGTGGTCTTCGGCAACGCCACGGCCGGCGGCGCGTACGTGCCGGGGATGTCCGACCACGTGATCATGATCCGGGACCGGTCGCAGGTCTACCTGGCCGGTCCGCCGCTGGTGAAGATGGCCACCGGCGAGGTCACCGACGACGAGTCCCTCGGCGGCGCGGCCATGCACGCGTCGAAGTCGGGGCTGGCCGACTTCCTGGCGTCCGACGAGCGGGACGGCATCCGGCTGGCCCGGCAGTGCGTACGGCGCCTCAACTGGCGCAAGCAGGGCCCGCCGCCGCGCAACCCGGTCCCCCAGCCGCCCAAGTACGACCCGGAGGAGCTGCTCGGCATCGCCAGCGCCGACCTGAAGGTCCCCTTCGACCCGCGTGAGGTGCTGGCCCGGGTGCTGGACGGCAGCGAGTTCGACGAGTTCAAGCCGGCGTACGGCACCGCCCTGGTCACCGGCTGGGGCGAGCTGCACGGTTACCCGGTCGGCGTGCTCGCCAACGCCCGGGGCGTGCTGTTCAGCGAGGAGGCGCAGAAGGCGGCCCAGTTCATCCAGCTCGCCAACGCCGCCGACACCCCGCTGGTCTTCCTCCAGAACACCACCGGCTACATGGTCGGCACCGAGTACGAGCAGCGCGGCATCATCAAGCACGGCGCCCTGATGATCAACGCGGTCGCCAACTCGACCGTGCCGCACCTGACGGTCAACCTGGGCGCGTCCTACGGGGCCGGCAACTACGGCATGTGCGGCCGGGCGTACGAGCCGCGGTTCCTGTTCACCTGGCCGAACGCGAAGTCGGCGGTGATGGGCCCGGCGCAGCTCGCCGGGGTGCTCTCCATCGTGGCCCGGCAGGCCGCCGCCGCCCGGGGGCGGGACTACGACGAGGACTCCGACGCCGCGATGCGGATGATGGTCGAGCAGCAGATCGAGTCCCAGTCCGGCGCGCTCTTCCTCTCCGGCCGGCTCTACGACGACGGGGTGATCGACCCCCGGGACACCCGCACCGTCCTCGGGCTCTGCCTGTCGGCGATCCACAACGGACCGGTGAAGGGCGCCGACGGCTTCGGCGTCTTCCGGATGTGATCCGGGTGAGTGCGAGGAACGCGGCGAAGCGCCGTCCCGCAGTCGTGAACGAAAGGCAGGCCGAGCGATCATGATCACCAGACTTCTCGTGGCGAACCGGGGTGAGATCGCCCGCCGGGTCTTCGCCACCTGCCGGGCGCTGGGCGTCGAGACGGTGGCCGTGCACTCCGACGCCGACGCCGACGCGCCCTTCGTCGCCGAGGCCGACCAGGCCGTACGCCTGCCCGGAAACACGCCGGCCGAGACGTACCTGCGGATCGGGAGGATCCTCGACGCGGCCCGCCGGACCGGCGCGGACGCCGTCCACCCCGGCTACGGTTTCCTGGCCGAGAACGCCGAGTTCGCGGCGGCGGTGACCGACGCGGGCCTGACCTGGGTCGGCCCGCCGGCCAAGGCGATCGCCGCGATGGGCGACAAGATGGAGGCCAAGGCGCTGCTCGCCGAGGCGGGCGTGCCGATGCTGCCCACCTGGACCGACGCCGACGACATCACCGACTTCCCGGTGCTGGTGAAGGCCTCCGCCGGGGGCGGCGGTCGCGGCATGCGCGTCGTCCGGGACGCCGCCCAACTGGCCGAGGCCGTCGCCTCCGCGCGCCGCGAGGCGGCCGCCGCGTTCGGCGACGGCACGGTCTTCATCGAGCGGTACGTCGAGCGGGGCCGCCACGTGGAGGTGCAGATCTTCGGCGACACCCACGGCACGGTGGCCGCCCTGGGCGTGCGCGAGTGCTCGGTCCAGCGTCGGCACCAGAAGATCATCGAGGAGGCCCCCGGGGTCATCCCGGCGGAGCTGCGGCAGCGGCTGCACGAGGCGGCGGTGGCGGCCGGGCGGGCGGTCGACTACGTCGGCGCGGGCACGGTGGAATTCCTGCTCGCCCCGACCGGTGAGTTCTTCTTTTTGGAGATGAACACCCGGCTCCAGGTCGAACACCCGGTCACCGAACTCTGCACCGGGCTGGACCTGGTCCGCCTGCAACTGATGGTCGCCGAGGGCCAACCCCTGCCGGAGAACGCCACCGACCCGCACTGGATGCGCGGCTACGCGATCGAGGTGCGGCTCTGCGCCGAGGACCCGGCGCAGGGCTGGCGTCCCGCCACCGGCACCGTCCACCGGTTCGCGGTCCCCGGGGTGGCCCGGGAGTTCGGCAACCTCCGGGCGATCGGCCTGCGGCTGGACTCCGGCGTGGTGGACGGCTCGACCGTCGGGGTGCACTACGACTCGATGCTGGCGAAGGTGATCGCCTGGGGGCAGACCCGCGCCGAGGCGATCCGGCTGCTGGCCGGCGCGCTGGCCCGGGCCGAACTGCACGGCGTCACCACGAACCGGGACCTGCTGGTCCGGGTGCTGCGCAGCCCGGAGTTCGGCGCGGTGGAGATCGACACCGGCTTCCTGGACCGGCACGAGGAGGTCTTCGCCCCGCTGCTGCCCGCCGACCAGGTCTCTCTGGTGGCCCTGGCCGCCGCGCTGGCCACCGCCGCCGCCCGGCGGGCCGACGCGCCGGTGCTCGCCGGTCTCCCGTCGGGCTGGCGCAACGTGCCCGCCTTCGGACAGGTCACCCGCTACACCGGCCCGGACGGCGAGATCGAGGTCCGCTACCGGCTGGACCGCACCGGCGCGCTCGCCGACTGGTCCACCGACCGACCGGACACCGTCGCGTCCGGCGACGCGCCGGCGGTCGAGCTGGTCTCGGCCGCCCCGGACCGGGTCGTGCTCGACGTCGACGGGGTGCGCCGCGCGTACCGCGTACACCGGGTGGGGTCGGAGGTCTTCGTGGACGGCCCGGACGGGGCCGCGAGCCTGGCCGAGCTCCCACGCTTCCCGCTGCCCACCGCGGAACTGGCCGCCGGGTCGCTGCTCGCGCCGCTGCCCGGCGCGGTGACCCGCGTGCACGTCGAGGTCGGCCAGCGGGTGGCCGCCGGCGACCTGCTGCTGACCCTGGAAGCGATGAAGCTGGAACACCCCGTGCTCGCCCCGACCGACGGTGTGGTGGCCGAGCTGCCCGTGCCGGCCGGCGGTCAGGTCGACACGGGCGCCGTGCTGGCCGTTGTCGACAACTCCAGCTCGGCGCGTCTGACGCCGCGCCGCGACCTGGAGCCGTCGAACCCCGAGTGAGCCCTGGAGGCCCCGCGATGAACTTCGACCTCACCCTCGAGCAGGACCAGCTCCGCGACGCCGTCCGCGCGCTGGGCCGCAAGTACGGCCACGACTACTTCGTGACCAAGGCCAAGGCCGGTGAGCACACCACCGAGCTGTGGGACGAGGCCGGCCGGCTGGGCTACCTCGGGGTCAACATTCCGACCGAGTACGGCGGCGGGGGCGGCGGCATCACCGAGCTGGCCATCGTCTGCGAGGAACTGGCCGCCGCCGGCTGCCCGCTGCTGCTGCTGGTGGTCTCCCCCGCCATCGCCGCCACCGTCATCGCGAAGCACGGCACCGACGGGCAGCGCAAGCGCTTCCTGCCCGGCTTCGCCGACGGCTCCCTGAAGGTGGTCTTCGCGATCACCGAGCCGGAGGCCGGGTCGAACTTCCACCGGCTCGGCACGGTGGCCCGCCGCGACGGCGACGACTGGCTGCTCTCCGGCCGCAAGTGCTACATCTCCGGAGTCGACGAGGCGCGCTACGTGCTGGTGGTGGCCCGCACCGAGGACGCCTCGACCGGGAAGCTGAAGCCGGCGCTGTTCATGGTGCCGACCGACGCGCCCGGGCTGACCCGGTCCAAGCTGGACATGGAGATCCTCTCTCCGGAGAACCAGTTCCTGCTCTACCTCGACGACGTGCGGCTGCCCGCCGACGCGCTGGTCGGCGAGTCGCTGGACGCCGGCCTGCCGGCGCTCTTCGCCGGGCTGAACCCGGAACGGATCACGGTGGCCGCGATGGGCGCCGGCACCGGCCGGTACGCCATCGAGCGGGCCTCGGAGTACACCGCCACCCGCAAGGTCTGGGGCGGCCGGAGCATCGGCTCGCACCAGGGGGTGTCCCACCCGCTGGCGCACGCGGCGGTACAGGTGGAACTGGCCCGCCTCATGATCCACAAGGCTGCCACCCTCTACGACGCGGGCCGCGACCTGGAGGCCGGCGTGGCCGGCAACATGGCCAAGTACGCCGCCGGGGAGGCCGCCGCGCTGGCCGTGGACACCGCCGTCCAGGCCCTCGGCGGGGCCGGCATGACCACCGAGTACGGGGTGGCCACCCTGCTCGGCGCGGTCCGCGCCGGCCGGATCGCCCCGGTGAGCCGGGAGATGATTTTGAACTTCGTCGCCCAGCACGTCCTCGGCCAGGACAAGTCCTACTGAGGCCGGCGGCCGAGGGCGGGCGGGGTGGCGCCGGCCCTCAGCCGACCGCCCGGCAGGCGGCGTCGATGCGGTGCACCGGGCGGACCCGCCGGCCCAGCCCCTCCAGCAGCGAATCCTCGACGTGGAAGTCCCGGATGCGCAGCCGGTGCCGGGGCAGTTCCTCCTCGCTCGGGCAGAGCACCTGCCCGCGTACCTGCTCCACCGGGACGTACCGGACCCCGCCGCGTTCCTGGAGGATCACCATGTTCACGTCGTCGGTGGTGACGACGTGCCCACGGACGTCCTGGGTCGCCCCCGAGTCGGCCGCGACCGTGGTGACGGTCAGCGGCAGCACCGGCGTGCTGATCACCGGCAGCGCCGCCCAGACCAGCATCGCCAGCACCGCGATCTGTGTGATCGGGGCCAGCGGGCGGACCACCGCCCCCGGCAGCGGCCCGGCGATGGCGAGCGCGAGCAGCGGCGGCACGACGAGCAGCACCAGGGCGAGCGACTCCCCCTGCCGCCAGGCGTCCCGCAGCGTCGGCAGCAGCAGCCAGGCGTACACGCCGAGCAGCGCGGCGACGATCAGCACCCGCGGCCCGGGCCGCTCGTGCAGCCGCTCCGGGGTGAGCTGGAAGGCCGCAACGAAGGCCGGCACCAGCAGCGGCAGGTAGAGCAGCGGCCAGGTGACCAGCGCGAGCAGGAAGCTCGCCGCCACGAACCAGGCCGGGGTGATCTCCATCCAGCGGGCGAAGAGCGGCCGGCGCAGGCCCGGCGACGGCATCCGGTCGACGCTGACGCCGAGCACCGCGCCGAAGGCGAAGACGGCGACCAGGACGGTGGAGAGCAGCCGCGCCGCCGTGGTGAGGAAGCCGGCCAGCAGGTTGACCGGGCCGACGTTCGCCACCAGCAGGAGGGTGGTCTGCAACTCGCCGCCGGCCTCCACGCCGAGTCGCAGCACCGAGAAGACCGCCGGCACGCCGACCACCGCCGTCCAGAACGACTGGCTGGCCCGGGCCCGGCGCTCACTGAGGTCATGGTCGTCCTCCCGTGCCGGCCGGTCCGCGACGGCCCGGTCCCGGTCGGGGAGGATCACCACCGGCGGTTCCGCACCGCCGGCCGCGGTGGCCGCCGCGGCGCTCACCGCCGCGGGGCCTTGTCGTCGAAGTCGACCAGCTTCGGCACGTCGAGCGGTTGCGGTTGCCGTTTCTCCGCGCGCAACCAGGGCCCGAGGGTGCGGTTGTACGCGGTCAACCACGGGCTGCTCAGCCCGTCCCGCCCCTGCTGGTAGCTCTTCTGCAGGAAGAAGGCGACCAGGTCACGCAGGGCCGGGTCGCCGATCGGCACCCCGATGCCGAGGAGCTCACTGGTGCCGAAGGGCATGTCGACGATCTGGAACTCGGTCGGGTACTGGGCCAGGAAGCCGGCGAGGATGGCCTCGTCCGAGCTGACCGCGTCGTACCGCCCCTTGCGGATGCCCTCGACGCAGTCACCGACGTCCTTCACCACCAGGGCTTTGACCTGGTGCTTCTCCAGCTCCGCCTCGGTGGTGGAGCCGCCGCTGGTGCAGATCTTGTACTTCGGGTCGCGGAGGTCCTCGATGGTGCGGATGTTGTCCTTCAGCCGGGTCGGCACCATCACCTCCTGGGTGGTGACGAAGTACGGCCCGGCGAAGCTGACCAGCTTCTTACGTTCCTCGGTGATCGAGAAGCTGGAGACGACCAGGTCGACCACGCCGCCCTGGAGCGCCGGAACGCGGTCCTCCGTGGACACCGGCACGAACTCGATCCGGTCGTCGCCCTGGTAGCCGAGGGAGGCGGCGATGTAGCGGGCGATCTCGACGTCGAAGCCGACGTGCACGCCGTTGCGCAGCTCGCCCATCAGCGGCTCGTTGGTGGCCACGCCGATCCGCAGCCTCGGCTGACCGTAGATGTGGGACTCGCGCAGCTTCTCCTGCACGGAGGGCAGCTCCGGCTCCCGCCGGCTGTCACACCCCGCCGCCGCGGCGAGGGTGAGCGTCAGCGCCACGGCCAGCGTGGTGGCGATCGAACGGACCCGGGCCCGGGCGACGGCATCGTTCATCGGCAGCCTCACTGTCTGCGCCTGGAAGGTATACCGAGAGTAGGTAGTGCCGTCCACCCGGCCGCGGAGCCGGGCCGGGGTACGGCGGACGCCCGATCGTCCGCCGTACCCCGGGTCCGTCAGCGGACGGTCAGCGTGCCGACCGCCGGCAGCGGCCCGACCACCGGCGGGAGCCGCTTGGGCTCACCCCGGGCCGGGGCGCCCTCGGCGGCCAGGTCACTCTTCGACTCCGCCGCCCGCTTGCTCCGCGCCGGCTCGTCGGGCAGGGCGACGAACGGCTGGATGTCGCCCACGCAGACCGTGCCCTTCGCCGGCAGCGCCCCCCGGACCAGGTACGCGTCGATCGCGCCGGTCACGCAGGCCGAGGTCCCGTACGCCGTGTGGCCCCAGCTGTCGCTGCTCAGCAGGCGGCTGTTCGGCAGCAGCCTGGCCGAGGTCACCGCCCCCTGGTAGTTGGTCGCCGGGTCCCAGTAGTTGCCGACCATCAGCACCGGCGCGCTGGTCCGCCGGTTGAACGGCCCGGTGTAGGCGTCCTCGTCCCGCACCGTCCAGGTGTTGCGGGCGCAGGGCGCGGTGCCCCAGGTCCAGAGCCGCCCGAAGTACGGGTCCCGCTGGTCGGCCTTCACCCCCAGCGCCGGGAAGGAGCCGGCGTCCTTCGGGTGGTACGCGTCGGTGCAGTCGACGCCGAGGAACGTCTCCAGCCCGTTGTTGTACGGGAAGTCGTACCGGCGGGCCTGCTCGCGGGCCTTGGCGGCCAGCCGGTTCACGCCGGCGCGCGCCTGCTCGCGGGCGGCGGTGCCGGCAGCCGGGTCGGTGAGCACCAGCAGCTCGGCGGTGAGGCCGACCACCTGCTGGTAGCCGAAGGGGCTGTAGAGCGCGCCCAGGGTGGAGCCGACGAAGTCGGCGTAGGTGACGGTGAACGTGCCGAAGTCCGGGTCCTCGACGACCACCGGCTCGGCCTGCAACCGCTTCGCCACCAGGTCGAACGAGGCGACCGGGTCGCCGGCGGCCAACGGGCAGGCCTGCTCCCCGGCCGAGTCGCAGCGCGTCAGGATCTCCCGCAGCGCCTTGTACGCGCCCTGGGCGCTGCGCAGCCGGTCCTCCTGCGACAGGCTGCGCGCCCGGCCCTGGCCCACCCAGGCGTCCGGGTTGAGCACGCCGTCGATCACCAGGGCCCGGACCCGGTCGGGGAACATGTTGGCGTAGTACTGGCCGAGCGCGCTGCCGTAGCTGAAGCCCAGGAAGCTGAGCTTCTTGTCGCCGACCGCGCGGCGCAGCACGTCCATGTCGCGGGCGACCTCGGCGGTCGACATCGCGCCGGTCAGCGGCCTGCCCGTGGTGGAGCAGCCCTTGCCGACCGCCTTCGAGGAGGCGACGTACGCTTTCTCCTCGTCCTTCGGCCACGGGAACGCGACGTTCAGCCCCGCGTACGCCCGGGTCTGCTCCTTCACCGACGGGAAACACCTGACCTGCTGGCTCGCGCCGACGCCGCGCGGGTCCACGCCGATGATGTCGAAGCGGTCGAGCACCTCGTCACCGAGGAAGTACGGCGCGGCGAGCGCGATGTCGGTGCCGGCGCCACCGGGGCCACCCGGGTTGAGGAACAGGCTACCGACCTTGGCCTGCTGGTCACGGGCCTTGACCCGGAGCACGGTCACCTCGGTGGTCGCGCCCTTCGGCTGGTCGTAGTCCAGCGGCAGTTGGACGGTGGCGCACTCGGCGTACTCGTAGCAGGCGTACCAGTCCAGCTTCGGCGTCGGCACGCGGTCGACCCGGCGTGCCTCTGTGGGGCTGGTCCGGTCGGAGGTGGCCGGGCGGCCCCAACCGGTCAGGGACGGTGCGGCGGCGGCGGGTGCGACCGCCGACCCGGCGAGGATGACGCCGGCGATTCCTGCTGCGGCCAGGGACCGGGTTCGTCGTGGCATGTGGACGCCTTCCGGTGGAGGACGGGACAGGTCGAGAGTGAGGCTCGACCCCCGTCACTCTAGAGATCGTGGGCAATGAATGTCGCCCGCAAAATCGTCATATCTCCGACGAAACGCGCAGTGATGTAACGAATTCTTCATGGTCGACGCTTTAGCGCACCTCCAGTGTCCCACCTACCGCGTCACGTCCCCTCGCCGGCAGCGACGTCGGCGGGATCGGGTGGTCGAGCGAGGACGAAGACCCGAGATGTCCGCACGCGACGGTGGGGACGCCGGGCGCGGCGATCCCGTGTGGACCGACCGCCCAGGCGACGCGAAGCCGCGTCCCTGCTCGACGTGCCGCGGCGGCACGGTTGACAGCCGGCCGGGCTTGGACATGCTGGACGGGTGAGGTTACCCAGGCCCGACGCGCGGACGGCCGCGGTCGTCGCGGCACTGGCGGCGGTCTCGCTGCTGGTGACGCTGATCGTGTGGCGCCGTCAGGACCTCCTCGGGGTGGTCCTGGCGCTGCTCTGCGTCCTGTTCACGATGATCGCGGGTGTGTCGGTGGCGGCCGCCCGGGAGCACGACGACAGGAGGTCGGCCGTCGCCGTCGCGCCGTCCGGGCATCCGTCGGGCGGGCTGCACGGCATCGACGCGGACACGCTGGAGACGCTGGACAACCGGGAGGCGGTCCGCGCCATGCGGGAGCGCCACGGCGGACGCGGCCGATCAGCTACCGGTGAGGGTGGGTGAGGCGAGCGCGTCGAGCCCGCGCCCGGCCAGGCACCGGTACGTCCGGTCCGTCTCCGCCGAGGTCGGCGGCAGCACCTCCAGGTTCCACCCGTCCGCGTCGGTCATCCCGCTGGTCAGCCGGAAGGTGGTCTCGTTGCAGACCTGCCGCACCACCGGATCCGCGCTGACCTCGTCGTAGCCGGCACCGACCAGGGTGCCGGGGAGCGTCCCCTCGGCGTAGCTCTCCCAGGTGTGCTCACCGTCGCAGGACACCCGGGCCGCCCTGGCCCGCGCGCCGCGCACCTCCATCGGCCCGAAGCACTCCAGCTCGCCGGCGCACCCGGCGCCAGCGGGCAGCCGCGAGGTCCCGGCGCAGGCGGGCAGCACCGCCCTGTTCGCCGCCACCCCGGGCGTCGGGGACGGGGTCGGGACGGGCGCCCCACCGGCCAGCCAGGCGCCGGCGCTGGCGGAGGCGGCCAGGGCCAGCATCCCGGCACCGCCGAGGAACCAGCGTCGCCGCCAGCGACGACCGGAGGTGGGCACCGTCGGGTGGGGATCCTCGACCGGCGATCGCGGCGCGGGGCGGGCGGAACGGCCGGAGGCGTACGGGCCGGAGGTGGGACCGCCGCTGAACGGCACGCCCGACACCGGTGCACCGCCGGCCGTCGAGCCGGTGGCCGGGTCCAACGGAAGGCCGGCCAGCAGGCTGCCCAGTTCGGCGGCGGAGGGACGCTCCCCCGGGTCGTTGGCCATCCCGACGCGGAGCACGTCGACGAGTTCCTCCGGCACCCCGGGCAGGCCGGGGATCGGCTGGTGGAACATCTCCAGCACGGTGACCAGGCTCGGGTTCCGCTCGGACTGCCAGCGGGGCGGCCGGCCGTGCATCACCGCGTAGAGGGTGGCGCAGAGGGCGTAGACGTCCACGGCGGGCGACGGCGGGCTGTGGCTGAACATCTCCGGCGGCGCGTACGCCGGCGTGAGCACCTCCAGGGCGACCGAGGCGTCGCGCATCTCGGCCAGCACGGCCAGCCCGAAGTCGGCCAGCACCGCCGGATTGAAGTGCGAGTAGAGGATGTTGGCGGGCTTGACGTCCCGGTGCAGGACGCCGGCCGCGTGCGAGTGGGCGATCGCGTCGGCGATCTTGACGCCGAGGTCGCGGGTCTCGGCGGGACCGAGCGGCGAGGTCCGCATCCGTTCGGCGTACGACCCGTCGCAGAGTTCCATGATCAGGTAGGGGTGCTGGTCGACCGTGACCCCCACGTCGAAGAGGTCGACCACGTGCGGGTGGGACGACATCCGGCCGGCGGCCCGCGCCTCGCGCAGGAAGCGCGCCTGGTCCCGCTCGCTGTCCAGCGTGCGGTTCTCCACCTTGACCGCGACCTCACGCCCCACCGAGATCTGGGTCGCCTTGTAGATCGTGGCGTAGCCGCCCCGGGCAAAGACCCGCAGATCAGTCAGACCGGGCACGATGGGCAACGGCAGGGCGCCGGGCGGGGTCTCGGTCACAGCTTTGAAAATACCCAACCGGACCGGTGGCTCAGTGAACCGCATCGGTCGCGGGCGCGGCCCCGGCCGCCCCGGACCCCGGTACGACGGTCGATCCGGACCCGGTAACCGCAGCTCCGGCGGCCGATCCCTCGGTCGCGGCCGCCCCGGCGGCCGGCCCCTCGCCGGCCACGGCAGCCCCGGCAGCCGATCCTCCGCCGGCCACGGCAGCCCCGGCGCTCGACCGCTCGTGGGCAGGGGCTGGCTGCGCCGCCGGTTCCGGTGCAACCTGTTCCGCCACGACGGCTGACGGGCTACCGGTGGCGGCGGCTCCCGCGGTCGGCGCGACCGACCGGCGCGCGTCCCACCAGAGCCCGGCGGCGGTCGCCAACGCGCCGACGCCCTCCCAGGCGGCCACCCCGAAGAACCGGCCCGGCGCGATGTCGGCCAGCACCGCGATGCTGAAGACGGTGAAGGTGACCAACCGGAAGAAGACCGTGAACCGGTAGAACGAACGCCACTCGGTCGCGGTGGCGAGCAGGTAGTAGACCCCCATGTTGAACGAGGCCATCGACGAGGCCATCAGGAAGGTGCCGGTGTGGTCGCCGGCCGCCCGCCGGGCCGGCACCTCGAAGCCGAGCAGGCGCAGCAACGCCTCGGGCCAGAGCAGCCCGACCGCGCCCATGACCAGCGCCAGCACGCCGAAGACCGCGATCGTCCACCCGGCGCCGGAACGCGGCAGCTTCATCAGGACCTCTCCCACCCGGCACGGTCACTGTGGACCGCCCCTCGGACCTGACACGCTAGCGGCCACCCCCGACGCCCACATCCCCGAAACCGCCAGATCTCCCCACCCCACCCGCCCCGACCTCCCCCCGCGCCCAGGCACGCCACCACCACCTGGCGGGCGGGCCCGCCGCACCCGCCCGATCGGCGCACCCGGCGAGCGCGGCCATCGCGGCGAGCGCGGCCATCGCGGCGAGCGCGGCCATCGCGGCGAGCGGATCTTGGAAGATTTCGGCCCCCATAGGGGCCCTTTCTCACCAAGATCTCTCAAAGGCGCTGCTGGGCGGGGCGCGGCGGAGGGGTGGTCAGGCGGAGGGGTGGTCAGGCGGAGGCGAGGCGGGCGCGGAGGGCGTCGGCGGCGGCACGTTCGCTGCGCTGCTCGGTGGCGTACGCCAGGCGCACCGCCTCCTCGGCGCTGGTCAGCGCCTCCACGGGCCGGCCGCAGGCGGCCAGCGCCTCGGCGAGGACGCTCGCCGCGATCACCTGGCTGCGGACGTCCTCCGCCGGGGCGGTGACCGCCCGGTGGGCCCAGTCCAGCGCCTGCTCACGCTGGCCGTGGGCGAGCAGCGCCGAGGCGTACCGGGCCATGGTCTGGCGGCGGGAGAAGAGCAGCGAGGGCGCGGTGGCGGCGGCGGTGGCCACCGGGGCGAGCAGGCCGACCGCGGTGGCGGAGTCGCCGGCGGCCAGCCGGGCGGTGGCGAGCAGCACCCGGGGCGCCACCTGCGCGGGCGCCTGCGGGTTGTGCGGCTCGACGGCGGTCAGCACCGCGCGGGCCTCCCGCTCGGCGGTCTCGCAGTCGCCCATGTCCAGCGCGACGAACCCGCGCAGCGTGCCGGCCATCCCGGTGAGCAGCGGGTGGGAGGTCCGCCCGGCGTACGACAGCGCGTCGGTGAGCAGGTCGGCGGCGTGCTCCGGCTCGCCCAGCCCACGGGCCACCACGGCCCGGACGACCAGCGCGAAGCCGCGCCCCCAGTCGTCGGAGGCGGCGGCGAATTCCCGGTACGCCCGCCGGGCCTCCCGGTCCGCCTCGGCCAGTTCACCCAGCTCGGCGGTGGCGTACGCCTCGACCGCGCGCAGCGTGCCCACCGCCCACGCCTCGCCGACCCGCTCACCGAACGGCAGGAAGACCCGCGCCATCCGGCACGCCTCGCGCAGCCGACCGGCGAGCAGCCGGGCGAACGCGGTGGTGCCGCGCAGCCAGGCCCGCCCGTACGGGTCCTTCAGTTCGGCGAAGAGCCTGGCGGCCCGTCCGAGCACCGCGTCGGTGCCGGCGAAGTCGCCCCGGGTGGTGGTGACCCAGGCCAGGTTCTGCAACGACCAGGCCTGCCCCCGGCGGTCCTGCACCTGGAGGCTCACCTGGTACGAGGCGGCGAGCCGGCTGCTCGCCTGCCCCAGCCGGCCGGCGACGAAGTCGGCCATGCCGAGGCGGCGCATCGCCGAGGCGCGCAGCGTCGGCAGGTTGCCGGCGGTGGCGACCTGCAACGCCTCCTGCCAGCAGGCCACCGCTCGCGCCTGGTCACCCATGGTCTGGTGGGCTTGGCCGGCGAGCAGCAGCGCGCTGGTCCGGGTGGCCGCCTCGTCGCCGGCGTTCGCGGCGATCTTCTCGGCGAAGGCGAGCGCGTCGGCGGGCCGGCCGACCTGGAGCAGCGCCCGGGCGTGCACCACCCGGTCCGCCGCGGGCACCGCGCCGCGGGCCAGTTCGGCGGCGCGTTCGGCGTACTCGATGGCGAGGGCGGGCTCACCGGCGGCCA
>NZ_JAMOKF010000106.1 GCF_023656545.1 Micromonospora phytophila | reverse complement strand
CGGGCCGCGGAGCTGGCGACCGGCCTGCCGACCCTGGTCGTCAACGGCGACCGGGACCCGTTCGGGGTGCCGGCGCAGGGGCCCGCGGTGCGCGTGGTGACCCGGCCGGGGGAGCGGCACGACCTGCGACGGGACCCGGCCGGCACGGCCGCCGTGGTGCTCGACTGGCTGCGCGGCCAGGGTTGGGCGCGCGGCTGACCGCGGGTCCCGGGTGTCCGCGTTCCCGCACGGACGGGCTGTCGTCGGCGTCCCTGGCGTCCCGTCGGTGCGGGCGGAGCGGCGGGACACGGGGGTGGCGGGAGCGGCTGGCCGTGCTGCCGGGCCGTGTCCGGCGGCGGTGACGGTTCGTTGCATCGGTTGGTGCCGGATGCCCGGTTCGGGCGGCGGCACCGGTCCTCCCAGGCCCTTCCTGGTCCCAGCGTCGGTTTCGCCGAGGCGTCCCAGCGTCGGTCCCGCCGAGGCCGGGACCAGGAACGGGGGTCGGAGCCGGAATGTCCCGCCCGTCGGCGTGCGTTACAGCCCTCGGACGACATTTCTGGCGAGGGGGGTGACCGGTGCCGACCGAGACGCAGGCCCGGGAACGGGACGAGCGGGGATCGCGGCAGCTGAGACAGCTGCTGGGCGGCCCGGAATGGCCCGCGGCGGTGCCGCCGGCCGGGGCGGTCGCGGTGAGCACGAGCACACCCGCCGGAAGTGAATCTGTGGGCAGGTCCGTGCGCGTATCCTCGGCGGGAAAGCATCCGACGCGAGGGGATGTGCGGTTGACCACCGAGAAGACGGACGAGCGCAGGGCCCGCTTCGAGCGGGACGCGATGCCATTCGTCGATCAGCTCTACGCTGCCGGGCTGCGGATGACCCGCAACCCGGCGGATGCCGAGGATCTGGTCCAGGAGACGTACCTGAAGGCGTACGCCGCCTTCCACCAGTTCGAGCAGGGCACGAACCTGAAGGCCTGGCTCTACCGGATCCTGACCAACACCTACATCAACTCCTACCGTCGGCGGCAGCGCCAGCCCATCCAGGCGCCGACCGAAGAGATCACCGACTGGCAGCTCGCCGAGGCCGAGTCGCACACCTCCAGTGGGCTGCGCTCGGCCGAGACCGAGGCGCTGGACCGGCTGCCGGACAGCGACGTCAAGGAGGCCCTCCAGCAGCTGCCGGAGGAGTTCCGCCTGGCCGTCTACCTCACCGACGTCGAGGGCTTCTCCTACAAGGAGGTCGCCGACATCATGGGCACGCCGATCGGCACGGTGATGTCGCGGCTGCACCGGGGTCGACGTAATCTGCGCAAGCTGCTCGAGCAGTACGCGGCGGAGCGAGGGTTCACCCCCACGTCGTCGAAGAAGGGCTCGACCGCTGCCGCCGGCCGGGAGGTGTGACGTGAGCTGTGGAGATCCGCACGAGACGGACTGCCGCGAGGTCCTCGCGGAGGTCTACCTCTACCTGGATCTGGAGTGCGCCGAGGAGCGGCGCACGCTGATCCGGCACCACCTCGACGAGTGCGGGCCGTGCCTGCGCGAGTACGGCCTCGAGCAGGAGGTCAAGGCGCTGGTGGCCCGCTGCTGCGGCAACGAGACGGCGCCCGACGAGCTGCGCGAGCGGCTCCGGGTCCGGCTCACCGAGCTGGTCGTGTTCGAGAGCAGCGAGTCGCGGGAGCTCGCCGACTGAGCGTCGGCACCTACACGCAGACCGGTGGCCCGGGTCTTCCGACCCGGGCCACCGGTCTGTCGCGAACTGATCGGCGCCGGACCGTCGGTCCGGCCCGCCGCTCAGGAGTTGGGGCGCTTGCCGTGGTTCGCGCCGCTCTTCTTCCGGGCCTTCTTCTTGCGGGCCTTCTTCGCCATGTGACCTCCTCGTGATGGTCGGATCCGCCTGCGCACGACCTCGGCGCCGGTGCACGCACCGGTCCTCCCGGCGCCGGGGTCCGACCCGCTGATGCTAGTGCGGCCGGCACCCGTGGTCGTCTCCCGGGGCGGTCGGGCGCACGACGGCGGCGCCGCCGCCTCTCCCGATCCTTCCCCGTCCGCCCGGGTGGTCGGGTCCGGACCGGTGCCGTCGGGCTGTCCCGCGGTCCCGGACGGCCCGATGTCACCGACACCGAGTCGATCATCGGCGCCGGCGGGGCGCTCCACGCCCCCCACGGGTCGCCCGCATGATTGGATACGTCGGCAGGCAACCGGAGAGGGAGGGCCGTGAGATGGCCGAGGAGATCCGCGCCGAGATGGTGGCGAACGTCTGGAAGGTCGTCGCGTCGGCCGGGGACACCGTGTCCGAGGGGGACACGCTGGTGATCCTGGAGTCGATGAAGATGGAGATCCCCGTCGTCGCCGAGTCCGACGGCGTCGTCAAGCAGCTCGCGGTCAACGAGGGCGACGTCGTGCAGGACGGTGACCTGATCGCGGTGATCGATTGACCGGCCTCCTGGTCCGCCGCGCCGACCCGGCCGACTTCGCGGCGGTGGCCCGGCTGACGGTCGCCGCGTACGAGGCGGACGGGCAGCTCAAGGGCGAGCACGGCTACTCCGCCGTGCTCGCCGACGTGACCAGCCGGGCCGAGCAGGGCGAGGTGCTGATCGCCGTCGACGCGGCCACCGGTGAGGTGCTCGGCTCGGTGACCTTCGTGCTGCCGGGCAGCCGGTACGCCGAGCTGTCCGGTCCCGGCGAGGCGGAGTTCCGGATGCTGGCCGTGGACCCGGCCGCCCAGGGCCGGGGCGTCGGCGCGGCCCTGGTGGACGCCTGCGTGTCCCGGGCGACGGAACGGGACTGCTCCGCCGTGGTGATCTGCGTCCGCAGCGGCTTCGCCACCTCGGCGCAGCGGCTCTACCAGCGGCGGGGATTCGTCCGGCTGCCCGAGAAGGACTGGTCGCCCCTGCCCGGGGTGGACCTGCTCGGCCTCCGGCTGGACCTCACCCGCGCCTGATCCGAGCCTCGCCGGCCGCCGGTCAGGCGGGGCGCGTCGGTTCGGGCTCCGTGCCGATGGCGGCGAGCAGCTCGTCGGCCACCTGCAGGGCGATCTTCTTCCGCTCCGCGTCGGTGATGTCCGGGGTGCGGACGGCGAACCAGCTGCTGTGCACGGCGAAGAGCGCCAGCGCGGCGCGCAGCTGGGCCGCCGGCGAGCTGTCGTCCCGACGCAGCACGTCGGCCAGCCGCAGCATCCGGCCACGCATCTGCTGCCCGGCGGCGAGGTTCTTCAGCGCCGTCTGGTTCTGCTCGAAGAAGCGCATCACCGAGGGCTGTTCGCTGGTGAACATCGTGTCGGCGTACCGGCCGATGACGGCGCGGCGGGTGGCCGCGGTGGCTGGCTGCGACTCGGCCCAGGCGATCAGTTCGTCCATCCGCTCCAGCCGGTCCTCGACGAAGCTGGTGACGATCTCGTCCTTGCTCTTGAAGTGGTAGTAGAGGGCGGCCTTCGTCACATTCAGCCGTTCGGCGATCTCCCGTAGCGAGGTCTTCTCGTACCCCTGCTCGCTGAAGAGCTCCAGCGCAACGGCCTTGATGCGTTCCCGCGTGCCGCCTGTGCTCTCCCTCACCGTTACCACCCAACTCGCTTGACCGGCTCCGCTGCCCAACTTACCGTGCGGCTAGTAAGGTAACTAGCCGGCCGGCAAGTAAGTACGTCATCTCTCGGGGGAGCTTACCCATGACCCAGGCAAGCCAGGCGGCTGTGGCCCGACCCAACGTCCGGGTCGTGCTCTTCGGCCTGATGATCGCCATGATGCTGGCGATGCTCGACAACATGATCGTCAGCACCGCGTTGCCGCGGATCGTGGGCGAGTTCGGCGGGCTGGACCACTTCACCTGGGTGGTCACCGCGTACGTGCTGGGCACGACGGTCTCCACCCCGATCTGGGGCAAGCTTGGCGACCTCTACGGCCGCAAGTCGGTCTTCCTCACCTCGGTGGTCGTCTTCCTGATCGGCTCCGCGCTCTGCGGCATGGCCGGCTCCGGCCTGCTCGGCGGCCCGGACGACGGCATGGTCGAGCTGATCGCCTTCCGCGCCGTCCAGGGCCTCGGCGCCGGCGGCCTGATGGTCGGCGTGATGGCGATCATCGGCGACCTGGTCCCGCCCCGGGAGCGGGGGCGCTACCAGGGCATGATCGCCGGCATCATGGCCATCGCCATGGTGGCCGGCCCGTTGGTCGGTGGCTTCATCACCGACAACCTCTCCTGGCGTTGGGCGTTCTACGTCAACCTGCCGCTGGGCGGGATCGCGCTGGTGCTGCTGATCGCGACCCTGCACCTGCCGAAGCACCGCACCGAGCACCGGATCGACTGGCTCGGCGCCGCGCTGCTCTCGGTCGGCATCACCGCGATCGTGCTCGTCACCACCTGGGGCGGCAACTCCTACGACTGGGTCTCCCCGCAGATCCTCGGGCTCACCGCCCTCGCCGTGGTCAGCCTGGCGGTCTTCGGCTTCGTCGAGCGGCGGGCCGCCGAGCCCATCCTGCCGCTGGGCCTCTTCGCCAACCGCAACTTCGCGCTGATCTCGGTGATCGGTTTCCTGCTCGGCTTCGCCATGTTCGGCGCGATGAACTTCCTGCCGCTCTACCAGCAGACCGTGCAGGGCGCCTCGGCCACGAACTCCGGCCTGCTGCTGCTTCCGCTGATGTTCGGCATGCTGGTGGTCTCGCTGGTCGTCGGCCGGGCGATCACCAGGACCGGGCGGTACCGGATCTACCCGATCGTCGGCGGCGTGGTGATGACCGTCGGTCTGGCGCTGCTGACCCTGCTGGACGTCGACACCGGCAAGGCCGAGTCGTCGCTCTACATGGTCGTGCTCGGCGTCGGCATGGGCTTCCTCATGCAGACCTCGATGCTGATCGCGCAGAACAGCGTCGAGCAGAAGGACCTGGGCGCGGCGAGCGGCGCGGCCACCTTCTTCCGCTCCATCGGTGGCTCGTTCGGCATCTCCCTGTTCGGTGCGATCTTCGCCAACCGGCTGTCCGACTCGCCGGCCGGTGGCTCCTTCGCAGGCGGCGGCGAGGCCGGCGGCGCGATGGACCTGGAGAAGCTGAAGGACCTGCCGGCGCAGGCCCGGGAGTTGGTGCTCGGCGGACTCGCCGACGCCATCTCGCACGTCTTCTGGTGGGCGGTGCTCTTTACCGTCGCGGTGCCGGTGCTCGCCTGGTTCATCCGGGAGATCCCGCTGCGCACCGCCAACGAGCCGCCCGCGCAGGCCACGCCCGAGGAGCAGGCCGAGACCGCCCTCGCCAAGGCCCCGACCCCCTGATGGGAGCCGTCGGGTCGGCCGGGCGGCAGACTCGACGGACTTCCTGGCGCCGACGTGGCGGGCTCCCGGCCTCCGGGAACCCGCCACGTCGGCGTATCCGGAGCCGCTCCCCGACCGCGGGTGACACCCCGCGGGGCCGGTCCGGCCTGGAAGGGTCTCCGCGCCCCGGCCCGGCGTGTGAAGCGTCTCCGCGGGCCGGTGTGGCGTGCGGCCGCTTGGGGCAGGCCCGGCAGGCTCGGGTGGTTCAGCGGCGGAACAGGGTGCCCACGACGCGCCAGAGGCGGCGCAGGGCACTCGGCCGGTCGACCGCGGGCGGCCGGGTCAGCGACACGGCGAGGGCGGCCGTCTCCGGGTCCAGCGCCGGGGTGGCCAGGGCCAGGTGGGCCAGGGAGACCGCGATCGGCACCGCGCGGACCCGGGCGACCGCCGCCGCGTCGGCCAGCCGTTCGGCCACCACCCCGGCCACGTCCGGGCGGACGGCCGGGTCGACCCAGGCGGCGGTGACCAGGGCGAACAACGCCGCCTCGGTGACCCAGTCCTCGACGCCCCACACCAGGTCCAGCAGCACCCGCCGCCGGGTCGAGGCGGTCCACGGCTCGTCGGTGCGGTGGTGCAGGATGCCCAGGCAGGCCCAGACCTGGACGCAGCGCACCCAGAGCGACGGGTCCTGCCCGCCCAGCACCCGGCCCAGCGGGGTGGACGGCGCCTGCGGCGGGTGCACCAGCAGGCCGAGCAGGTCGGCCAGGTCCAGGGTGGCCAGACCGACCGCCGCGTCGTACGCCGCCGGCGGGTGCGGCCAGGCCGGGTGGGCGACCTGCCGCACCCGCTCGGCCGCCTCCGGCGAGGGCGCCGGCACCGCGGGAACGGCCGTCGTGCCGTCGTAGCGCCAGAGCTGCCGGGTGGTCGCCCGGCGCGGTTCGCGCGGGTCCGGGTCGCCCACGTCCGCCACCTCGATCCGCAGCCCCGGCGCGGCGACCTCGACGGTACGCATCGCGCTCGGCGGCGCTGGCGCGTCCAGCCGTACGGCGGCGCCCACACCACCCAGGTCGTCGACGACGGCCCGGCGCAGCGCCTCGACCACCGCCCCGCCGGCCGGGGTGACCTGTCCCAGCCACGGGCGGCTCCGGCAGCACTCGGCCAGGTCGCCGTGCTCGTGGGTGTCGTCGGGGTGGTCGCGGACGAAGTCGGCGAGCGCGACCAGGTGCGCCACGTCGCCGTCGCGCTGGTGCCGCAGCCGGTGGGCGGTGTGCACGGCGCAGTCGAAGGAGGGATCCCGGGCCAGCGCCCGGTCGATCCACTCCAGCGCCTCGTCGAGCCGCCCGTGGTCGGCGAGGGTGCCGGCGATGTCGGCGTAGACCGCCAGGTCGTCGGGGTCGTGTTCGACGGCGCGGCCGAGCGCGGCGAGCGCCTCCCGGGTCCGGCCGCCGCTGCGGTAGGCGTACCCGAGCCACACCTCGCCGAGCTTCGACGGCTCCGCGCGTACGCCCCGGGCGGCCCAGCGGATCGCCAGCGCGACCTCGCCGAGGCGCCGGGCCAGCGCGGACGCCGCGCCCAGCAGCAGCGCGTGCTCGGGGTGGACGGCGACCGCGTTGCGGGCCAGCGACAGGTAGGGCGTCAGCGCCGCCCGGCCGGCGCGGGGCACCGGGTCGGGCACGGCGGCGCAGACCTGCATGAGGATCCGGGCGGTCCGGTCCGGGAAGAGGCGTTCGGCGAGCTCGGGCGCGGTCACCCAGGGCACGCCGGCCCAGTCCGTGCCCGGCGCGTGGCCGGTCGCGGCGACCAGCAGGTCCAGCCCCTCCGCAGGGCGTCCGGCGGCGGCGAGCAGGTGGGCGCGGGCGACCACGTTGCCGACGAAGGCGTGGTGGTGCAGCGGGAACAACTCGACCGCGCGGTCCCCGCCGGCGGCGCCGACCCGGGCCAGGGTCTCGTGCACCTCGGGCAGGGTCGGGGCCTGGGTCAGCGCGGCGGCGACATGGCCGGCGGCGTGCTCCAGGTCGCCGGAGTCCAGGGCCAGTCGGGCCAGGGCCAGTTCCTCCGCGGCGGGCAGCGCCCGGTCGTCCTCGGCCACGTCGTCCTCTCGCTCGTCGCTGCTCGGTGAGGTCGGGCAAGCCTAGGTGATGTTGAACGGACGTGGTGATCTACTGCGCGATGTTGATCGTTACGTTGCCCAGGCCAGATCAAAGATGCAAGACTGAGCAGGAAACGCGCGGCAATCGCGCAGTGGGAGGAGCTTCCGTGACGCGTGCAGGAGCCGGCATGGCCGCCGACATCGACGAGCAGCCGGCTGGCTACGCCCGGCTGCTCTCCGCCGAACACGCCGGGGCGATCGCCCGGGTGGCGGCCGTCATCGCCGAGCGCCGGCCCCGGCACGTGGTCTTCACCGCCCGGGGCACCTCCGACCACGCCGCCCTCTACGGCGCGTACCTCACCGAGATCCGGCTCGGCCTGCCCGCCGGGCTCGCCTCGCCGAGCGCCGTCACCGTCTACGGCGCCCGGCCGGACCTCTCCGACGCGCTGGTCGTCGGGGTCAGCCAGAGCGGCGGCTCGCCGGATCTCGCCGAGGTGCTCCGGGCGGCCCGCACCTCCGGAGCACTCACCCTCGCCGTCACCAACGCGCCCGACTCGCCGCTGGCCGGCGTCGCCGAGCTCAGCGTCGACATCGCCGCCGGGCACGAGCGGGCGGTGGCGGCCACCAAGACGTACACCGCCGAGCTGCTCGCCCTGCTGATGCTCCTCGAGGGTGTCCGCGCCGGTGACGGCGTGCTCCCCGCCGACGAGCGGGCGGCGCTGGAGGCGCTGCCCGAGCTGGCCGCGCGCACCCTGGCCGACACCACCCCGGCCCAGCTCGCCCCGCGCTACCGCTTCGCCGCCCAGCTGGTCACCACCGGCCGCGGGTACGCGTACCCGACCGCGCGGGAGGCGGCGCTGAAGCTGATGGAGACCTCCTACCTGCCCGCGCTGGCGTTCTCCGGCGCGGACCTGCTGCACGGCCCCCTCGCGATGACCGACCCCGACGTGCCGGTGCTCGCCGTGGTCGGCTCCGGGCCGGGCGGCCGGTCGATGGGCGAGGTGCTGCCCCGGCTCGGCGAACGCCGCGCCGACGTGGTGGTGGTCGGCTCCGCCGACGTCGAGGGCGCCACCCGGATGGCCGTCCCCGAGGTCGACGAGCGGTACGCCCCGCTGCTGGACATCCTGCCCCTGCAGCGCCTCGCGCTGGCGTTGGCGCTGGCTCGGGGCGAGGACCCGGACGCACCGCGCGGGCTCAAGAAGGTCACCGCGACGATGTGAGGCGCGGCGTGGCACGCTGGTCACCGTGTCCACGCTGCGCGACCTCGCCGAGGAGCACACCGAACTCCGTCCGGCCGACATCGACCACCTGCACCGGATCGCCGGTGACTGGCAGTTGCTCTCCGACCTGTCCTTCGCCGACCTGCTGCTCTGGGTGCCGGTCGACGGCGACGGGACGTTCCTCTGCGTCGCCCAGGTCCGGCCGACCACCGCTCCCACCGCCTACCAGGACGACCAGGTGGGGCGGATCGTCGGCGGGCCGGAGGTGGCCCACCTGGAGGTGGCCTACCGGCAGGGCCGGATCTGGCGCGAGGGCGACCCCGTCTGGTACGGCGACGTCCCGGCCCGCCACGAGGCGATCCCGGTCCGGCTGCGTACCGCCGACGGCGAGGCCGGCGAGGTGGTGGCCGTGGTGGGCCGGGACACCAACCTCTCCACCGCGCGCACCCCGAGTCAGCTGGAGCTGAACTACCTCACCACCGCCGACGACCTGGCCCAGATGATCGCCGACGGCACCTTCCCGCCGCCCCGGCACCCGGGGGAGACCACGTCCGCCCCCCGCGTCGGCGACGGCCTGGTCCGGCTGGACGCCGGTGGCAAGGTCACCTACGCCAGCCCGAACGCGCAGTCGGCGTACCGGCGGCTGGGTTACGCCTCCCACCTGGTGGGCGAGGACCTGGCGGCGCTGCACCGCCGGCTGGCCGGCGACCCGCTGGAGGGGACGGACGCCGCGAACGGCATCCTCGCCGCGCTGCGCGGCGAGGCGCCGCCGCGCCGGGAAATCGACGCGCGGGGCGCGACCATGCTCACCCGGGCGCTGCCGCTGATGCCCGCCGGGGTGCCGATCGGCGCGCTGGTGCTGGTCCGCGACATCACCGAGGTACGCCGCCGCGACCGCGCCCTGATGACCAAGGACGCCACCATCCGGGAGATCCACCACCGGGTGAAGAACAACCTCCAGACCGTGGCCGCGCTGCTGCGCCTCCAGGCCCGCCGGGTTTCCATGCCGGAGGCCAGGGTCGCCCTGGAGGAGTCGGTACGCCGGGTCGCCTCCATCGCCCTGGTGCACGAGACGCTCTCCATGTCCAGCGACGAGGCGGTCGAGTTCGACGGCATCGTCGACCGGGTGGCCAGCGCGGCGACCGAGGTGGCGGCGACCGAGTCGACGGTCGGGATGCGGCGCAAGGGCAGCTTCGGGGTGCTTCCCGCCGAGATCGCCACCTCGCTGGTGATGGTCCTCAATGAACTGCTGCTCAACGCAGTGGAGCACGGCTTCCCGCCAGCCGGCGAGGACGGCGCCGCGCCCGTCGCGGACGGCGGCGCCGCGCCCCAGGTGGTGGTGTCGGCGCACCGGTTCCGCAAGCAGTTGCACGTCTCGGTGACCGACAACGGGCGGGGCCTGCCGGCCGAGTTCGACGCCGACCGGAGCGGGCGGCTGGGCCTCCAGATCGTCCGTGCGCTGGTCACCGGGGAGCTGCGCGGCACGATCGAGCTGCGTCAGGGCGCGGCCGGAGGCACCGAGGCGGTGCTGGTGGTTCCGCTGGCCAGGGCATGACCACCGGTTCTTCATCCCCTCTCCGGGCCGGGTCACCCCGGCCGTTCAGCCGGATGTGAGGCGATCGACGGTGTGGTCCGATGCACGATGCGGTTTTTGTGGGATTTCAGCGCATTGACACCATCAAAGCGACTGAATAGCTTTCTCTTTCAACCATCAAGCAGACACGGTCAGCCCGTGCCCGGCTTCCTGGACGCGATCGGCGACAGCCCGCCCGCTCTGCCGGGGGCCTGCTGCTTGACGAGCGGGGGAGACGGAAGCGATGACCTCACCACCGGTGACCGAACCGGACGCCGCGCCGGATCCGGCGGTGCCGGCCCCGTCGGGGCCGACCGCTGAGTTCCGGGTGCCGACACAGCTGTCGAAGTGGACCCCGCGGCGCGCCGGTGAGAGACCGACCCGCCCCGCGTACGCCCCGGTGCCCCTGCCCCCCACCGACGAGGAACTCGTCTCCTACCGCAAGCGGCGGATGGCCGCGCTGATGCTGCCGTCGCTGGTCAGCTTCGGCTGCCTGATCACCAGCCAGCTGCTCTTCGTCCGGCTCACCCCCTGGCTCTGGCTGCTCTTCCCGCTGCTCTTCTTCACGGTCGTCTACTACGTCATCTCGCTCTGCGTGAACCTCTTCACGCCCGGCTTCGACATGGCCCGGCACCAGGAACTGGTGCGCACCTGGAAGCCGTCCCGGTACCCGACGGTGGACGTCTTCCTGCCGGTCTGCGGTGAGCCGCCGCACGTACTGCGCAACACCTGGGAGCACGTCCGGGCGATGGGCCGGCACTACCGGGGGGCCGTCACCGTCTACGTGCTGGACGACTCGCCCAACGAGGTGATGGAGCGGATGGCGCTCGCCTTCGGCTTCGTCTACCAGCGTCGGCCGAACCGGGGCTGGTACAAGAAGGCCGGCAACATGCGCTACGCCTTCGAGCGCACGATGAGCGACTTCATCCTGGTCCTCGACGCCGACTTCGTGCCGCGCAAGGACATGCTCGACCAGATGCTGCCCTGGTTCGACGCCGAGCCCAAGGCCGGCATCGTGCAGTCGCCGCAGTACTTCCGGGTGCACATGGGGCAGACCTGGGTCGAGCGGGGCGCCGGGGCGGTGCAGGAGCTGTTCTACCGGTCGGTGCAGGTCTCCCGGCAGGCGCACGACTCGGCGATCTGCGTCGGCAGTTGTGCGATCTACCGGCGGGACGCGCTCTTCTCCATCGGCGGGTCCACCCTCATCGAGCACTCCGAGGACGTGCACACCGGCTTCGACCTGCGGATGAAGGGCTGGAACCTGCGCTACATCCCGGTCGTGCTGGCCGCCGGGCTCTGCCCGGCCGACGTGGACTCCTTCTTCACCCAGCAGTACCGCTGGTGCGCCGGCTCGATGAGCCTGCTCGGCTCGAAGAAGTTCTGGTCCACCAAGCTGCGCTGGCGGGCCCGGCTGAGCTACATCTCCGGCTTCTGCTACTACCTGCACACCGGGCTCTTCACCTTCGTCGCGCCGATCATCCCGGTGCTGATGCTCACCGCGTTCGCGGACCAGATCGCGCTGGCGAACTACCTGCTCATCGTGCCCAGCGTCATCTACAACCTGATCATCTTCCCGGTCTGGCACCGGAACCGCTACGGCCTGGAGAGCTGGACGGTCAAAATGATCTACGGCTGGGCGCACGCCTTCGCCATCATCGACATCATCCGCGGCCGGCGGATGGGCTGGCAGCCCACCGGCGGCACCGCCAAGAAGAGCAAGACCAAGCGACTCTGGACCGGGATGAGGGTCTGGACGGGCGGCAGCGGGCTGGTCTGGGCCGGCGTCGCCGCGTGGCGGATGCTGGTCGAGCCGGACCCCTTGGTCTTCGCCCCGGCCTTCCTCAGCGCGGTCTTCTACCTGGCCATCGTCGGGCAGGCGCTGCTGGTCAACCCTGAGAAGGACGTCGAGGTCGTGCGGTGAGGACGAAGTACCTGGTCACCTTCCTGGTGGTCTTCGCGTTGGCCTTCACCGAGGTTGCCGTGCTGCGCAGGACGGACCTCAAGGTCAGCTCTGGCGCCGTTGCCGGTCCGGCCGGCGCACCCGCCGGCGGCGAGGAGGTGCCGCCGGCGTACGACGTCACGGCGCTGAAGTCGCCGAAGGGCAAGTACCTCGGCGTGACGGTGCAGGGCGGCGCGGAGCTGGACCGGATTCGTGCGTTCGCCAGCGAGACCGGCAAGAACCCGAACCTGGTGGCGGTCTTCGAGAGCTTCGACGACAAGTTCGCCGCCAGCGAGGTGCGCGAGCTGCACCAGTACGGCGCCCTGGCCGTGATCCGCTGGGAACCGTACGACGTTCCGCTGCGCGACATCGCCGCCGGGAAGCACGACGCGTACGTCAAGGAGTTCGCGACCGCCGTCCGGACGCTGAACCTGCCGATCGCGCTGACCTTCGCCCACGAGATGAACGGCCACTGGTACTCCTGGGGAACGAAGCAGAACACCGCTGCCGAGTACGTGGCGGCCTGGCGGCACCTGCACGAGCTCTTCGCCCAGCAGGGCGCCACCAATGTGATCTGGACCTGGACCCCCAACGTCATCAACTACCTGCGCAAGGTCAGCATCAAGGCGCTCTACCCGGGCGACGCGTACGTCGACTGGGTGGGCATGGACGGCTACTACACGGTCCGCGGGCAGAAGACCTTCCAGGACCTGTTCGGCCCGACCATCAAGGAGATCCGCACCTTCACCCGCCGGCCGTTGCTGATCGTGGAGACGGGCGCCGAGCCCTCCTCCCGCCGGCCCGCGCAGATCACCGACCTGCTCTCCAACGTGGCGCGCCGCAAGGACTTCATCGGCGTCGCCTACTTCAACATCAACGGCTCCGGCAAGTGGAACATCGACCAGGACCGGGCCGCGCTGCGGTCGTTCAACCGGGCCGCCGCCAAGGCCGTCTTCGGCTTCGACGTCAGGACCGTGAAGTGACCGCGCCGGCAATCCAGTGGACCGGGCAGGACAACCCGGCGACCATCATCGCGGCCGCCACCCCCACGGTGGCCCGCCGCCGGGACGGCTGGTGGGCCCTGCTGCCGGCCGTCGTCGCGCTGGGCGTCGGCTGGTGGCGGCTCGACGCCCGGGACATGTGGAACGACGAGCTGGTCACCTGGCACGCCACCTCGCTCTCGGCTGACCAGTTCCGGATGCTGATCGGCAACATCGACCTCGTCCACGCTTTCTACTACGTGATCATGTCGGTGCTCACCGCCCTGACCGGTGACTCCACGGTGGCGCTGCGACTGCCCTCGGTGGTCGCGATCGGGCTCACCGCCGGGCTGGTCACGCTGATCGGGCGGCGCCTCTTCGACACTCCGGTCGGGCTGCTCGCCGGGCTCCTCTTCGCCCTACTGCCCACCGTCTCCCGGTACGCCCAGGAGGCCCGCTCGTACGCCCTGGTCACCCTGGCGGCGGTGGCGGCGACCTGGCTCTTCCTCCGCGCGGTCGACCGGCCGTCCCGGCCGCGCTGGTGGGCGTACGGGATCATGCTGGTGCTGGTCGGGTGGCTGCACTTCGTCGCGTTGCTGGTGGTGGCCGCACACCTGCTCTACCTGTGGCGGGGCGTCCCCGGCGAGGAGCCGCGCTGGCGGTGGGCCGCTACCGCCGGAATCTCCGGACTGTTCATCCTGCCGCTGTTGGTGCTCGGCAGCCGGCAGTCCGGCCAGATCTCCTGGGTGGAGAACGACGGGGACGCCGTCCTGCGCTTCCTGGAGAACCTGACCGGCACGATGACCGCTTTGGTGGTGGCGGCGGTGCTCGCCGTGGTCGCGGTGGCGACGGCCGGCCCGGAGCGGCGGCCGGCCGCGCTGATGCTGGCCCTCTGGGCCGTGCTGCCCCCGGTCGCGGGCTACCTCACCTTCAGCCTGCTGCACCTCTTCCTGGCCCGGTACTTCCTCTTCACCGTGCCGGCCTGGGCGCTGCTGGCGGCGTTCGGCGTCTGCCGGGCGGCGCGGCTGCTGACCCGGGACCGGCTGCCGGCGGTCTGGTTGGCCGGCGCGCTGGTGCTGCTGCCCGCACTGGTCTGGCATGGGATGCCCGCGCAGGAGAAGGTGCGATCCAACGAGGCCGACGGCCAGCCCCGGTACCTGGACGCGGTCCGCTACCTCGGGCAGCAGGTCAAGCCCGGCGACGGGGTCGCCTACAACGACGGGTTCGGCGGCTCCAGCGACGTGGCCCGCAAGGCCACAGACTACGGGCTACGCGACCAGCTCCGGCCCCGGGATGTCTTCGTGGCGGTCCCGGCCCGGGAGACCGGCTGGCTGACCGCCCGGGAGTGCAAGGAGGCGGCCCGCTGCCTCGGCGACACCAAGCGGATCTGGCTGGTCGAGACGGGTCACCTCAACGACAGCCTGGCCGGCCTGCCGCCGGCACGCGAGGCGCTGCTGCGCCAGAAGTTCCTGGTCAAGCACGTTCAGCGGTTCGACCGGGTACGGGTCGTCCTGCTCGAACGCAAGCCCGGCTGACTCCCGCGCTGCTCAGCCGGCCCGGCTGAGCAGCGCGACGGTCACCCCGGGCCGCGGCCACACCTGCTCGACGGTGAAGCCGGCCCGCAGGGCGTCCCCCTTGGCGCCCGGCACCGCGGCCAGCGGGTCGTTCCGCCGGCCGGCCACCACCAGCCACACCCGCCGTACGCCGGTCAGGCACTCGGCGGGTCGGGCGCACTCGGTGGCCCAGAGGTCCGCGCGCTGCCGCTGGTCGCGTACCACCAGGACGTCCCGCGGCCGGCCTCCGTCGAGGTGGTACGCCACCCCGAGGTCGAGGAAGAGCCAGCCGCCCCGGGGCGAGTAGACGACCGCGTCGCCCGGCTGCTGCCCGGCGGCGATCGTCCGCGCCGCGCCCCGGTAGTCGACCGTGGCGCTGGGCGGCCAGCCGTGGCTGCGCCGCAGCGCCTGCTGATCGGGCAGGCCGAGCAGGCCGGCCAGCGCAAGCACGGCCAGCGCGGCCGGCACCGCAACCGCGGCCAGCGCCGCCCCGGCGAGCAGGCAGCCGAAGGGCACGGTGAAGACCAGGTAGCGGGGCACCCAGAGGGGTACGACCAGCCCGGCGCCGAATACCAGCAGCACGGGCAGGAGCACACAGGCCCCGGGCAGCAGCGCCCGCCGGCCGAGCCGGCCCGCGCCGAGCGCGGCGAGCCCGACCAGCAGCCCGCCCAGCACGCCGCTCTGCGCCACCCCGCCG
>NZ_JAMOKF010000105.1 GCF_023656545.1 Micromonospora phytophila | reverse complement strand
AGCCGGCCCTGCCCGCCGAGGCGGAGCCGACCGGGGCCCAGGGCTGCCTCAGTGACCTGCCCGGCTGGGCGGGCGGGCACCGGCACGGGCCGGTCCGCCCGCGTCACCGGGCCGTCCGCCGGGAGCGCCCGCCACGCCGCTGGTGCTGACCACGCGGCGCCCGTCCGGTTGGTCGCCGCCGGGCCGGCTCACCGTCCACGTCGGACGGACGTTCCCACTGCCCCGTGCGGTGAACGTGCACCGCCTGGTGGAGGCGGGGCACTTCCACGGCAGAGGTGGTCCTGGGGATCTGATCCCCGCCGGGGTCAGCGGGTGCGGCGGCGGATCAGCAGCGCGATCCCGGCGAGACCGAACGTGATGGTCAGCATCACCGCCACGTTGAGCAGCAGCAGCCGCTGCAACTCGCCGAGCGCCTCGTCGATGTCCTTCGCCGGGTTGAGCGCATCCTCCGGGATGACCCGCTCGCCGCCGCCGACGCCGCCGCTGACCGTGTCGAACTGGCGCTCCAGCGGCACCCCGGCGGTGCGCAGGGTCTCCGACATGCTCAGTCGGCCGAGGAACCAGCCGGCGCTGGTCTTCCGGGCGTCCGGCTGCTTGGCCGGCCGGTAGACGCGCGGCCCGCCGACCGCCTTCGGGTAGAGGTCGTACGTCTGCTTCGGAGTGTCACCGACGAGCACCACGACGGTGTACTTCGGACCGAGGTTCGCCGCCTTCGGGCCGGCGGCCTGGCCGGTACGGCCCAGGAAGTTGACCTGGTCGATGACCGCGACCACGTGGGCCGGGTGGGTGTCGGCGCGCAGCCGCAGCGGCTGGCCGAGGCCCTCCCCGGTGATGTCCACGCCCGCGGGCGGCGGCTTCGGCGCCGCCTTCGCCGCCCCGGCGAGGCCGAACGACAGGACCCCCGCCGCGAGCCCGCCTGCCAACACGGTGACCAGTCGCCCTATCCGTCGGACCATCGCCGCCTCCTCGCCCCGTTCGATGGATGGCTTCGCTGCAGGTCACGCGTTGGTCGGTGGACGGAGGTGACCGGATCCGCACACCGGGTGCCCACCTCAAAGACTCCGCAGAACGTCGATCGGTTGCAGCTCATGGAACTGTATTTGGAACTATCTGCGATCTCGGCCCGACTAATGAGCAGCAGCCGTTGATCAGCGGGCGGATCGTACCTTTACGGAGGGGTTCATGGGGGGCAGGGTCGCACGCGTGGCGCGTGCCTGGCCAGCGCTGTTGGGCGTGGCGCTCGGTGTGTCGTTGTTGTTGCCGGCGACGCCAGCGGCCGCGCACAACTCGTTGACCGGCAGCGATCCGCGCGACGGCGCGCGGGTGGCCGAGGCTCCGTCCCGGATCGAGCTCCGGTTTCTGGCGAAGCCGGACCCGGGTACGACGAAGATCACAGTCACCGGGCCGGACAACGTGGCCGCGCTCGGCGGCACGCCGAGCTTCTCCGGCTCCCTGGTGAGCGTGCCGTTCAAGCCCGGCAGGGCGGGGCTCTACATCGTCGGCTACCAGTTGGCGTCGAGTGACGGGCACCCGGTCTCCGGCGAGGTGCGCTTCACCCTGACCACCGGCACCCCGGCCGAACCCCCGAGTTCCCCGCCGACGGGCGCCGGCACCGGCCCGACCGCTGGGGCGCCGGCCGCACCGTCCCCGGCGGCGCCCTCCCCGGCCGGTCCGGTCGGGTCGGCGTCGGCCGTCCCCGGCCCGGTGGGCGGCAGCCCGTCGGCGGACGCCGTCCCGGCGGCGGGGGAGCGCGACGACCCGGCCGGACGCGGCTGGCTCTGGGCGCTCGGCGGCCTGGTGCTGCTCGCCGCCCTGGTGGCGGGCCTGCTGCTGCGCCGCCGGTCCACCCGCGGCTGAGCGCCGGCCGGCAGACCTCGGGTGGCAGTCGGTCACCGGCAGTGACCGGAGTCGCCCTCCGCTCGTCCGCCCCGTGCCGCCGCAAGCGCGTGACCAGCAGCTGCATCGACTCCCGGGCCTCGGCCACCCACCCCGTCGCATGCTCTTTGCTCTGCTTACCTATACGCAGCAGGAACTGTCCGTGACCGTTGCGTATTGGTATGCAGAGCAAAGGGTGCGGTGAGGGGTGCTGGCCGAGACCGGTGCTGGCCCGGCCCCCGCCGGGTGGAACGGTTGAGGTGAGCAGCGCCAGGACCAGGGGCGGCTCAGACCAGGCGGACCCGGGCGGCGCGCAGGCGGGTCAGGGTGCGCTCGCGGCCGAGCACCTCCAGCGACTCGAACAACGGCAGCCCGACGGTGCGGCCGGTGACCGCGACCCGGACCGGCGCCTGTGCCTTGCCCAGCTTGAGGCCCCGCTCGGCGCCGACCGCCTCCATTGTCGACTTCAGCGACTCCGCGTCCCAGGACTCCAGCGCCTCGAACGCCGCGACGGCGGCGTCCAGCAGCTCGGCCGAGCCCTCCTTCATCGCCTTGGTCCAGGCTGCCTCGTCGACCAGCGGCGAGGCGAGGAAGAGGAAGTCGACGTTCGGCACGATCTCGCTGAGCACCGCGATCCGGGTCTGGGTCAGCGGCGCCACCGCCGCGAAGGCGTCCGCGTCGAACTCCTCCGGCTGCCACGGCGGCGGCGCGATGGTGCCGGTGCCGGTCAGCCAGGGCTGGCAGGCCTCGACGAACTCCTCGACCGGCAGCGCCCGGATGTACTCGCCGTTGAACGCGCGCAGCTTCTTCTCGTCGAAGAACGCCGGTGAGGGGTTGACCTCCGCCAGCCGGAACTCCTCCTCGATGACCGACCACGGGACGATCTCCCGGTCACCCGACGGCGCCCAGCCGAGCAGCATCAGGTAGTTGCGCATCGCCGTGGCGAGGTAGCCCTCGTCCCGGTACGCCTCCAGGGCCACCTTGTCCCGGCGCTTGGAGAGCTTCTGCCGCTTCTCGTTGACCACGATCGGCACGTGCGCCCACACCGGCGGCTTCACCCCGAGCGCCTCCCAGAGCAGCTGCTGCTTCGGGGTGTTGGGCAGGTGCTCCTCGGCCCGGATGACGTGGGTGATCCCCATGGTCATGTCGTCGACGACGTTGGCCAGCAGGAAGACCGGTGAGCCGTCGGCCCGGGCGATGACGAAGTCCTCGATCAGCTTGTTCTCGAAGGTCGGCTCGCCGCGGATCAGGTCGACCACCACGGTCTCGCCCTCGTCGGGCGTACGGAAGCGCAGGGCGCGACCCTCGCCGGGCTCCAGACCACGGTCCCGACAGAAGCCGTCGTAGCCCTGGTACTGGGAGCCGGTGCGGGCCTGCACGGCCTCGCGGGTGCAGTCGCAGTAGTACGCCCGGCCGGACTCGTGCAGCCGGGCGGCGGCGGCCCGGTGCTCGCCGGCGTACTCGGACTGGAAGTGAGGGCCCTCGTAGGTGCCGCGCGCGATGCCGATCCAGTCCAGCGCCGAGAGGATGCCCTCGGTCCATTCCGGCTTGTTGCGCGCCGCGTCGGTGTCCTCGATGCGCAGCACGAACACCCCGCCCTGCTGCTTGGCGTAGATCCAGTTCAGCAGCGCCGAGCGGGCGCCGCCGACGTGGAACATACCGGTCGGGGAGGGGGCGAAGCGTACACGTACCGTCACGTCCCCCAGCCTACGGCCGACCGCGACCGTGTTTCGCCAGGGGGCCCGTCCGGCGGCCCGGACGGCTCAGGGAACCGACCGGATCTTCAGCACCAGCACGCTGCCGAGCAGGGTGACCGCCGCGGTGACCGCGTAAAGCGCGGGATAGCCGCCCAGGTGCACCACGATCGGCGCGGAGACCGCCGGTCCGAGCACCTGCGGCGCCGAGTTGGCGATGTTGATCACTCCGAGGTCCTTGGCCCGGTCGGTCGCGGTCGGCAGCACCTGGGTGATCAACGCGGCGTCCACCGACAGGTAGACGCCGTAGCCGGCGCCGAGCAGCAGCGCGGCGACCAGCGCCACCGGCCAGACCGGCGCGGCGGCGAGCAGCAGCGCGGCCAGCGCGATGATCCCGCCGGCGGCGATCACGAAGACCTTCCGCCGACCGGACCGGTCGGACAGCCGCCCGGCCACCACGGCGGTGGCCGCCAGGCCGGCGGTGTAGAGCAGGATCAGCACCAGCAGGCCGCCCTCCGGATCCGGGTGGCGTACCTCGTCGGTGAGGAAGTAGAGCAGGTAGAGGGTGCCGAGGGCGTTGCCGAGCTGCACCAGGAAACGGGTGATCCAGGCCCAGCCGAAGTCGGGGTGGCGCCGCGGTGAGACCCACATCGAGGCGAGCAGGGCGCCCGGCCGCAGCGCCGGGCGGTGCGCCCGGGGCAGCGGGTCGTCCCTGGTGAGCAGCGCGAACGGCAGGGCGAGCACCAGCACCGCCACCGCGATCGCCAGGTAGCCGGCGGAGTTCCCGGCGACCAGGGCCGTCACCAGCACCACGCCGAGCACCAGCCCCAGCGCCTGCGGGATGCCCACCCAGCCGGAGACCCCGCCGCGCTGGGCCACCGGCACCCGGTCCGGCACGGCGGCGGTCAGGCTGGCCAGCATCGCATTGAAGCAGATCTGGGCCGCCACCCAGCCCAGGGCCACCCCGGCGATGCTCTGCTGCCGGGCCAGCAGCACCAGGGCGAGCGCGCCGAGCAGCGCCCCGCCGGCGGTCCAGACGTGCCGGCGGCCGAACTCCCGACCGGCCAGGCGCAGGCAGGTCCGGTCCGACAGCGCCCCGGCGAGCGGGTTGGCGAGCACCGCGGCGAGCGCGCCGAGGCCGGTGACCACGGCGAGCATGGCCTCCTTGTCGCCCGGCGCGATCCGCTCCACCTGCTGTGGCAGGAGCACCTGGATCGGGGTGAAGAAGGCCATCCAGACCCCGAGGTTGGCGGCGAAGATCAGCGCGATCCAGCTCCGCCGGACCGGCACGGCCGGTTCGGCGAGCGCCGCCGGCAGCGACGTCGGGGTCGGGTCGACGGTGGTCACCGGGCCGTCGTCCGGCGGGCGGCCGCGATCAGGTCGCGGAACCAGGCGTACGAGGACTTGGGCGTACGGGCTCCGCTGTCGAAGTCGACGTGCACCAGGCCGAAGCGCTTGGTGAAGCCCTCCGCCCACTCCCAGTTGTCGAGCAGCGACCAGACGAAGTACCCGGTCACGTCGACGCCCTCGTCGATCGCGGCGCGCACCGCCCGCAGGTGGCCGTCGAGGTAGGCGATCCGCTCCGGGTCGTGCACCCGGCCGTCGGCGTCGGGCGCGTCGTCGTACGCGCAGCCGCTCTCGGTGACCTGGATCGGCGGCAGGTCGTCGCCGTAGGTGTCCCGCAGCCAGCCGAGCAGCTCACGCAGCCCATCGGGGACCACCGGCCAGTCGAAGGCGGTACGCGGGTACCCGTCGAGCGGCACCAGCTCGAACGGCAGCGGCGCGCCGTCCTCGGGGGCGCGTACGCCGGTCGGGTTGTAGTAGTTGACCCCGAGCACGTCGATGGGCGCGGCGATCACGGCCAGGTCGCCGTCGCGCACCACGGCCGGGTCGAAGCCCGGGAAGTCCGGGTAGCCCCGTCCGAGCAGCGGATCGGTGAAGAGCCGGTTGTGCAGCGCCTCGTACGCCGCCGCGGCGGCCCGGTCGGCGTCACTCTGTCCGGCCGGCCGCACCGGCGAGTAGTTGTTGGCGATGCCCACCGGGCTGGCGGTCCGGGTGCGCAGCGCGGCGACCGCGAGACCGTGCCCGAGCAGCTGGTGGTGGGCGACCGGGAAGGCGTCGAAGAGCAGCAGCTGCCCCGGGGCGTGCACTCCCATGCCGTGCCCGAGCGTCATGTGCACGAAGGGCTCGTTGAGCGTGATCCAGAGCTTCACCCGGTCGCCGAGGCGGGCCGCGGTCGCGTCGGCGTACTCGGCGAAGCGGGGGGCGGTGTCCCGGTGCAGCCAGCCGCCGGCGTCCTGCACCGGCTGGGGCAGGTCCCAGTGGAAGAGGGTGGCGACCGGGTCGATGTCGTGGGCGAGCAGGTCGTCGACCAGCCGGTCGTAGAAGTCCAGCCCGCTCGGGTTGACCGGCCCGTCGCCGCTGGGCCGCACCCGGGGCCAGGCGATCGAGAAGCGGTACGCCGAGACGCCCAGCCCGGCCATCAGCGCGACGTCCTCGGCGTGCCGGTGGTAGTGGTCGCACGCCACGTCGCCGGTGCTGCCGTCGGCGATCCGCCCGGGCGAGTGGGCGAACGTGTCCCAGATGGAGGGCCCCCGTCCGTCCTCGGCGACGCCGCCCTCGATCTGGTAGGCGGAGGTGGACACTCCCCAGCGGAATCCGGCGGGGAACTCGGGCATCGCTGCGGTCGACATGCGCCCTCCCGGTGAACGCGAAACGTGTTCGGGACTCTAGGGCGCTACCGATCGATGCGCCATAGGCCGTTGCGGGCCGGGACGCAATGGGTTTCGGCGTGTCTTTTCCGAACCCGTCCAGGTAAGTCCGATTTTGCGCATAGAGTGCCGATATCGTGGGATGTCCTCACTGGAGGAAGACGGAAATGATCCTCGTGGAACGCAGTGCGCACGTGATGGCGCCGGTGGAAGCGGTCTGGGACGTGGTGCAGCGGGCCGAGCAGTTGCCGGCCTGGCTGGCGGGGGTCCGTGCGGCCGAAGTGCTCTCGGGTGAGGGCTTCGGGCGGCGGCAGCTGGTCCAGGCCGGGCGCGGCGCGGCGCATGAGGCCGAGGTGATCGCCTACCAGGAGCCGACGCTGATCGGCTGGCGGGAACGCGCCAAGGGTGCCGGCGCCCGCGCGGAGGCGCGCACCGAGATCTACGTCCAGCTCACCGCCGACGAGGAGGAGGGCGGGACGATCGTGCGGCTCATCGTCGTACGCTGGCCGGCCGGCCCGGTCAAGGCCGCCCTGCTCCGCCTCGGCCTGCGTCGGGTCGGCGCCGACCTGGAGGACTCGCTGGCCCGGCTGACCGACCTGGCCGCCGTCGGCTGACCGGGTCCGTCCTGGCGTCACCCGCGCGACGGTGGCGGCCCGGCGTCCCCGCCAGGGGCTCCGGGCCGCCACCGCCTCCGCGCTGCAGACGGCAGAAGGGCCCGGCGCGGTGTGCGCCAGGCCCTTCTCGCGTACGTCGGACTAGCTGTCGCCGCCGGTCTCGCCGACCGGGGCCGCGTTGACGTCCTCGATCGCGTACTTCTTGGCCGCCTCGGCCGGCACGTTCTCCGGCACCGTGCCGCGCAGCCCGAGCTGCCGCAGCGTCGCCACCACCACCGACTCCGCGTCGACGTGGAAGTGCCGGCGCAGCGCGTGCCGGGTGTCGGACATGCCGAAGCCGTCGGTGCCGAGCGAGGTGTAGTCGCCGGGCACCCAGCGGGCGATCAGGTCCGGCACCGCGCGCATCCAGTCGCTGACCGCGACCTTCGGCCCGTCGGCGTCGGCCAGCTTGCGCTGGATGTACGGCACCCGCTGCTCCGCGCCCGGGTTGAGCAGGTTGTGCTCCTCGCACTCCACCGCGTCGCGGCGCAGCTCGGTCCAGGAGGTCACCGACCAGACGTCGGCGGCCACCCCCCAGTCCTGGGCGAGCAGCTGCTGCGCCTTGAGCGCCCACTGCATGCCGGTGCCGGAGGCCAGGATGTTGGCCTTCGGCGCGTCCCCGTTGACCTGGGGCGCGGGGGAGTAGCGGTAGATGCCCTTGAGCAGCCCCTCGACGTCCACGCCCTCCGGCTCGGCCGGCTGCAGGATCGGCTCGTTGTAGACCGTCAGGTAGTAGAAGACGTTCTCCTGCGCGTCCCCGTACATCCGGTGCAGGCCGGCTTCCATGATGTGCGCCAGCTCGTAGGCGAACGCCGCGTCGTACGCGACCACCGCCGGGTTGGTAGCGGCGATCAGCAGCGAGTGGCCGTCCTCGTGCTGGAGGCCCTCACCGTTGAGGGTGGTTCGGCCGGCGGTCGCGCCGAGCAGGAAGCCCCGGGCCATCTGGTCGGCGGCCGCCCAGAGCCCGTCGCCGGTGCGCTGGAACCCGAACATCGAGTAGAAGATGTACATCGGGATCATCGGCTCGCCGTGGGTCGCGTACGACGAGCCGGCGGCGGTGAACGAGGCGACCGAGCCCGCCTCGTTGATCCCCTCGTGCAGGATCTGCCCGCCGAGGGCCTCCTTGTACGACAGGAACAGGTCCCGGTCGACGGCGGTGTACCGCTGCCCGTGCGGCGAGTAGATCTTCGCCGTCGGGAAGAGCGAGTCCATGCCGAACGTGCGGGCCTCGTCCGGGATGATCGGCACCCAGCGCTTGCCGAACTCCTTGTCCTTCATGATGTCCTTGAGCAGGCGGACGAAGGCCATCGTGGTGGCCACCTTCTGCTTGCCCGAGCCCCGCTTGACGTCGGAGAACCGCTCCGGACCGGGGATGGTCAGCCGCTTGCCCTCGGTGCGCCGCGACGGCAGGTAGCCGCCGAGCTGCTTGCGCCGCTCGTGGAGGTAGGCGATCTCGTCGGACTTCTCGCCCGGGTGGTAGTACGGCGGCAGGTAGGGGTTCTCCTCCAGCGCCTTGTCCGGGATGTCCAGGTAGAGCCGGTCGCGGAAGGTCTTGAGGTCCTCCAGCGTCAGCTTCTTCATCTGGTGGGTCGCGTTGCGGGCCTCGAAGTGCGAGCCGAGCGTCCAGCCCTTGATCGTCTTGGCCAGGATCACCGTCGGCTGGCCGGTGTGCTCCATCGCCGCCTTGTAGGCCGCGTAGAGCTTGCGGTAGTCGTGCCCGCCCCGCTTGAGGTTCCAGATCTCGTCGTCGCTCAGGTGCTCGACCATCTTGCGGGTCCGCGGGTCGCGGCCGAAGAAGTGCTCCCGGACGTACTCGCCGGACTCCGCCTTGTAGGTCTGGTAGTCACCGTCGGGCGTGGTGTTCATCAGGTTGACCAGCGCGCCGTCGGTGTCCCGGGCGAGCAGCGGGTCCCACTCCCGACCCCAGACCACCTTGATGACGTTCCAACCGGCGCCCCGGAAGAACGCCTCCAGCTCCTGCATGACCTTGCCGTTGCCCCGGACCGGGCCGTCCAGCCGCTGCAGGTTGCAGTTGATCACGAAGGTGAGGTTGTCCAGCTCCTCGCGGGCGGCCACCCCGATCGCGCCGAGGGTCTCCGGCTCGTCCATCTCACCGTCGCCGAGGTACGCCCAGACGTGCTGGTCGGAGGTGTCCTTGATGCCCCGGTGCTGCAGGTACCGGTTGAACCGGGCCTGGTAGATCGCGTTCAGGCCGCCCAGACCCATGGAGACCGTGGGGAACTCCCAGAAGTCCGGCATCAGCCGCGGGTGCGGGTACGACGGCAGGCCGCCGTTCGGGTGGGACAGCTCCTGGCGGAACCCGTCGAGCTGGTGCTCGGTGAGCCGGCCCTCGAGGAACGCCCGCGCGTACATGCCGGGGGAGGCGTGGCCCTGGTAGTAGATGTGGTCGCCGCCGCCGGGGTGGTCCTTGCCGCGGAAGAAGTGGTTGAAGCCCACCTCGTAGAGCGAGGCGGAGCTGGCGAAGGTGGAGATGTGCCCGCCGACGCCGATCTCGGGGCGCTGCGCCCGGTGCACGAGCATGGCGGCGTTCCATCGGACGTACGCCCGGATCCGCCGCTCCACGTGCTCGTCACCCGGGAACCACGGTTCGCGCTCAGGGGGGATGGTGTTGATGTAGTCCGTGGTGGTCAGGGACGGCACCCCGACCTGGCGCTCGCGGGCCCGCTCCAGCAGGCGCAGCATGACGTAGCGGGCGCGCTTGGTGCCGCGCTCGTCGATGACACCGTCGAGCGACTCGACCCATTCGCTGGTTTCTTCAGGGTCAATGTCCGGAAGCTGGCTCGGCAGACCGGCGGTGATCACCGGGCGCTTGCGTTCCGTAGCCACAGGCGTTCCCTCGGTTGTGTGTGGGATAGGTCTCTAGCGCCATCCTGCCTCCTGGTGGCACCCGCCGTCACGCCCACCGCCCGGAGACGCGACGCTCAACACAGGTACCCGCCGGTAACTTTGCGCAATGGGCCGGACGGGTCCACCGACGGCTCCGGTTTGCCCCGTTCCCCTACCGTCGGCAGCATGAACGGGCGGAAGGTGGTCCTCGGCGCGGTCCTTCTGGCGGCCGGGTCGGTCGGGGTGGTCGGTGCCGGTGGGGTGCTGCTGGCGGGGGACCCGTCGTCCCTGCCGGTCCTGCTCCTCGGCGGGGTGCTGGCGGTGCTGGGCACGGCGGTGGTGCGGAGCGCGTCGCGTGCCCCGGCGCCGCGTCGGGGCGCCCGACGCGTGCCGCCGTCGCGGCACGGTCGGCACGACGCGGGCCACACCCCGTACGCTCCGAGCGGCCACATCGGCGCCGACCACGACCACGGCTCGGACGGTGAGCGCACCGGTTGGTGGGGCGGGGACTCCGGCGGCGGGTGGTGGTCCGGCGGTGGGGACTCCGGCGGCGGCTCCTTCGGTGGCGGTGGTGGCGACGGCGGCGGTGGCGGCGGCAGCTCCTGATCGGCTGCGGCAGAATGCGTCGTATGCGCAGTGAGGTGATCACCGTCCAGACCGGGTCGCGACCGACTGTCCGCGACATCACGGCCGAGGCCGAACGCTTCGTCTCCGGGCAGGGCGACGGCCTGCTGCACGTCTTCGTGCCGCACGCCACCGCCGGGCTGGCGATCATCGAGACCGGCTCCGGCTCCGACGACGACCTGCTCACCGCCCTCGACGACCTGCTTCCCACCGACGACCGCTGGCGGCACCGGCACGGCTCGCCCGGCCACGGCCGCGACCACCTCCTGCCGGCCTTCGTGCCCCCGTACGCGACGCTGCCGGTGATCGGCGGGCGGTTGGCCCTCGGCACCTGGCAGTCGCTCTGCCTAGTCGACCCCAACGGCGACAACCCCACCCGCCAGGTCCGCTTCTCCTTCCTCCCCGCCTGACCCCGGGTTCCGCCCCGCCTGACCCCGGGCGGGGGGACGTCCGGCCTCGCCCGCCGCCAATGTGGTGCCTGCGGGCGTTATGGAACTACCCGTCCATGCGCCCCAAGGCCGGGCGGCCGGCGGCGGCGGTCCGCGCCCCGGGCCCGGGTGCCTCGCGTCGGACGGGCCCGGGCCGGGGGCGGTGGGGGATCAGACGGCGAGGTCGCGGCGGGTGAAGGCGGCGGTGCCGGCGGCGACCAGCAGCGCGGTGGTGCCGAGCAGCAGCAGTGCGCCGACCGGCTGCACCCCGTCGACCAGGGGGGAGCCGCCCAGGTACCAGTGGAACGGGGAAATCTCCCGCGCCCAGGTCAGCCCCTCCACCTGCGGGAACACCGAGTTCGCCAGGTAGCCGACAACGGCTACGCCGGCGCCGGCGGCGAGCGCGACGGCCCGCCGCCCGGTGGCCGCGCCCACCGCGAAGGCGAGCGCCGCGAAGGCCAGCCCGAACAGCGCCAGGTGCAGGGTCATCGCGGCGAACCCGCCGACGCCGATCCCGTCGAACCCGGCCGGCCCGCTCAGCGCCACCATCGCCAGGCCGAGCAGGACGGCCACCGTGACGATGCCGACCGCCACCGCGGCGAAGCGGAGCAGCGCGAGCCGGGTCCGGCCCACCGGGTGAGCCAGCACCAGGTCGAGGGTGCCGGCCTCCTCGTCCCCGGCCACCGCCCGGGTGCCGGCGGCGATCGCGAAGACCGCCACCAGCAGCGGGATCAGCAGCCCGTAGACGGCGCTGCCGAGGTAGCCGGCCGCGCTGGTCAGGTCGCTGTAGTTGAACGCCTCGAGCAGCCCCTCCGGGTACGCCTGCATCGCCTTCGTCATCTCCGGCGACTGCATGGTCGGCCAGAACGAGGCGTACATGGCGCCGACGGCGACGATCGCCACCGTCCAGCCCAGCAGGGAGCGGCGCGCGTCGTGCAGGGACTTGGTGAACGGGTCACGCAGCAGCACTGGTGGCCTCCTCGCGCGAGTAGTAGCCGAAGAAGAGCTCTTCCAGGTCGGGCTCCTCGGAGAGCAGCCCCACCACGGTGTGGCCGGCGGCCGCCTTGACCAGCGCGTCGGCCCGGCCGTCCAGGCGGCACCGCAGGACGGTGCCGGTGACGCTGACCTCGCTGACCCCGGGCAGGGCGGCGAACTCCGCCTGGCCGACCGGCTCGGCGAAGGTGATCTCGACCTTGCGTACGGCGCGCTCGCGCAGCTCCTCGACCCGGGCCACGGTGACCAGCCGGCCGTCGCGGATGATGCCCACCCGGTCGGCGGTCTGCTGCACCTCGCTCATCACGTGCGAGGACATGAAGACCGTCCGGCCGTCGGCCCGCGCCTCGCGCACCATGGCGAGGAACTCGTGCTGCAGGAACGGGTCCAGGCCGCTGGTCGGCTCGTCGAGGATCAGCAGCTCCGGGTCGTGCATGAACGCCTGGACGACGCCGACCTTCTGCCGGTTGCCCTTGCTCAGGCCCCGGATCCGTCGGTCGAGGTCCAGGTCGAGCCGGGCGGCCAGCTCGTCGATCCGGGCCCGGGGTACGCCGCCGCGCAGGTTGCCCAGGTAGGTGAGCAGCTCCCGGGCGGTCTGTCGGCCGTCGACGACGAAGTCGCCGGCCAAATAGCCGATCCGGCGACGCAGCGCCACCCCGTCGCGGCGGGGCTCGGCGCCGAGCACGCTGATCCGACCGGCGGTCGGGCGGATCAGGTCGAGCAACAGCCGGATGGTGGTGGACTTGCCGGCCCCGTTGGGGCCGAGGAAGCCATACACCTCGCCGCGCTCGACCCGCAGGTCCAGCCCGGTCAGGCCGCGGTTGCGGCCGTACGTCTTGACCAGTCCCTCGGTGTGGATGGCGGGCTCAGCCATGGACCTCTCCCTCGGTGTCGTATTCGGCCTGGAAGCGCTCGACGAGCTTCGGCATCTCGCGTTCGATGAACGCGTAGAAGTCGCGCATCACCCGGAGTCGTTCGGTGTGGGGGGCGTCCTCGCCGCCCGCGACGGTCAGGCCCCGTTCCATCAGCTCGCGGAACACCCGGAACTTGCTGGCGTCGGCGGCGACTCGGATGATCGCGTCCGGCCGGACCTCGTACGCGTGACCGCGGTGGTCGGGCACCGGCACCCGGCGGGCGAGACCGCTGGTCTCCAACATCCGCATGCCGGTGCTGACGGAGCCCTTGGAGAGCCCGAGCCCCTCGGCGAGCTGGCTGCTGGTCTGCCACGCCGGGTCGCAGACCAGCAACCAGCCGAGCAGCTTGCCGTACGCCGGCGGCAGGCCCAGCCCGTTCAGGACGACGGCGGCGTCCTCGGCGTACCGGCGCTGGGCGGACAGTTCCGTCATCAAGCCTCGTTCTAAAGGTTCAAAAAGTTCTGAACCCAAGGTACGCCGAGGGCTGTCGTCGGGAAAGGCCCCGCGTCGTGTCAGCCGTCACCGAGCAGCCGTCACGGCCGGCCCAGGTGGGTCTCCTCCAAGCCCATCGCAGTTTGCGTGAGCAGGTAAATAGCAGACCTGCTCAACTATCGGGCCGCAAGTACGATGTGGGACATGGCGCAGAGCACCGTTCCCCCCACCGGTCCCGAGCTGGGCGACCGCTCCGGGCTGGCCGGGGACGTGGTGGGCCGGATCACCCACATCGCCTCGGCCATGCGGCACCACCAGGGCACGGAGTTCGCCGAGCTGGGGCTCACCCCGGCGACCGCCCGCGCGCTGCACGAGCTCGACCCCGACTGCCCGCTGCCCGCCCGCGACCTCGCCGAGGTGCTGGGATGCGACCGCTCCAACGTGACCGCGCTGGTCGACAAGCTGGAGCAGGCCGGGCTGGTCGAGCGGCGGGTCGACCCCGCCGACCGGCGGCAGAAGACGCTGGTGGTGACCGAGACGGGCCGGCAGGTGCGGGCCCGGGTCCGGCAGGTGATGTCCGACTCCCGACTGCTCGCCGGGCTCTCCACCGAGGAGCTCGCCACCCTGCGTGAGCTGGTGTGGAAGGTCTCCGACGGCGGCTGCCCGGAGCAGTGCGAGACCGACTGAACCGTCCTGGGCGGTTCGTGTCCGAGTGGGCGCGCCGGCCGCTCGTCGGTAATGCTGTCCGACGTGACCACCCCGCACGATCTCGACGACCGGTTCCGAGAGACCCTGGCCGCGCTTGGCGCCCCCGAGCAGCGGCGTGACCCGGCGACCCCGGTGGCCGACGACACGACGCTGACCGGCACCCAGGCGCTGGACCTCTTCGACGCGCAGGTGACCAGCCGCCAGCTCGACCTGGCCGGCCGGTGGCTGCGCAGCTTCGGCGAGGGGTACTACACGATCGGCTCGGCGGGTCACGAGGGCAACGCCGCGGTCGCCGCCGCCCTGCGCCCCACGGATCCGGCGCTGCTGCACTACCGCTCCGGGGCCTTCTACTGCGTCCGCGCCGCCCAGGCGGGCAGCGGCACGTCGAGCGCCGACCGATCGCCCGCGGGCCCGTCCGTTCCCGCCGACGCCCCAACCGCCGACGCCCCAGCCCCCGCCGAAGGCCCAGCCCTCGCCGAAGGCCCAGCCCTCGACCAGGGCCCAGCCCCCGTCGAAGGCTCCGGGCCGGTCGAGGGCTCCGGGCCGGTCGAGGGCTCCGGGTCGGCCGACGCTTCCGCGCCCGGCGAGGAGATCGGACCCGGCGAGGAGACCGGCCGAGCCGGCCCCGTCGGGGAGCGGCCGTTCGCCCGGGGGTACGCCGAGGCGGCCCGGGACGTGCTGCGCGGGATGGTCGCCTCCACCCGGGAGCCGATCGCCGGCGGGCGGCACAAGGTCTTCGGCCGGGCCGACCTCGCCGTCGTCCCGACCACCTCCACCATCGCCTCGCACCTGCCCCGCGCCGTCGGGATGGGACTGGCGGTGGAGCGGCTGCGCCGGCTGGAGACGGCCGGTCGGCGTACCGGGGGTGGGGTGCGGGTCGGCAGCGGCGGGGGAGCGGCCCACGCGCCCTGGCCGCCGGACGCGATCGTGGTCTGCTCCTTCGGCGACGCGTCGGTCAACCACGCCAGCGCCACCGCCGCGTTCAACACCGCCGGCTGGTACGACCACACGGGCCTGCGCATCCCGGTGCTCTTCGTCTGCGAGGACAACGGCCTCGGCATCAGCGTCCGCTCACCCAGGGGATGGGTGGAGACCACGCTGCGGTCCAAGCCGGGACTCCGCTACTTCGCCGCCGACGGCGCCGACCTCGTCCGGACGTACGAGGTGGCGGTGGAGGCCGCGGCCTGGGTGCGCCGGCACCGGCGCCCGGCCGTGCTGCACCTGTCCACGGTACGGCTGATGGGACACGCCGGCGCGGACGCCGAGACCGCGTACCGGAGCACCGGGGAGATCGCCGCGGACGTCGACCGGGATCCGGTCGCCGCCACCGCGCGGCTGCTGGTGGCGGCCGGCGTCGCCGCCGGCGAGGAACTGCTCGCCCGGTACGACGAGATCGGCTGGCAGGTGCGCCGCATCGCCGAGGAGGTGCTGGACGAGCCGAAGCTCGCCGCCCCCGCCGACGTGGTCGCACCGCTCGCGCCCCGACGGCCCG
>NZ_JAMOKF010000104.1 GCF_023656545.1 Micromonospora phytophila | reverse complement strand
CGCCACCGGCGGGCGGGGACGGACCCGGGTGCCCTGCCGGCCGGCGGTGACGATCAGGCCCCGCTGGCGCAGCTCCTGGTAGGCGCGGGCGACGGTGGCCGGGCTGACCGCGAGCTCGCCAGCGAGCGCCCGGACCGCCGGGAGCGCGGCCCCGGGCGGCAGCGCCCCGGCGCGGACGCCCGACTCGATGCTGGCCGAAATCTCGACGGCCGTCGTCCCGACGACCTGATAGCGTGCTGACACAAATCAGGGATTGTACTAGAACAAAGGCGGGAGCATGTACCCACCCACGCACCGGACCACCGCCACCCGCACCCGGGAACGGATGAGCTACGACGCCGACGCCGCCCACGCGGTGCTGGACGAGGCGTACCACTGCGCGCTCGGGTTCACCGTCGACGGGGAGCCGCGGGTGCTGCCCACCCTGCACGTACGCGTCGGCGACACCCTCTACCTGCACGGCTCCACCGGCGGCCGGCCGCTGCTCGCCGCCCGGGGCGACGGGCTGCCGGTCTGCGTGGCGGTCACCCTGCTCGACGGGCTGATCTACGCCCGCTCGCAGTTCCACCACAGCGCCAACTACCGGTCGGTGGTCGCGCACGGCACCGCGCACCTGGTCACCGACGAGCGGGAGAAGGCCGCGGCGATGACCGCCCTGGTGGAGAAGGTAGGCGCCGGCCGCAGCGCCGACACCCGCCCGCCGAGCCGCAAGGAGCTGGCCGAGACCGCCGTGCTGGCGCTGCCACTGCGCGAGGTGTCGGTCCGCGCCCGCACCGGCGGCGTCCGCGACGACGAGGCGGACCTGCACCTGCCGCACTGGGCCGGGGTGCTGCCGCTGCGGCTCACCGCCGGGCTGCCCGAGCCGGACGCCGGCGTGACCGCGCCCGTGCCGGCGTACCTGCGGGTGGCCCGCTCGCCCTGGCACGAGCCGGCGGTCCTGCGCGGCGGGCACGTGCTGCTGGAGCCGCTCGACCCGGCACACGCCGACGAGCTGTACGCGGCCACCGACGACCCGGAGGTCTGGCGGCACCTCGGCGGCGTGCGACCGGCCGACGCGACGGAGATGGGGCAGGTCATCGCCGCGCACCTGGCCGCGCGGCACCGGGGTGAGCGGGTGCCGTGGGTGCAGCGCTGCGCGGCGACCGGCGCGGTGGTCGGCAGCACCTCCTTCTACGAGATCGACCCGGAGCGGCGGTCGGTGGCCATCGGCTACACCTTCCTCGGCCGGCCGTGGTGGCGCAGCGGGATCAACACCGAGGCGAAGCTGCTGCTGCTCACCCGGGCCTTCGAGGAGCTGGGCGCGGTCCGGGTGGTCTGGCACACCGACATCCGCAACGAGCGCTCGCAGCGGGCGATCGAGCGGCTCGGGGCGACCCGGGAAGGGGTGCTGCGGATGCACAAGCAACGCGCCGACGGCTCGTGGCGCGACACCGTGCAGTATTCGATGACCGTCGACGAGTGGCCGAACGCACAGGTCAGGCTCCGGGAAAGGCTTCGCCCGGCGGTACCGGCGGCGCGATGATGTCGGACGTGCTGGGCATCACCGACATCTGGACGTACGTGCTGGGCACCGTGGCGATCATCCTGTTGCCCGGGCCCAACTCGCTCTTCGTGCTCTCCACCGCCGCGCGGCGGGGCGTGGGTGCCGGCTACCGGGCCGCGGGCGGGGTGTTCGTGGGCGACGGAGTGCTGATGTTCCTCTCCGCCGCCGGGGTGGCGTCCCTGCTCAAGGCGTACCCCCCGCTCTTCCTGGTGGTCAAGTACGCCGGTGCCGCGTACCTCGGCTACGTGGGGTTGACCATGCTGCGCGGCGGCTGGCGGCGCTGGCGGGACCGCAACGACCCGACCACGCCGCGGCTGATCGACGCCGCGGAGCCGGCGGCGATGCGCAGCCCGTTCCGCAAGGCGCTGGTGATCAGCCTGCTCAACCCGAAGGCGATCCTCTTCTTCATCTCGTTCTTCATCCAGTTCGTCGACCCGGGCTACGCCTGGCCGGCGCTGTCGTTCCTGCTGCTCGGGCTGATCGCCCAGGTCACCAGCGCCCTCTACCTGACCGCGCTGATCTTCGCCGGCACCTACCTGGCGGCCCAGTTCCGCCAGCGCCGCCGGCTGGCCGCGGGCGCGACCACCGGCGTCGCCGCCCTCTTCCTCACCTTCAGCCTCAAACTCGCCACCGCCACTGTCTGACCCCCGTCCCACTGGGGCCGATCATGGAGTTGTGGTGCCCCGCAAAAGGGGCGGAAGGCATCCTTTCCCCCACCACAACTCCATGATCGACGAGGCGGGGGGCGTGGGGGGTGGGGTGGGGTCAGGTGCCGTCGCCGCCTCCGCCGCCGACGCCCGCGCCGCCGGCCGTGCCACCGAGGCCGTAGCCGGGGTGGATCGGCTCGTCGGGGTGGCGGCTGACGTGGGCGGACTCGCTGATGGTCGCGGACCAGTCGGCGTGGGCGGCGGCCGCGGCGTGCCGGTTGATCGCCTGGCGCAGCCAGCCGTCCACCGTGGCGAGCCAGTCGCGCCGGTCGGCGCCGGCGTGCCAGACCCGGAACCGGCTGATGCTCTGGTGGGTGATCCCGGCCAGCGCCAGCCGCCGGTCCATCCAGAGGATGACCTCCAGGCCGGCCGAGTTGGCCACGAAGATCAGCTCCAGCTCGGTGATCGGCCCGGCGTAGAGCGGCGCCGCCCAGAAACCCAGCCGCTGGTGCAGCGGCAGCGTCTGCTCCACCCCGGGCAGCCGGGCGTCGACCAGCCCGGCCTGGCGCATCCGGAAACCCAGGGTGTCCAGGGCGGCGAGGATGTGCGCCTGGGTGGGCAGCGGATGCACGAAGACCGGCACCATCGCGCCCTGGTCCAACCGCGGCTCGATCGCCACCTCGGTACGCAGGCCCATCCGCAGGCTGAGCAGGGGCACCCCGCCGAAGATCGTCACCGGGGTCTCCCAGGGCAGCGGCAACTCGAACGGGATCGACCGGGCCCGCCCGGCCCGCAGCACGAAGGCCCCGGCCACCGCCGCCTGGTGGAACTGCACCAGCCGGCGGGGCGCCTCCGGGTCGTCCGGCTCGGCCGTGGTGACCAGGCCCAGCCGGACGTGCTGGACCGGTACGTCGGTCGAGCCGGCGGTGACCGTCACCCGCCCGGGCAGTCGCAGCCCGGGCCGGGTGCTCGCGTTGGCCAGGGCGGTGTGCACCGTCAGGCCCGTCCAGCCCGACTCGGGTGACACCCCCGTCAGCCGCACCCCTCGATCCTCGCGGACCTCCGGGGCGGCCGTCCCGGCTTCGGCGAAGACCGCCCGGCCGGCCGACCGGCTCACCTCAGCCGCCGCCCGCGCGGCACCGGGTCGGTCTCGTCGTCGAACTCGCCGATGACCTCCTCCAGCAGGTCCTCGAGTGCGACGAACCCGATCGGGCGGGCCGGTCCGCCGCCGTTGCGCACCAGGGCGAGCTGGGACTGCCGGGCCCGCATCGCCGCCACCGCGTCGGTCACCGACGCGGCGGCGGGCAGCGTGAAGGCGGCGCTCATCAGCTCTGCCGCGGTGGCCGTGGGCCGGGTGGCCATGGCGCGCACCGCCTCCCGCACGTGGACCAGGCCGCACACGTTCCCCGCCGGGTCCAGCACGGCCAGGCGCGAGCGGCCGCTGTCCCGGCTGACCTGCTCGATCCGGCCGGCGTCGTCGTCCCGGCGAACGGTCACCATCCGGTTGAACGGCTCCATCACCTGGGCCACCGTGGTGCCCTGCAACTCCAGCATGCTGGTCAGCAACTGGTGCTGCTCGGCACCGAGCAGCCCGTGCTCCCGGGACTGCTCCAGCAGGATGCGCAGCTCGTCCGGGCCGTGCACCTGGGCCAACTGGTCCTGCGGGTTGACCTTGACCAGCCGCAGGATCGCGTTGGCCAGCGCGTTGAGCACCGACAGCACCGGCCGGGAAACCCGCGCGAAGGCGCGGAACGGCAGCGCCAGCAGCGTCGCCGAACGCTCGGCGTCGGTGATCGCCCACGACTTCGGCGCCATCTCGCCGACCACCAGGTGCAGGAAGGTGACCACGCTGAGCGCGAAGATCAGCGCGATCGCGTGACTCGCCGCGTCGGGCAGCCCGACCCCGTGCAGCAGCGGGCTGAGCAGGTGCTCGATCGCCGGCTCGGCGAGCGCGCCCAGGCCCAGCGTGCAGAGGGTGATGCCGAGCTGCGCGCCGGCGAGCATGAGCGAGAGTTCCCGCACGCCGTCCAGCGCCGCCCGGGCGGCCCGGCCACCGCCGGCGGCCGCCTGCTCCAGCCGGTACCGCTTGCTGGCCAGCAGGGCGAACTCGGCGGCCACGAAGAAGCCGTTCAGCGCCAGCAGGATCACCGAGGTGAAGAGGGCGACTCCGGGGCTCACGCCGACACCTCCCCCGGCTGGGCGATCCGCAGCCGGACCGAGTCGGCGACGTGCCGGTCGACCGCGAGCACCTCGACCAGGGCGCGCGGCTCCGCGCCGCCGTCCTCGCCGTCGGCCGGCAGGCTGATCGCCAGCCGGTCACCGACCTCGGGGACCCGGCCCAGCTCCCGCATGACCAGCCCGGAGAGGGTGTCGTACTCGGGGCCCTCGGGCAGCGAGATGCCGGTGCTGTCGGCGACCTCGTCGATCCGCCAGCGGGCCGGCACCACCCACGAGCCGTCCTCCTGCCGGGCCGGGGCCCGCTCCGGCGGGTCGTCCTCGTCGCGGATCGGGCCGACCAGCTCCTCGGCGATGTCCTCCAGCGTGATCACGCCGGCGAAGCCGCCGTACTCGTCGACCACGCAGGCCAGCTGCCGGTGTCCGGACCGGAGCCGGTCCAGCACCGTCGGCAGCGGCAGGGTCTCCGGCACCAGCAGCGGGGGTACGGCCACCGCGCTGACCGGGGTGGTGGCGCGCTGCTGCGGGGGCACCCCGAGCACGTCGGCGATGCCGATGACACCGACCAGGTCGTCCACGCCCTCGGCGCCGCGCACCGGAAAGCGGGACTTGCCGGTGTCGAGCAGCTCGACCACCCGGCTGACCGGCTCGTGCGCCCGTACGGTGTGCACGTCGACCCGGGGCACCATGGCCTCACCGGCGGTCAGCTCGCGGAAGTCGAGCCCCCGGTCCAGCAGGGTCGACATCTCGGCGGTGAGGTGCCCCTCCTCGCGGGACTCGGCGATGATCTGTTCCAGGTCCTCCGGGGTGGCGCCGCTGGGCAGCTCCTCGATCGGCTCGATGCCGATGCGGCGCAGCAGCCGCACCGCGGCGCGGTCGAAGAGCATGATCACCGGCCCGGCGATCTTCAGGTACATCAGGGTGGAGCGGCTCAGCGCCCGGGCGAGGCGTTCGGCGCGGGCGATGGCGAGGTTCTTCGGCGCCAGCTCGCCCAGGACCATCTGCACCACGGTGGCGATGAGCAGGGCCAGTACCACGGAGAGCGGCAGACTGACCGCGGTGGAGACGCCGGCCCCGCCGAGCAGTTCGGCCAGCCCGGCACCGAGGAACGGCTCGGCGACGTAGCCGACCAGCAGCGCGGTGACGGTGATGCCGAGCTGAGCGCCGGAGAGCATGAACGAGAGCCGGCCGGCGACCTCCAGGGCCCGGGCGGCGGCCTTGTCGCCGTCGTCGGCGAGCTGCTTGAGCCTGCCCCGGTCCACGGCGACGTAACCGAACTCCTGGGCCACGAAGTAACCGGTGGCGGCGGTGAGCACGATGATGAGAAGGAGACCAACGACGATCAACACGGGAGTTTCAGGGCTCCCGGGGACGTCGCGGTCGAGGAGTGCCGGGCACGACCCGGCTGGCTACTGCTGCCCTCCTGGGCAGAAGAGTCGATCATGCCGCCATTTTATCCGTGTCCGCTGGATGCCCGCTGAGAGTGGGCCGAAGGCCCCCTGCCGTCCGGTTCAGGCGGCGACAGGGGGCCCGACCGGTCAGCTCTGGGTGATCCGGACGTCGTCGACGGCCGCCTCGACCAGGCTGGCGCCGCTGGCGTCGGCCGCGTCCACGACGATCCGTACCGTCTGTCCCCGCAGGGCCGAGATGTCCGCGCCGGCGGTCTGCCACGCCGCCGCCCGGTTGCTCGCCGCCCCGGTCGCGTTCAGCGCCGTGACGGTGCTGCTCCCGACCACCCGCACGCGCAGGTAGTCGGCGCTGCTGGCGTTGTTCAGGTGGGCCAGGTACCAGGAGAAGGAGAGGTTCAGCGTCCCGGTCGACGGCAGCGTGATCGCCGGGGACTGGATCGTGCTCACCCCGCCGTCGAGGTCGTACGCCCCGGCGCTGCTGCCGGCCAGCGCCCCGGTGACCAGGTCGAAGCTGCCGCTGACGGTGGTGCCGAGCTGGGTTGCCACGCCGGAGCTGGTGGCGGCGGGGTCACCGCGCTCCCACCGTCCGAGGGTGGCGGTGTCGGTGCCGGACGGGTTGGCCGTCCAGCCGGTCGCGGTCTCGAAGGTGTCGCTGTAGACCGTGGTGCCCGGCGGGGTGCCGGCCCCGGCGAGCGTCCAGACCGTGTACGCGATCGCGTCGGCGTTGCGGTCCAGCGCGGTGTCGTTGATGTTGGCGGAGGTGTCGCAGGAGCGGTGGTAGCAGGGGTCGAACGCCTGCCCGGCGGTGCCGCCCCACAGGGACGCCTGGGCGCTGGTCTTGGTGCCCTCGGCGCCGGTGAAGGTGCCGCCGGCGGGTATGCCGACGTTGATGAACGGCCCGTAGTCGCTGCGGCCGTCGAAGTCGGTGCCCCGGGTCGGCACGCCGATCGAGGTGAAGTACGCCTGGATGGTCTGCTCGATCTGCGCCGAGCCGGCCGGGCCGGGGCCGGAGCCCACCCCGTCGGAGTTGTCCCCGTCGTAGACGAAGTAGCCGGCGTTGGGGGAGCCGACCATGTCGAAGTTCAGGTACTGCTTGATCTTTGCGCGCTCGGTCGACGGCAGGTTGTTCACGTAGTGCTGGGAGCCGCGCAGGCCCAGTTCCTCCGCGCCCCACCAGGCGAACCGCAGGTGCCTGGTGGGCGTGAAGCCGCTGCGGGCCACGGCGAGCGCCACCTCCAGGATCGCCGCCGAACCGGAGCCGTTGTCGTTGATGCCGGGGCCGGCGGAGACGCTGTCGAGGTGCGCTCCGCTCATCACCACCGCGTTCGGGTCGCCGCCGGGCCAGTCGGCGATCAGGTTGTAGCCGGTGGCGCCGTTGTAGGTGAACGACTGCACGGTGGTGGTGAAGCCGGCCGCGTCGAGCTGGCCCTTCACGTAGTTGACCGAGGCGAGGTAGCCGGGGCGGCCGTGCGCCCGGTTGCCGCCGTTGGCGGTGGCGATGGACTGGAACTGGGTCAGGTGCGCCTTGACGTTGGCCAGCGGGATGTCCGGGGCCGCGGCGAGCGCCGTGGGGGCGGCGGCGGTGGGCGTGGCCGCGCGGACTCCGGCCGTGGGGGCGGCGGTCGCCGAGGAGGCGGTCACGACCGTCGCAGCCGCCACGGCCAGTGCGGCCAGCCAGGCGGAGCGGGGGGTACGGGATCTCATGGGTCCTCCGGGGTGGGGGTGGGTCCGGTCCCGCCGGGTGGGCGGTGACCGGGCGGACGACCGTAGATCGACGGTCATCACTGCGAAAGCGTGCAGCGGGACGTGCCCCCCGGCAATACGCAAGACTCAGAATCGCCGCATTCCCCGAATTGGGACGCCCGGCGCGGCGCGGCCCCCGGCACGGCACGGCCCCCGGCGCGGCGGGGCCCAGTAGCTCCCGGCGCGCCCGGCGGGGTCAGCGTTCGGTGAGATCGTCGACGTCGAGCAGGTCCGGATCCACCCGACCGGAGCGGTACACGGCCCGGCCGATCATCTGCGCGGCCACCGGGGCGGTGGCCAGCTGGAAGACCCCGACCAGCGCGATCATCCCCAGATCCGAGGGCGTCCGCAGCCGCAGCGCCACCCCCAGCAGCAGGAGCAGCACCCCGAGCACCTGCGGCTTGGTCGCGGCGTGCATCCGGGCCAGCGTGTCCGGGAAACGCAGCACCCCGATGCCGGCGGCCAGGCTCAGCAGGGCGCCGGCCAGCAGGCAGGCGGCGGCGAGCCAGTCGGCGAGCGTACCGGCCACCTCAGGTCTCCTCGCGGACGGCGAAGCGGACCAACGACACCGAGCCGACGAACCCGAGCAGGGAGAGCACCACCAGCACCGGCAGGGTGGTGGCGTGCCGGTTCACCGCGGCCTCCGCCCCCACCGCACCGATCATGGTGGCCAGCAGCATGTCGGCGGCGACCACCCGGTCGAGCAGCGACGGGCCGCGGTAGAGCCGGATCAGCGCGAGCAGCGCGGTCACCGAGAACAGGCCGGCGAGGACGACGGCGAGGAACGTGGTCACGGTGCGGGTCTCCTCTCGACGGAATCGGTCTGCACCCGGCGCAGCTCGACGGCGGAACCCACCGCCCGGACGATGCGACGCTCGACGGCGAGGATCCGGTCCCGGCTGTCGGCCAGGTCCTCCGGGCCGCGCACGTCGAGCACGTGCACGTGGAGGACGCCGGCGTCCCGGTCCACCTCGATGATCAGCGTGCCCGGCACCAGCGAGATCGCCTCGGCGGTGAGCGCCAGGTTCAGGTCGGTGCGTACTCGCAGCCGCACCGCGACGATCGCGCCCCGGGGCCGGTAGCCGGGCCGCACCGCGATCCGGGCGACGTTCGCGCTGGCGCTGGCCAGCTCACCGGCGAACCGGAGCGCGAAGACCAGCAGCGCCCGGGGCCGCAGCCGGCCGGCGAAGGTCACCGGCGGGAGCGGGAAGAACAGCAGCACGGCCCCGCCGACGAGCACGCCGCCCACCAGGTTGCCCCAGGAGAAGTCCCCCCAGAGCAGGTTCCAGATCAGCACCAGCCAGGCCAGGGCCCTCAACTGGTCGCGCCACCGGCCGGCCCGTCGGCGCGACCGGGCGGGTTCCGGGGTCACCGGGTCCCCGGTCACGGCGCGTCGTCCGGCAGCACGGCCCGCACGTAGGGGGTCCGCTGGCGCAGGTCCGCGGCGGCGTCGGCGGTGACGTCGAAGAGCGGCCCGGCGGCCACGGTCAGCACCAGCCCGAAGACGACCAGGGCGACCGTCGCGCCGACCATCAGCGCCGGCAGGCGTACGGCCGGCTGGGCGGTGGCCAGCCGCGGGGCCCGCCAGAAGGCGATGTTCCACACCCGGGAGGCCACGTAGAGGGTGAGCAGGCTGGTCGCCGCCCCGGCCGCGACGAGCACCCCGGGCAGCGGTCCGCCGGCCGCCACCCCGGCCTGGAGCAGGCCCAGCTTGCCGAGGAACCCGGAGAACGGTGGCACCCCCGCCAGGTTCATCGCGGGCACGAAGAAGAGCACCCCGAGCAGCGGCGCCACCTGGGCCAGCCCGCCGAGGCGGCGCAGGTCCGTGCTGCCCGCGCGCTCCTCCACCAGGCCGGCCACCAGGAAGAGCGTGGTCTGGATGGTGATGTGGTGCACCACGTAGAAGATCGCTCCGGAGAGCCCGGCGACGGTGCTCAACGCCACGCCGAAGATCATGTAGCCGATGTGGCTGACCAGGGTGAACGAGAAGAGCCGCTTCATGTCCGACTGGGCCACCGCGCCGAGGATGCCGATCACCATCGTCAGCCCGGCCACCACCATCAGCAGGCCGGCGACCTGCCCGCCGGGGAAGAGCAGCGTCTCGATCCGGATGATCGCGTAGACACCGACCTTGGTGAGCAGGCCGGCGAAGACCGCGGTCACCGGGGCCGGCGCGGTCGGGTAGCTGTCGGGCAGCCACGCCGAGAGCGGGAAGACCGCCGCCTTGACCCCGAAGGCGAGCAGCAGCATCAGTTGCAGGCTCAGCCGTACGCCGTCCGGCAGCCCGTCCAGCCGCTGGGCGAGCTGCGCCAGGTTCAGCGTGCCGGTGGCCGCGTACACCAGGCCCACCGCGGCCAGGAAGATCATCGACGACAGGATGCTGACCACCACGTACGTCGAGCCGGTGCGGATCCGGGTCTCGGTGCCGCCGAGGGTGATCAGCACGAAGCTCGCCGCCAGCAGGATCTCGAAGCCGACGTAGAGGTTGAACAGGTCACCGGCGAGGAACGCGTTCGTCACGCCGGCGGTCAGCACCAGGTAGGTGGGGTGGTAGATGGTCAGCGGCGCGGTCTCGCGGGTCTCCCCCTGGCCCTGGCCCACGGAGTAGAGCAGCACGCAGAGGGTGACCGCCGAGGAGACCACCAGCATCAGCGCGGCCAACTGGTCGGCGACCAGCACGATGCCCACCGGCGCCGGCCACCCGCCGACCTGCACCACCACCGGCCCGTGCCGGTACGCCTGCACCAGCAGCGCCACCGCCACCGCCAGGGTGGTGCAGAGACAGGCCACGCTGACGCTGCGTTGCAGCCAGGGCCGGTTGGACAGCAGCAGGGTCAGCGCCGCGCCCAGCAGCGGCACCACCACCGGCAGCGGCACCAGTGCGCTCACCGGGCGGCCCGCCGCGCCCCGGCGGACCGGGTCATCCGGGGCCGTCCCCACGCCGCGGCCGGCGGCGCGGCGGCTCCGGGTCGACCTGCTCCGGGTCGGCGTCCGGGCCCTCGCCGCCCAGGTCGGCGGTGGTCACCTCGTTGCGCTCGGCCTGCCGCACGATCTGCCGGTCCTCGATGTCGTCGGGCACCTCGTCGTCGCCGGTCAGGTACCAGCTGCGGTAGCTGACCGCCAGCAGGAACGCGGTAAACCCGAAGGTGATCACGATGGCGGTGAGCACCATGGCCTGCGGCAGCGCGTCGCTCAACGTGCCGCCCGGCGCGGCGCCCACCACCGGGGCCGCCCCGGACCGGCCGCTGAGCAGGATGAGCAGGTTGACGCCGTTGCTGAGCAGGATGACGCCGAGCAGGATCCGGGTCAGGCTGCGTTCCAGCAGCAGGGACACCCCGCTGGCGACGAGCACCCCGACGGCGACCACCAGCACCAGGGTCGGTCCCGCCCCGCCCCCGGTCACGGCGAACCTCTCTTGTCGACGACCAGGCCGCCGCCGGAGCGGCCGGCCGCTTCGATGTGCCGGTCCACCTCGGTGCCGAGGCTGCGCAGGATGTCCAGCACCAGCCCGACCACGACCAGGTAGACGCCGATGTCGAAGAAGAGGGAGGTGACCAGGTAGAACTCGCCGAGCACCGGTAGCGACAGGTCGATCCGGGCGCTCTGCAGCACGGAGCCGCCGGCGAGCAGGGCGACCACCCCGGTGCCGACCGAGACGGCGAGGCCGGCGCCGAGCACCGTGCCGGCGCCGATCGGGGCGGCCTCGGCCAGCTCGTACCGGCCGCCGGCCAGGTAGCGCACGGCCAACCCCAGGCTCGCCACCAGGCCGCCGGCGAAACCCCCGCCCGGCGCGTTGTGCCCGGAGAAGAGCAGGAAGAGCGAGACGACGATGACGGTGTGGAAGATCAGCCGGGTGACCACCTCCAGGACGATCGAGCGGTGCCGCTCGTGCAGGGTGGCGCCACCACGCAGCCAGACCGGCCGGCCGGGCCGCTGCGCGCGGGTGGGCGGCTCCGGACGCTGGGGACGCGGGCCGGTACGGGACCGCTCGAAGACCAGACTGGCCACCCCGGTCGCGGCCACCACCAGCACCGCCAGCTCCCCCATCGTGTCCCAGGCCCGGATGTCGACCAGGGTCACGTTGACCACGTTGCGCCCGTACCCCTCGGAGACCGCGAGTTGCGGGAAGGCGTCGGAGATGGTGGGGTCCCGCCGGGCCCCCGCCGCGGCCAGGGCCAGGCCGGCCGTGACGGCGCCGACGCTCACCCCGATCGCCCGGCGCACCCACCGGCTGCGCCGCAGCGGTCGGGCCGAGAACCGCTCGGGCAGCCGGCGCAGCACCAGCACGAAGACCGCGATGGTGGCCGTCTCGACGAGGAACTGGGTCAACGCCAGGTCGGGCGCGCCGTAGAGCACGAAGAGCATCGCCGAGCCGTAGCCGGTCATCCCCACCAGCAGCATCGCGGTCAGCCGCCGGCGGGCACCCACCGCGAGCACCGCCGCAACGGCGATCACCGCCACCACCACGACCTGCAACGGGGTGTCCCACAGGGCGATCCGGTGCCGCCAGGGGCGGGCGGCCAGCATCGCCCCGCCGGACACCACCACCAGCGCGAGCAGGATGGTGCCCAGGTACTGCGGCAGCGAACCCCGCTGGGTGGCACCGGTGACCTCGATGGCGAGCCGGTCGAAGCGGCGGGTCACCCACTCGTACCCCTGGTTGCCGCTCACCGGCGATCGCAGCCGGGCCAGCACCGGGGTGAGGGGGCCGCGCAGCGCGTGCACCGCCGCGCCGCCGGCCACCGCGAGCGCGGAGAGGCCCAGCGCCGGGGTGAGGCCGTGCCAGAGCGCCAGGTCCTTGCCGACCTCGCCGAAGAGTTCGGCGTACGGGCGGAACAGGCCGTCCAGGATCCCGGCGGCCGGCCCGGCGACCAGCCCGACGCCGGCCAGCAGGGCCGGCGGGACGAGCATCGGCGCGGCGATCCGCCCCACCGTGGTCGGCTCCACGCCCGCCCGGGTGGCGAACGCGCCCCAGCAGAACCGGGCGCTGTAGGCGACGGTCAGCGCGGTGCCGGCCACCAGCACGGCGAGGACCACCGGCTGGTCGGTGAACGCGGCCAGGACCGCCTCCTTGGCGACGAAGCCGACCAGCGGCGGCAGCCCCGCCATCGACGCCGCGGCGAGCAGCGCGACCGCCGCCAGCAGCGGCGCGCGCCGGCCCAGCCCGGACAGCTCCCGCAGGTCCCGGGTGCCGGCGCCGTGGTCGATGATCCCCACGACGAGGAAGAGCGCGGCCTTGAACAGGGCGTGCGCCAGCAGCATCGCCGCGCCGGCCAGCGCGGCGTCCGGGGTGCCCGCCCCGACCACCACCACCAGCAGGCCGAGCTGGCTGACCGTGCCGTACGCCAGCAGCAGTTTCAGATCGGTCTGCCGCAACGCCGCCCAGCCGCCGAGCAGCATGGTGGCCAGGCCGGTGACCACCACCACCGGCCGCCACGGGCCGACGGTCGCCAGCACCGGCGCGAGCAGGCCGATCAGGTAGACGCCGGCCTTCACCATCGCGGCCGCGTGCAGGTACGCGCTCACCGGCGTGGGCGCCGCCATCGCCACCGGCAGCCAGGAGTTGAACGGCAGCAGCGCCGACTTCGACAACGCCCCGACCAGGATCAGCACCACCGCCGTCACCAGGTACGCCCCACCCGGCAGCTCGGCGGCGGTGATCGCCGACCAGCGGTAGCTGCCCGCGTGCCCGCCGAGCATCAGGAACCCGACCAGCATGGCCAGTCCGCCGAACGTGGTCACGGTCAACGCCTGGGCGGCGGCCCACCGGCTGGAGCGCCGCTCGGTGCTGTGCCCGATCAGCAGGTACGAGAAGATCGTGGTGAGTTCCCAGCAGACGTAGATCAGCAGCAGGTCGTCGGCGAGGACCAGACCGAGCATCGCCCCCGCGAACGCCACCAGGACCGCCGCGAACCGGGCCACCCCGCGCGATTCGCGGCGGAAGTAGTGGGCGCTGTAGACCAGCACCAGCGCGCCGACCCCACCGACCAGCAGGGTCATCAGCCAGGACAGGGTGGTCAGCCGCAGCGCCAGCTCGAGCCCGAGCTGCCCGATCCACGGGTACGTCTCGACCACCGCGCCGCCGTCGTCCACCGCCGGCGTCCGGGCCAGCGCCCAGCCGAAGGCGGCGGCCGGCGCGAGCGCCAAGGGGTAGCAGGCGCGCGGGCCCCACCACCGGACCAGCAGCGGCGCGACGAGGGCCGCCAAGAGGTGGAGGATCAGCAGTACGAGCACCCGCGCTCCCGGTCGAGGTGGCAGCGGCGCCGCGCCTCGAGGTGGGACGGCGCCTAGGAGCGATCAGACGCCAGTTCGTCGCCCGCCGGGCCGGTTTTGCCGGAATTCGCGGGCAGGGTCAGTGGACGGCGACGTCGGCAGCGGGGAGGTCGGGCTCCCGGGCGGGGAGGTCCCGGCGGGACTCGACGAGCAGGTCGGGGCGGCCGAGCTGGAGCACGACCTTGTTGACCACCCGCTGGGCCGCGGCGAGGGAGCGCACCGACAGCAGCCGCCCCCGGCTCTCGCGGCGCAGCACGAAGTAGTGCACCGCGGCGCGGACCTGGCCCCGGTCGGCGGCGCTGGCCTGGGCGGTGGAGACGACGAGTTCCCGCAGGGCCAGGGCGAGGCGCTCGGCGAGCTCCAGCTCCGGGCCGCCGAGGCCGGCACGGACGGCGGCGAGATGACTGTCGACCTTGCGGATGAGCACGTCGGTGCCGGGCTCGAAGCTCCGCTGCTCGACAGGCATCCGATCCCCTCCACCCCGGCTTCGCGTTGCGAGTGAAGTTACTTTATGTTGTGTGGCACAAGCAAGCAGTTAAGTGAGACTTAACGCGCTCATCACCGCATCCGTCGCGTAAGAGCCGGACCTGGACAGAATCAGCGTCCGGCCGGGGCGGATTGTCACACCGCCGAGGCAGGATGGGTGACGTGACGAAAGCGATGGCGGGTTTCGGCGTGGCCACCCGGGAGTGGTTCGCCGCCGCCTTCGCCGCGCCCACCGCCGCCCAGACCGGTGCGTGGGCCTCGGTCGCGGCGGGGCGCAACGCCCTGGTCGTGGCGCCCACCGGTTCGGGCAAGACGCTCGCCGCGTTCCTCTGGTCGCTGGACCGGCTGGCCCGCGAGCCGGCCCCGACCGACCCGCGGCACCGGTGCCGGGTGCTCTACGTCAGCCCGCTCAAAGCTCTCGCGGTCGACGTCGAACGCAACCTGCGGGCTCCGCTGGCGGGCATCCGGCAGGCGGCCACCCGGCTCGGGATCGCGCCGCCGGAGATCACCGTCGGCATGCGCACCGGCGACACCCCCGCCGACGAGCGGCGCGCCTTCGCCCGCACCCCGCCGGACATCCTCATCACCACGCCCGAGTCGCTGTTCCTGCTGCTCACCTCGGCCGCCCGCGACTCCCTGCGCGGCGTGGAGACGGTGATCGTCGACGAGGTGCACGCCGTGGCGGGCACCAAGCGCGGCGCCCACCTCGCGCTCTCCCTGGAACGCCTCGACGAGTTGCTGCCCCGCCCGGCGCAGCGGATCGGCCTCTCCGCCACGGTCCGGCCGGTCGACGGGTGCGCCCGTTTCCTCGGCGGCGCCCGGCCGGTCGACGTGGTGGCGCCGCGGACCGCCAAGACGATCGAGGTAAGCGTCCAGGTCCCGGTGGAGGACATGACCCGCCTCGACGAGCAGGAGCCACCAGAGGACGACCTCGGCGGGCCCGGCCCGCGCCGGGCGTCGATCTGGCCGGCGGTGGAGGAGCGGGTCTTCTCGCTGATCCGGGCGCACCGCTCGACCATCGTCTTCACCAACTCGCGGCGCTCCGCCGAGCGGCTCTGCGCCCGCCTCAACGAGCTGGCCGCCGAGGAGCTGGCCGGCCCGCCGCCGACCGGCTCGGCCGGCCCCGGGCAGGGCGGGGTCGACACCGGTCCGACGTGGGACGACCGACCGGTGGGCGG
>NZ_JAMOKF010000103.1 GCF_023656545.1 Micromonospora phytophila | reverse complement strand
TGGGTACGCGAAAGGGCGGGATGGTCGCCCATCCCGCCCTTTCGCGTCGTGCCGTCAGTCGGTCGACGTCTCGTCGCCGGGGGTCACCAGGACCACCTTGCGCCGGCGGCTGAGCAGCAGCAGCGCGCCACCGGCCAGCAGCACGGCCGCGCCGATGCCACCGATGAGCCCGGCCTGCACGCCGGTAACCGGCAGGCCACCGCCACCACCGTCACCGCCGGTGCCCGGGGTCGTGGTCGGCGCGGCCGTCGGGGTCGCGGTCGGCTGCCCGGTCGGGGTCGGGGTCGGCTGAGTGCCCAGTTGGACGAAGACGTCGAACTGCGCGGTGTTGTCGACCTCGTCGACCTCGGTGAAGGTCTTGCGCTGGGCGGCGGTGGCGGACTGCGGCTGCTCCTCCGGCTGCCCCTCGGCTCCGTCCAAGCCGGCGGCGAAGAGGAAGCCGGGGCGGAGCACCGCCTCGGTCACGCCCGCGCCGACCTTGACCCGCACGTCGGCCGCGTAGAACTGCCCGGGCTTGAGGATCGCGCCGGCGTCCTCGCAGTACGCCTGGGCGAGGCCGCCCAGCTCCTGCGTGACGCAGCCCTCGGGCAGCTCGGCGAAGGTGACGCCGGCCGGCAGCGTGATGCCGTACGCGATGCCGGTCGCCCGGCGGCTGCCGTCGTTGTACACCGCCCAGTCCAGCGGCGCGGTGTCACCCGGCTTGACCGGGGTGAGACCCGACTCGCCGGCCTCGTCGCCGTCGACCGCCACGTCGGCGTACACGTCCTGCACCCAGGTGGTGAGGTCGTAGCCGGGCTTGGCGACGGTGATGTCGTGCTCGACCGTGTTGTCATCGAGATCCGGGTCGGCGGTGGCCGAGCTGATGGTGACGACGAGCGTGCCGGCGTCGCCGCGCCCGCCGGTGGAGAAGAGCGGGATGCCGAAGTCCTCGGTGGTGCCGCCGGCCAGGTCGCCGAGCAGGCAGCTGAACGTGGTGCCCTCGACCTCGCAGCCGTCGGGGACGACGACGCCGACCTTGCGGTCCTTGAGGCCACTGGTCTCGACGGTGACCCGGACGTCGGTGGCGTCGACAGCGCTGCGGGTGTTGTCGACCTGGAACTTGAACGGCTTGGCCTTGGCCTCCTTGACGCCCTTGGCCAACTCGTAGCTGAGCGGGATCAGTCGCAGGTCCGCCTGGTCGGCGGCGTGCGCCGGTGCGGCGACGGTGGCCAGGCCACCCGCGGCGAGCAGCGCCACGACACCGGCACGGGCCAGGGTGGAGCGGTGGAACAGTGTCATCGATCCCCCGGGGTTAGGGAGTGTGGATGGTTGCGGAACCGAGCGGACGTTATCGGAGGTCGATGCGTAAGGCCAGCATGAGCGAGTGGTTTCCTCCGTACAACCCACCCGGATGGACAGTGGGGGCGGGATGGTCACCCATCCCGCCCCCACTGCCGTGCGTTATGTGAACGACCCTCGCGGGTCGATGGAGGACAAACCTCAGGCCGTCGGCCTCTCGTCGCCCGGCGTCACCAGGACGACCCGACGCCGCCGCGCGACCAGGAACATCGCGGCACCCGCACCCAGCACGGCCACCCCGATGCCGCCGATCAGGCCGGCCTGCGGACCGGTGACCGGCAGGCCACCGCCGCCACCGGCACCGCCCTTGGCGGCCACGATGACCGCGAAGCCGTCCACGTTGTCCGACGGGTCCACGTCGACGACGCGCTCACCCTTGGCCAACACCCGGACGTTCTCGATCGCGCTCTTGCGGGCCGCTTCGGGCACCGGGGTGCCGGCCGGCGCGACGCCGAGGGCGTCGGCGCTCAGCGAGCCGTCCGGCAGGGCAACCGGCGCCTTGACGCCGGCCGCCACCTCGATCGGGAAGGTGATCAGAGCCCCGACGTCCGCCCCCATCAGGAAACCCTCGTCGGCGCAGGTCGCGGTGCGCTTGTCGGCGGAGTACTCGCAGCCCTCGTACTGCTCGGTGAAGGTGACGTTCTTCGGCAGCTGGACCTTGAACTCGATGCCCTTGGCGACGGTGTCGCCCTGGTTGACGATCTCGCCGACGAAGAGGCCCTGGTCACCCGGGTGCAGCGGGGCCTGCTCCGGCGACTCGCCGCCGCCGGGGGTGAGCCTGGTCTTGACGTCCGGCGCGATCACGCCGAGGTCGACGCCCGGCTCGCCTTCGAACTCCAGCTTCACGACCTTCCGGTTGTTGTCCGGGGTCGTGTCGTCCGGCGACTTGAGGAAGAAGCCGATGGAGGTCTCGCCGCCGTCGACGCCGCCCGCGTCCTTGATGGTGACGACCGGGAACTCCAGCGTCTCGCCCGGACCCGGGATCTGCGCCGCCGGCACCTGACACACCACCGAGGAGACGTCGTCGCCCTTGCAGTCCTCGCCGAGCGGGAGGCTCCAGATCCGCTCGTCGTAGAGGCCGGCCAGGTCGACGCCGACCGTGAGGGCGCTCGGCGTACCCGGGCCGTTGTTCTTGACCTTCATGAAGCCGATCTTGCCCTCGACGCCCTCGGCCAGCCTGGTGCCGGCGACCGTGAGCTCCAGGTCGGCCTGGGTGTCGGCGGCCTGGGCCGGAGCGCCGGCCAGCGCGACCGCGCCGGCCGCGAGCAGCGTCGCCGCCCCGATCCGGACCGAAGCCCGGCTACGTACGTTCATGCGAGATGCCCCCGTGTGATGGTTCATGGATGGACCTCGCGGAGGCTATCGGTTGCCGATCACCCGCGCCATACCCCATGCGCGACCACCGTGGACTGCGGGGTTAAGGATTGGCTAAGGCTTGTCCGCATTGACACCGGTTGTGGGTGTTCGCTCGCTACCTGGTCCGGTGGCCGTGGCGCAGAGTCCGCCCGTCCGGCCGACGACGGTCATGCGTTCGGCCGAGTCACCACGCCACGGCGAGCGTCACCCACGGTGCAACGGACATCCACACCGGGCGGTCGTCGGGTCGCCCGAGGGTCAGCGGGCGTCGACCAGCGGGAGGGACTTCCCGGCACCGCCACCGGGGATGGCGATCGAGGAGAAGTGTGAGACGACGCGCTCGTCGGTCGGGTCGTCGGCCGGGGTGTGGTGCACCGCGAGCCGGCGGTAGAGGGTGTCCCGCTGGGCGGGGATGCGGCCCGCGGAGCGGATCATGCCGATCAGCTCGTGCAGGTTGGAGCGGTGCCGCGCGCCGGCGGAGGAGATGACGTTCTCCTCCAGCATGATCGAGCCGAGGTCGTCCACGCCCATGTGCAGGGCGAGCTGCCCGACGTCCTTGCCGGTGGTCAGCCAGGACGCCTGCAGGTGCGGCACGGTCTCGAAGAAGAGCCGGGCCACCGCGACCAGCCGCAGGTATTCCAGCGTGGTCGCCTGGGTGCGGCCCTTGAGGTGGTTGTTCTCCGGCTGGTAGGTCCACGGGATGAAGGACCGGAAGCCCTTCGTGCGGTCCTGCACGTCGCGGATCATGCGCAGGTGCTCGATCCGCTCGGCGGCGGTCTCGCCGGTGCCCATCATCATCGTCGCGGTCGACTCGACGCCCTGCCGGTGGGCCAGCTCCATGACCTCCAGCCAGCGCTCACCCGACTCCTTCAGCGGCGCGATCGCCCTGCGGGGCCGCTCGGGCAGCATCTCCGCACCGGCACCCGCGATGGAGTCGAGCCCGGCAGTCTTGATCCGGGCGATCGCCTCGTCCAGGCTGACGCCGGAGACCTTGGCCATGTGCAGGATCTCGCTCGGGCCGATGGAGTGGATGGCGAGCTGCGGGTAGGCGTTCTTCACCGAGGAGAAGAGCTCCTCGTAGTACTCCACCCCGTAGTCCGGGTGGTGCCCGCCCTGGAGCATGACCTGGGTGGCGCCCAGCTCGACCGCCTCGCCGCAGCGGCGCAGGATCTCCTCGGTCGGGTGGGTCCAGCCTTCCTTGTGCTTCGGCGCCCGGTAGAAGGCGCAGAACTTGCACGCGGTCACGCAGACGTTGGTGTAGTTGATGTTGCGGTCGATCAGGTACGTGACGATGTTGTCCGGGTAGCGCCGCCGGCGTACCGCGTCGGCCGCCTCGCCTAGGGCGTGGAAGGGCGCCTCGGTGTAGAGCAGCAGGGCCTCCTCGGGCGTGATCCGCCCGCCGTCCGCGCCGCGCTGCAGGATGTCGTCGATGTCCCGGCTCACCGTCACGCCTCCGAGCCTACGTCGGCCGGTCAGCTCCGGCGGAGTCCGGTCACCCCGGTGTGACCTCGTCCTCCGGCGACGTGGCCGAATCGCTGGCCGCCGGTGGTCCGTGTCGACGCCCGATCCGCCGGTCCGCCCCCTTTGCTCTGCACCTGGATACGCACCGGTGACACAACGTGACCGTCGGTCTGGCGGGGCCGCGCGCAAGACCGTCGGAAAAGCCAGCGCAGCGGTGTGGTGCGTCCGCGGGTGCAGAGCAAAGGATGGACCGGAACTCGCCGGGCCATCCGCGACCACTCACACAGCGTCAGCCAGCTGGCCCTCGTGCCGGGGTCACGACGGGTGGCCCCTCGTGCCGGGGTCACGACGGGTGGCCCCTCGTGCCGGGGTCACGACGGGTAGCCCCTCGTGCCGGGGTTCGGGTAGCCAAGCGGGCGGTGGCGACGACCCGACCGGCAGCCGCCGATCGGACGCCCCGCGGTCAGGCGTCGTAGTCGACGGTGACCGTGTCGGTGGTCGGGCTGGACTGGCAGGTGAGGACGTAGCCGGCGGCGATCTCGTCGGGCTCCAGGGCGTAGTTGCGGGCCATCGTGACCTCGCCGGAGACGACCTTGGCCTTGCAGGTGGAGCAGACCCCGCCCTTGCAGGCGTACGGCAGTTCGGCGCGAACCTTGAGCGCCGCGTCCAGCACCCGCTCGTCGCGCCCCATCGTGAAGCGGGACGAGCGCCCGTCCAGCACGATCGTCACCTCGGCGCCGGCACCGGGCTCGTCGCCCGGCCGGCGCACCGGCTCCGGCGGGGCGTCGACGTGGAACAGCTCCGTGTGCACCGCCGACTCCGGCAGGCCCCGCCCGGTCAGCACCTCCCGGGCGTCCACCACCATCTGGTACGGGCCGCAGAGGAACCACTCCTCGATGGCGTCGCCCGGCACGATGGTCTCCAGCAGCCGGCCCAGCCGCTCGGCGTCGATGCGCCCCGACAGCAGCGGCGACTCGCCCTGCTCCCGGGAGAGCACGTGCACCAGGTGCAGCCGGGTCGGGTACCGGTCCTTCAGGTCGGCCAGTTCCTCGGCGAACATCACCGTGTTCGCCGTGCGGTTGCCGTACACCAGGGTGAAGGTACTGGCCGGCTCGACGGCCAGGGCGGTCGCGACCAGGCCCAGCACCGGGGTGATGCCCGAGCCGGCGACCACCGCGCCGTAGTGGCGCACCCGATCCGGCGCGAACGCCGTGGTGAAGTGCCCGAGCGGCGGCAGCACCTGCACGGTGTCGCCCCCGCGCAGCGCCCCGCAGGCGAACGCGGAGAAGGCGCCGCCGGGGATCTCCCGCACGCCGATGCGCAGCCGGCCGTGCCGGGCCAGCTCCTCCGGGGTGGAGCAGATGGAGTACGACCGGCGCACGTCCTCCCCGGCCTCCCCCTCCCGGCGGACGGTGAGGTGCTGGCCGGCGCGGAACGCGAAAATGTCCCGCAGCTCCGCCGGCACGGCAAAGGTGATCGCCACGGAGTCGTCGGTGAGCCGGTCGACGGCGGCGACGTTCAGCGGGTGGAAGACCGGCCGGCGACGGACCGGGCGGGTGATGGTGACAGTCACAGCGCCTTCAGGTGGTCGAAGGGTTCGGAGCAGGAGCGGCAGCGCCAGAGCGACTTGCAGGCGGTGGAGCCGAACCGGCTGACCTGCTCGGTCTCGGGGGAACCGCAGCGCGGGCAGCGCACGGCGAGGGTCAGCGGCACGACGGTGCCGGCACGGACCGGCGCCGGTGGGGCGATGCCGGCGGCGGCGAGCTTGGCCCGGCCGCTGTCGGAGATCCAGTCGGTGCTCCAGGCCGGGCTGTAGACCGTGCGGACCTCGGCGTCGGGGTGGCCGGCGACGGCCAGCGCGCGGCGGATGTCGGCGCGGATCACGTCCATCGCCGGGCAGCCGGTGTAGGTGGGGGTGATGGTCACGACCACCCGGCCGGTGGCCGGGTCCTCGTCGACCGCCCGCAGGATGCCGAGCTCGTCGATGGTGACGACCCGGATCTCCGGGTCCACCACCGCCGCCACGGCCGCCCTGGGCTCGGTCACCACTGCGCCCCGGGGTGCGCCCGGTGCAGCACCTGCATCTCGGCGAGCAGGAACGACAGGTGTTCGGTGTGCACGCCGTCGCGCCCACCGGCCGGCGCCCAGCCGTCCGTTGGCCGGGTCAGGGTGGCCTCGTCCAGCACGGCGGTCACCCGGGTGTCGAAGTCGGCCCGCAGGGTGGCCGGGTCGACCGGCGCCGCCGGGTCCGCCGTGAAGAGCTCGTGCACGTACGGCCAGACCTGGTCGACGGCGTCCTGCATGCGCCGGTGCGACTCGTCGGTGCCGTCGCCGAGCCGCCGAACCCAGAGCGAGGCGTGGTCCAGGTGGTACGCGGACTCCTTGCGCGTCTTGCCGCCGATCGCGGCCAGCCGCTCGTCGGCGCAGCCGGTCAGCGCGCTGTAGAGCGGCAGCTGGTACGCCGACAGGAAGAGCAGCTTCGCCATGGTCACCGCGAAGTCGCCGTTGGGCAGCTCGACCAGGAGGCAGTTGCGGAACTGGCGGTCGTCGCGCAGGTACGCCAGCGCGTCCTCGTCCCGGCCGGCGCCCTCCAGCTCGCCCGCGTACGACAGCAGCAGCCGGGCCGCGCCGAGCTGGTCGAGGGCGATGTTGGCCAGCGCGATGTCCTCTTCCATCTCGGGCGCGCGGGTGGCCCACTCGCCGAGTCGCTGCGCCGCGATCAGCGCGTCGTCGCCGAGGGAGAGGGTGAAGTCGAAGGGGCCGTTCACAGGTGGGACACCCCGTCCGGCACGTCGTAGAAGGTGGGGTGGCGGTAGACCTTGTCGGCGGCCGGGTCGAAGAAGGCGTCCTTCTCGTCCGGGCTGGACGCGGTGATCGCGGCGGCCGGCACCACCCAGATGGAGACGCCCTCCTGGCGACGGGTGTAGAGGTCCCGGGCGTTGCGCAGGGCCAGCTCGGCGTCGGGGGCGTGCAAACTGCCGACGTGGGTGTGCGACAGCCCGCGCCGGGCCCGCACGAAGACCTCCCAGAGAGGAGAATGCTCGGTCACGCTGAGCCGATCGGTTCGCTCGCTACGCTCGCTCACGCCGCCACCTTCTCCTTCTGCTCCGCCCGCTTGGCGGCGTACGCCGCGGCGGCCTCGCGTACCCAGGCGCCCTCGGTGTGGGCGCGGCGGCGGTGCTCCATCCGCTGCCGGTTGCACGGCCCGTTGCCCTTGATCACCTGCATCAGCTCGTCGTAGTCGGGCTGGGTGTAGTCGTACGCCTGCCGTTCGTCGTTCCAGCGCAGGTCGGGGTCGGGGAGGGTGAGGTCGAGGATCTCGGCCTGCTGCACGCACATGTCCACGAAGCGCTGGCGCAGCTCGTCGTTGGAGAAGCGCTTGATCTTCCAGGCCATCGACTGCGCCGAGTGGGTCGAGTCTCCGTCCGGCGGGCCGAACATCGCCAGCGACGGGTACCACCAGCGGTCGACCGAGTCCTGGGCCATCGCCTTCTGCTCCGGGGTGCCGTGGGCGAGGGTGTGCAGGATCTCGTAGCCCTGCCGCTGGTGGAAGGACTCCTCCTTGCAGACCCGGATCATCGCCCGGGCGTACGGCCCGTAGGAGCAGCGGCAGAGGGGCACCTGGTTGACGATGGCGGCGCCGTCCACCAGCCAGCCGATCGCGCCCACGTCGGCCCAGGTCAGGGTCGGGTAGTTGAAGATCGAGCTGTACTTCTGCCGGCCTTCGAGCAGCAGCCGCACCAACTCGTCGCGGCTGATCCCCAGGGTCTCGGCGGCGGCGTAGAGGTAGAGGCCGTGACCGGCCTCGTCCTGCACCTTGGCCAGCAGGATCGCCTTGCGCTTCAGCGAGGGCGCGCGGCTGATCCAGTTCCCCTCGGGCTGCATGCCGATGATCTCGGAGTGGGCGTGCTGGGCGATCTGCCGGATCAGCGTCTTCCGGTACGCCTCGGGCATCCAGTCACGCGGCTCGATCTTCTGGTCGGCGTCGATGACCTCGGCGAAGTATCCCGCGAGGTCCGCGTCCGGGCCGGGCGCGTCGGCGCGCCGCCCCCGCTCGGCGGCCTCCCGCAGCGCCGCCTCCGCCGCCTCGACCTCGCCGAGCAGGCCACCGCCGGGTGCGTCCTCGGCGGAGAAGTCGTTGCCATACATGAGGTCAAGTGTTACAGCTGAGGCTTCTTCGCGCCAGAGGGTGTAACAGGATTCCCCTGCCACCCTGGGTGATGCGACGGGCGCACCGGGTGGCCCCGCCGGCTATGACTTGGGTCACTAAGACAAGATGAATCCCCCCAAGAGCCGCACAACGGTCCGATGTCCCGCCTTCATGGCAAGTTGCCAGGTGTCGGGTTCTGGCGCGCCGCCGATCCGGACGTAGACTTCCCCCGTCACACCGTCGGCTGCCGACGATCGCCTAAGCAGAGGCCACTCCCCCGGCCTCGGCGGTCCGCCGATCCGTCCGGACAACAGCCGGCCCCCCGGCCCTGACATCTGGAGCTCACCCACTCATGCGATCCCGCGTGACCATGGTGCTCGCCGTCGCGGCGGTCCTCCTCGGTGGCGGCCTGCTCGTCCCGGCCGCGTACGCCCGGCTCGCCAGCGACGAGGCCGCGAGCGGCGGAGGCGGCGGCAGCAGCGTCGCGGCGCCCGCGCCGACCCCGCCGCCGCCACCGACCCTGGCCGCCGGCCCGGTCTCGCTGACCTTCAGGGGCGAGTTCCTCGCGTGGGCCCTGATGGACCGGGAGACCGGCGAGATCTCCGGCTCGAAGAACCTGGCCGCGACCAGCTCCACCGAGTCGATGATCAAGGCCTGGTTCGCCGCCGACTACTTGCGACTGCTCGGTGACAAGGCGTTGACCCCCGAGCGGAAGAAGCAGATCAGCACCGCGATCCGGGACAGCAACGACGACTCGGCCAACAAGCTCTACGCGGCGGTCGGCAAGGCCGCCACGATCAAGCGGATGACCGGCATCTGCAAGCTCACCGACACCAAGCCGGGCAACGTGCCCGGCTTCGTCGGGTGGTGGAGCTTCACCCGGATGTCCCCGCGCGACGCCGTCCGGCTCGCCGACTGCATCGCCGACGGCACGGCCGCCGGCCAGAAGTGGACGCCGTACCTGCTGGACGAGATGTCCAAGGTCCGGGGCAGCGCGGCCGCCAAGGACCAGAAGGCGCGTTCCGGCGGCGGCCGCTGGGGGATCATCGACGGGCTGCCCGCCTCGATCACCAGTCAGGGCCCGGTCAGCATCAAGAACGGCTGGACCCCGCTCAACTACGACGGGAACTGGCACGTGAACTGTCTCGCGGTGACCGACAGGTGGAGCCTCGCGGTGATGCTCCGCTATCCGCAGAAGAGCGGGCTCGACTACGGCGCGAAGGTCTGCGCGAGCGTCGCCACCCAACTGGTGGCCCCGCAGCCCGGCGCCGCCCTCAAGGTGCCGCAGCAGCCGGTCGGGAAGCTCTGATGGCCGGTAGCCGGCGGACGAACCGCTCCGGTGGCGACGAGTCCTCGCCGATCCGGCTGATCGCGGTCGCGGTGATCCTGGTGGGGCTGGTGCTCGTGTCCCTGCGGCTGCTGCCGGGCTCGCCGTTCGAGTCCACGGCCGCCGCCAGGTGGGGCGAGCCCGGCACTCCCGCCGACCGGGCCACCGGCACGCCGACCGACCGCAGCGCGCGGGCCACGGCTGCACCACGGCCGAGCCCCAGCCCGGCGGCGGAGCCGCTGCCGTTCGAGGCCCGGGACCTCGACCTGGACATCGAGGGCTGGTACTCCTGGAGCGTGCTGGACCGCCGGACCGGGGAGATCATCGGCTCGGACAACATGGCCGAGACCAGCACCACCGCCTCCCTGATCAAGGCCTGGATCGTCGCCGACTACCTGCGCCGTGCCGCCGACGCCGGGCAGACGCCGAGCGACGCGAAGCTCGCCGACGCCACCCGGATCATCCGGGACAGCGACAACGTCCGGGCCGAGCAGTTCTACAACACCGTCGGCCGGTCCGCCTCGATCAAGCGGTTGCTCTCCATGTGCAAGCTGACCGACAGCAAGGTCGCCGCCGACGGCGGGTGGAGCCGCACCGCGCTCTCGCCCCGGGACACCGCCCGGATGGGCCAGTGCATCGCCGACGGCCGCGCCGCCGGGCCGAAGTGGACCAAGTGGCTGATCAGCGAGATGCGGCTGGTGCGCGGGACCGGCGACTTCGGCATCCGCAAGGCGTTCCCGGCCGCCGAGCGCGGGACCATCGCGATCAAGAACGGCTGGGTCGACCGGGACAAGGAGCAGGAGATGCACATCAACTGCCTGGCCATCGGCGACACCTGGACGATGGGCGTGATGGTCCGCTACCCGATCAACATGGGCTACGAGTACGGCATGAAGAACTGCCAGAAGATCACCGCAGCCCTCCTCCGCACCACCCCCTGACCCACCCCCACCCCGCCCCGCCCCCACCCGCCCGGGCGATCATGCAGTTGTGGCGCCCCGCAAAAGGGGCGAACCACTACCCACCGCCCACCACAAGTGCATGATCGTCGCGGGTGTCGGGTGGGGTCAGCCCGTGAAGAAGTCGGGGCCAGATGCGGGGAGGGCGGGGGCGGCGCCGATCGCGGCGGCCCGGCGGGCGAACTCGCGCACGCCGGCCACCTGACGGTCGCCGAGGGAGAAGTCCAGCACCCGGAAGTACGAGGCCAGGGTCGCCGCGTCGAACGGCTCCCACCGCGCGGCCGCCTCCGCGACCTGGTCCAGCTCGGCCAGGCACAGGTCACGGGAGCGCAGGAACGCCTCGTGCACCTCCTTGACCAGGCCCGGGTGGGCGGCGGCGAAGTCCCGGCGTACCGCCCAGACGGCGAAGACCATCGGCAGCCCGGTCCACTCCCGCCAGGCCTGCCCGAGGTCGGTGACCTCCAGGCCCCGGCGCGGAGCCTCGTAGAGGGCGCGCAGCGCCACGTCGCCGATCAGCACCCCGGCGTCGGCCTCCAGCAGCATCTGGGTCAGGTCCGGCGGGCAGCGGAAGTACTCCGGGTTCACCCCGTAACGCTCGGCGAGCAGCAGCTGGGCCAGCAGCACCCCGGTACGCGACGTCGAGCCGAGCGCCACCTTGCCGTGGCCGAGGTCGGCCAGCGGCCGGGTGGAGACGATGTTGACCGAGAGCACCGGGCCGTCGCTGCCGACCGCCAGGTCGGGCAGGAGCAGCAACTCGTCGGCGTGGCGCAGGTACTCCACGTGCGAGATCGGGCCGATGTCGAGGTCGCCGGCGACCAGGGCGGCGCTGAGCCGGTCCGGCGAGTCCTTGTGCAGGTCGACGTCGATGAGGGCGCCGGAACGCATCAGACCCCAGTAGATCGGCAGGCAGTTCAGGAACTGGATGTGTCCGACCCGGGGGCGTGCGATGCGCTCAACCATGCCCCGACGGTATCGCCGGTGCCCGACCGGGGTTCAGCGAGCCGACCTCCCAGTGGCCAATCCCGCACCGGGCGACCGCGGATCCACCCGTCCCGGCCCGGTCGATCCGACATCCGCTCCCGGCTCGTCCGTCCACCGCCCTTCCGTCGGTCGCGTCGTCGTCCCCGACCGGCCGGCCGCGGTCCACTCCTCGTCCACCGGCTTCCCGGTCACCGTCGCCCGGCGGACCGCCGCCCGTTCCGCGCGGACCGCGCGGCGGAGCGGAACGGCGAATCCGGCCACCACCAGCACGCCGGCCACCCCGCAGGTGGCCACCAGCGGCCGGGGCTCGGCGACCGCCAGCAGCAGGCCGCCGACCAGATATCCGACCATCGCGGCGCCCTGGACCGCCGCTCCGAAGACGGCGTACGCCCGCCCTCGGGCGGCCTCGGGAACCCGGCGGGCCAGCAGCAGGTTGTTGAAGACGTTGTCGCCGCCGTTAGCCACCCCGCCGACCAGCCAGATCGGCACGAGCAGCAGCGCTGACGGCACCGCCGCCGACACCAGGACCATCAGGCAGCACCCGCCGAGCAGCGCCAGGCCGGCCCCGAGCAGCGCGCCATCGTCGGCGAACCGTCGCGCCAGCCGGGCGAAGATCCACGCCCCGATCAGGATGCCCAGCGTCCAGGCCCCGGTGACCAGCCCGTACACCGTGGTGGTGCTGCCCAGCGTCTCCCGGATGAAGAACACCTCGACCACGTTGATCGCCCCGACCGCGCCGATCACCCCGGCGAGCGTGGCCACCATCGCCACGAGCAGCGGATCCCGGCGCAGTCGCCAGTCCCTCCCGGGCGACGCTCCGCCGGCCGCCGTACCACCGTCGGCCGCCGGGTCCACGCGTCGACCGGTGGTGTCGCCGCCGGTCAGCGCAGGATCGGCGGGACGGACGCCGCCTCGTCGGGTACGGATGAGCAGCCCGGCGGCGACCAGGGCGAGGTAGCTGCCCGCGTCGATCAGCAGCGGCAGGCGGGCGCCGAACTCGCCCACCAGCAGCCCGGCCAGCGCGGGGCCGGCGAGTGCTCCAAGCGTGCCGGCCGTCTGGTTGAGCGCGCTTGCCCGGGGCAGGTCCTCGCTACGGACCATCGCCGGCACCAACGCGGAGAGGACGGGCTGGGTGACCGCCAGGCCGGCCGAGAGCAGCGCGACCAGGCCGATCACCACCACGGGATGATCGGCGTACGCGAGCGCCAGGCAGATCCCGGCCTGAGTCAGCCCGGCGCCGACCAGCAGGTGCCGGCTGTCGACCCGGTCGGCGAGCCGGCCGGTCAGCGGCGCGAGCGCCACCAGCGGCAGGGTGGCGGCGAGGAGGAGCCCGGAGACCGCCAGTCCACCCGCACCGGCGGACTGCAGCGCCAGGGTCAACGCACTGGCCGCCAGGAAGTCTCCACAGCTGGAGATGCCCCGGGCCGCGGTGGCGAACCAGACGTCAGCCCAGCGCGTCGAGGCGGATGTGAAAGACATACTTCGAAAATAGTCCTTCACGCCTGGGCCTTCAACCCCTCCCCTCAGTCGATGGGCACCGCCCGGTACTGCACGGCGACCGTGCGCGCACCGGCGGGCGGCGAGGACCGCGCCCTCCGCCGGTAGGGATCGAGCAGGTCCTTCACCGCCACGTTCAACGTCGCCAACTCCTCCGCCGTGAGCAGTAGAAGGGTGTCACTGAACCACGCCACGTCGTACCACTCCGGCGGCTCGTCGGGGGCCCGGCGCATCCAGTCGCGGGTTCGCTGAGCGAACCGGGCGGTGTGCGCTTCCACCAGCGCCAACTCCGCCGCCCGCGCCTCCGAACCGGCTGATCGCCCGGCCTCGACCGTGTAGGACGGGCTGAACGAACGCCAGACCCGCTCCCGCGCGTCCCCCCGGCTCGGCGCCTCCTCGATCAGGCCGAACTTCGCCAACGCCCGAAGATGGTAGCTGGTGGCACTCGGTGAAAGGCCGGCGATCTCCGCGCACTCGGTGGCGGTCGCACCACCCTCCAACGAACTCAGGTGTTCCATGATCGCGAGCCGGGCCGGGTGCGCCAGCGCCCGCATCACCTGCGGATCGCTGATGGTCACCCGACGCGGCTCGGGACGCGGCTCCGTCATCCCCCCATGATCCCGGTCGGTCGAGCCAGGTGCCATCGCCCCGCCGGTCACCGGTCCGCCGGTCACGGGCCGCCGGTCCGCGCATCGCCGATCGCCGGGCGGGTCGGACGGCGTGACGGAACGGTCGGCGACAAGGGGTTCGACCTCGCCGACCGGGACCCGGCCGCAGCCGGTGGTCCGCAATCCCGGCAGATCCCGGCCCGAGTGCCGCACAGGTGTTCCAATGCGGTCGCATGGTGGCGGCGTTGGCGCAGAATTCGGTGGAGCGGGCGGCCGGTCAGGCGTAGGCTTCCAGGTCGCTTGACGGCCAGGGTGATACCAGCACCGGAACGGACGTCCCCGCGCCGCAGGTCGGCCATCCGCCTGCCGGACACGCGAGCGATCAGCAGATGACCTCGACGGGAATCAGCGTGACCGCACTCGATCTCGACCTCGACCAGGACCTCGCGACCGAACGTGAGCATCTGGCCATCTCCCGAGCCGCGCTGGGCCGGATGCGGGAGCGCGCCGAGGCGCTCTTCGCCACCGGCGACCAGGTGGCCGGCGACGCGTACGCCGCCGAGACGCTCGGCCGCACGCTGGCCCGCCGGGTGGCCGAACTCGCCGACGACCCGAACACGCCGCTCTTCTTCGGCCGCCTCGACTTCGGCGCAAGCGCCGACAACCCGCACAGCGGCGCCGCCGCCGACGGCCGGCCCGGCGGTGGGGACGACGCGTACGCCGACCACGCCGGGCGGCGGTACCACGTCGGGCGGCGGCACGTCACCGACGAGCGGGGCGAGCCGCTGGTGCTGGACTGGCGGGCCCCGGTCTCCCGGTCGTTCTACCGGGCCAGCGCCCGCGACCCGCAGGGCGTGGCGGTCCGGCGGCGCTTCGGGTTCAGCAACGGCGCGCTGACCAGCTTCGAGGACGAGCACCTCGACCGGGGCGAGGAACTCGGCACGGCCAGCCGCATCCTCACCGCCGAGATCGAGCGACCGCGCGTCGGGCCGATGCGCGACATCGTCGCCACCATCCAGCCCGAGCAGGACGAGCTGGTCCGGGCCGACCTGGCCGACTCGATCTGCGTGCAGGGCGCGCCGGGCACCGGCAAGACGGCGGTCGGCCTGCACCGGGCCGCGTACCTGCTCTACCTGCACCGGGAGCGGCTGCGGCGCTCCGGGGTGCTGATCGTCGGACCGAACCGGGCCTTCCTGTCGTACATCGCGGCGGTGCTGCCGGCACTCGGCGAGGTGGAGGTCGCGCAGGCCACCGTGGAGGACCTCGCCGCCGGGGTGCCGGTGCGGGCGGTGGAGGACCCGGTGGTCGCGACGGTCAAGCACGACGTCCGGATGGCCGAGGTGCTCCGCCGGGCGGTCGCGGCGCACATCGGCGAGCCGACCGAGCCGATCGTGGTCTCCGACGGCTCGTTCCGGTGGCGGATCGGGCTGGAGGTGCTGCACCGGGTGGTCGACGAGACCCGCCGGGAGGGACTGCCGTACGGCACCGGGCGCGACCGGGTCCGGGCGCGGGTGGTCGGCCTGCTGCAACGGCAGGCCGAGGCGCGGCGCGCCGAATCCCCCGGCGACGCCTGGCTGCGCCGGATGGGGAGGTCGAAGCCGGTCACCGCCTTCCTGGACGCGGTGTGGCCGGCGCTCACCCCGGACGGGCTGGTGCACCGGCTGCTCACCGAGCGGGACCGGCTCGCCGCGGCGGCCGACGGGCTGCTCACCGCCGAGGAGCAGGCGCTGGTGAGCGGGACCGCGGGGCCGACCGGGACGAAGCTCGGGCGGACGCCGAAGGCGACGAAGTGGACCGCGGCGGACGCGGTGCTCATCGACGAGGCGGCCGGGCTGATGGAGCGGCCGGCGGGCTTCGGGCACGTGGTGATCGACGAGGCGCAGGATCTCTCCCCGATGCAGTGCCGGGCCGTCGCCCGGCGCAGCGAGCACGGCTCGATCACCCTCCTCGGCGACCTGGCCCAGGGCACCGCGCCGTGGGCCGCCGCCGACTGGCGGGAGTCGCTGCGTCACCTGGGCAAGCCGGGCGCCGTCGTCGTGCCGCTGACGGTCGGTTTCCGGGTGCCCGCCGCCG
>NZ_JAMOKF010000102.1 GCF_023656545.1 Micromonospora phytophila | reverse complement strand
GTGCGGACCCTTACGCCGCCGCGTTGATCACCCGCGTCGAAACGACACGAAAAACGAAAAGCGCCTGGATGGGTTTCAGATGCCCCATCAGGCGCCGGAAAACGTCTACGGAAATCAAAACTGCAACCCGGCTACCGTAGCACATGATCCGTCGTCGATCCCATGGCGGTGAGTGGGCCTGGTCACTCGTCTGCTTGCCACACCGCGTGGACGGCACGTTGACCGGGTTCACGATGGGCTAGTTGCAAGACTGGGAAGCGGCAGCGACACCGAGAATCGGCAGGTCGCGCCTGATGTGGCGTGAACTTAATCGGGCGCCGTCAGGACGAGCGGCCACGATGTCCGTCCACAAGGGCTCGATCAATCGGCGTGGGCACCTGCGGAAGCGCTGTCTGGCTCCGAGGCGGGACGGGGCAGGTGGGCGCATCGGCCGGCTCGCCCAGTGGTCTCGGTGGAGAACCTTGGTGTGGTTCGCGTCGTGCCCGACGCTGGTGGCCGTGCGGGGCGGCTGGCTTACCGCGCAATGGCGAGCACTGAAGGGTCGAGAGACGTCGAATACAACACCGCCGTACGGTGGCTGGCCTGCGTAAGAGCTATCCAGCCCCGAGGTAGTCAGCCCGACGACATGGACTTGAATCGCACCCCGGATCCCGGACGTCCGCCGTGTTGCCCAGGCCGTGTGCCCACGGATGCACTCACATTGGCAGATCCGCGCGCCGAGCAGCCGGAGGAGTTGTCACACAGCGTAGCGATCGCATCGCGGCATGAGCGGGCGCTTCGCCACGCCGATCACTGTTGGCCGCGGCTACGAGGGGAACAGCCTCCAGTGCCCCTCGGAAACGACCTCGACGGTGCCGTCGGTCACCTTGATGGCCGTCTGGTCGTCGATTGCGTACGCCGGACCGGCGATCTCGGCCGCCCATCTCTCGGCACCAGCCATGGTGTTGTCCGGCTCGAGACCTAGGTGCGGGAAGATCGAGAAGTCGACGACCCCGAGTGTGCGATCGTCCGGCGCGGACTGCCACTCGACGAAGTCCGCACCGATCCGGGGGGTCAGCACCATGCTCCCAGCACTCAACCCCACCCAGACGGTGTCCCGCAGCGACGGCAGGAGGTCCGCCAGCCCGGACTGCCGCATCCAGTGGCACAGGTACGTCGCATCGCCGCCAGCCACGAGCATGACGTCAGCCTCCCGGACCCAGGGGACCCACCGCTCCTCGCCGATGCTGGGCAGCGCTGTCAGCTCGAGGACGCCCAGCGACTTCCAGCCCAGGTCGCACATGGGTAGCGGCGTCTGACCGGTGATGAAGCGCCAGGCCGAGGCTGGCTCGCACATGGGGTGGCCGTACTGCGCCGTAGGGATGCAGAGGGCACTGGAGTCGGCGATCGGCTTGCCCAGCAGGTCGACCAGCGCATCGCGGATGCTCGGGTTTTTGACGCCCGCGGACGTGAGAAGAAGTTTCACGCTTGCCTCCTGTACGTAGCGGTCATGACGCTCTCCCCGAGAGTCGGGGAGATCGGGTGCACGGGAGTACAGACTGGACACCATAACGAAACTCATCGCCGTTGCGACCCCTCAAGCCCCCCGCACGCACATCGGCAAAGTCGTGCGGTCAGCGGCCAGAAGGGGATGCCTGCGGGTTTCAGCCGCGGCTGGCGAACAGGTAAACGGTGACTGCATCGGGTGCGTCGAGGTTAACCAGGAGAACTCGGCGTGTGCCGTCTGCAGTGGGTTGCTCCTCGTCGACGCCGGAGATGGTCTTGGCGGTTTCGGGGTCCCACAGGTTGCCGCCACCGACGTTGTGTTGGGCGTCGACTGCCCGAAGCCCCGGTGCGAGAGCCGTCGTGAACTTCGCCGTGGCGACGAAGGCGTCGAGTTCGGTGCGTGGCATGCGAAACTTCGCCGAGAGCTGGGTTTCCAGGCCGTTGCTGTACGCGGCGGTGAGCAGCACGCTGCCGGGCGGCAGGGTCACGTGAGCGACGGCTTCCACCTGGGCCGCGCTGGCGACCTCCGGCCTGGACTGTACCGGGAGCAGGTCTATGCCATCGCTGCCGACGGACAGCCCCGCCACACCGCACGCGATCAGCGACAGAAGCAGACTCATGCACGCAAGCACGAGTGCGGCCGTGCCTCTCCGGTTGCGCGTCCTCGGCACAGCGGTCTCGATCATGGCCAACACGATACGGCGCGCGCTCATCGGCACGTCCGGATGCCGGCACCCGCAATCCGGTTACCTTCCGTGACGAACGCATCGCGGCAGGTGCGAGCATGCGTAAGCCTGGACTCACCGTCGAAGCTCGGCCACCTCGCCCAGCCGCTCGAGCTTGTGCGGGTTGCGGATCGCGTAGATCTGGGTGATCCGGCCGTCCTCGATGACGAACGACACGGCCCTGTCGTTCTCGCCGCCGGGGTCGATGCGCGCCGCGATGCCGCCGTTGAGGTCGACGATGAAAGCCCTGGCGCCGGGCGCGACCTCGGCGAAGCGGGCCATCACCGGGGCGAGCTTCGCGGCCCCGCGGACCGGCTTGGGGATTGTCGGGGCCAGGCCGCCGCCGTCGCCCACGACGAGCACGTCGGGAGCCAGCACCTTGAGCAGTCCGGGCACGTCGCCGGTGGTCAGGGCGGCGAGAAACCGCTCGACCACCTGCTCCTGCTCGGTGCGGCTCACCGACATCCGCGGCCGGCGCGCCGCCACGTGCTTGCGGGCCCGCGTCGCGATCTGGCGCACCGCCGCCGGCGACTTGTCCAGCGCCTCGGCGATCTCGTCGTACGGCACGTCGAAGACCTCGCGGAGCACGAAGACCGCGCGCTCCGTCGGCGGCAGCGTCTCGAGTACCGCCAGCATGGCGATCGACACGCTCTCCGCAAGCTCGACGTCCTCGGCGACGTCCGGGCTGGTCAGCACGGGCTCGGGCAGCCACTCGCCCACGTACTCCTCGCGCTGCCGCGCGAGCGTGCGCAGCCGGTTGAGGCAGAGCCGGGTCACGATCCGCACGAGGTACGCCCGAGGGTCCCGGACCTCGCAGCGCTCGGCGTCGACCAAGGCTGCCCACCGCAGCCAGGTCTCCTGCACCACGTCCTCGGCGTCGGCGACCGAGCCGAGCATCTCGTAGGCGACGGTGAACAGCAGGCTGCGGTGGGCGACGAAGGGGTCCTCGCTCATGACGCGGACGCTACTCCCGGTCGCTCGGCCAGCGGCTTTAGGCCGCACGCGGCGGCGAAGCCGTCGGACTCGATGCCGAGCGCCACGTTGCCACGCGTGCTCATGTTCGCGAATGCGATCACCGAGGTGAGCTCGACCACGGCGGCAGATCCCAGCTCGGCGTGCAGCCGGTCCACCAGCTCGTCGGTCACGGTCGGCGGTGTCTGGCTCATCGCCTCGGCGTACTCCAGGACGTCCCGCTCCAACGGAGTGAAGACGTCCGCCTCCCGCCACCGCGGGATCTCGCGCGCCTTCTCCACGTCGAGCCCCTTGTTGCGGGTCTCGAAGTAGTTGAAGTCCAGGCACCACGTGCAGCCGACTAGCGACGCGACCGCCATGTGGGCGAACGACTTCAGGCCCTCGTCGCAGGCGTCCCACTTCTGCAGCTTGCCGCCGAGGCCGAAGCTGGCGAACAGCACCTTGGGGTTGTGCCAGTAGACGCCCACCGCCGTCGGCACCTTCCCCAGTTTCTTCTCGATCATCCGCTTGATCAGCGCTCCCTTGAGGCCGGTGATCTCGGCCGGGGGGATGCGGGTCGTGTGCTCCATGTCTCCTCCAGTGTCGGTGGCTGTAACGACGGGTTGGTAGGTCGTCATGCCATGGAGACACCGGCCGGGCCGCGGATGTGACATCGAGCGGGAGAAACGACTGGTCTGTTCGTCGTAGTCGGCGTCGGTGTACTCGATCGCGGTCCAGGCGTCCTCGGGGATCTAGGAGATCGCGGTCTTGACCTTGGCGTCCAAGCGCACGGTGACCGAGACGTCCGCGCCCGACTTGAGTGCCGCGGCCGGGGCGCAGCGGAATGACCTTCCGTACGGGCGAGCGGAACGCGGCATGAGCGTGCATCCCGATGGATCGACGTGACTCGCCATGGCTCCCGTTGCGTTTACACCACCAACGCGCGCAACGGATCCGTCGGGTCGATCCCGGAGTCGTCGAATCGCTGCTCCAAAGCCTCGGTGCCGTGCTGCTGACGGAACGCCTTCTCGGCTGCGGTGATCGGCAACAACCACAAGAGGCGGGCATGCCCAGCCGGCAATTCGCAAGCCTCCAGGTCCGGGCCGTGCAGATAGGGCAAGCTGACGAGAAGGTGATCGCACGCCGAGCCCGGCAGCCAAGGGCCGCCGATCGGCATCGTGTGCCAGTGGTCGAGGTGGTGGGCCGCGTGGTAGTAGGCGACCATGGCGATCAGATCGACTACGGCCGATTCCCGCTGTTTGGACGTCATCACGAACTCGATCCCGTGGCCGTCTTGGTTGACTGCCGACCAGCAGCCAGCGGTGACATATGCCCAGGTGCTGCTGCGAGGTCCTGGACCGACGACAATGATGCGAAGGTCGGGCACCGCCCTGCGACGGCCGAACCCAAGATCGTAGTCGACGACCTCCACATCATGCCCAGCGAAGAAGGCCCGCACGTGAGCCTCGGTTGCCTCCGCAGCCGCCAGCCGCCCTCGCCGTTTCGGTGTCACAGCACCCTCTCCTTGCCTCGAGTCGTGGCCGCAGCTACACCCCACCCGAACCGGGTTCCACCCTGCCCGTCGAGGCCGTGACCCGCCCTTGGCACGGACCCATGGCGATGTTGGATCACCCAATCATCATGCCGAACGGAGCGGTACCTCGATCCCGTGGTGTTCCCCTGGTGCGCCTGATCGCCACGGCCGCCGACCCAAGTTGCCGCTGAACCCACAACATCCCCACGACCGGACGTTGAGCCGGCGCGTCCACCCTTACCGGGCGTGACGCGCGGTCAGCGGCATGTGCGGACGTTCCTGGTGGTGACGCTGCCTCTGACTACCTGGCCTGATTCCGGCCCCCGATCCGCCCTGGCTACTGCTAGGCGGTGACATTGAAGGTGTAGTCGACGCGCAGCGCGAAGCTGCCGGACTCGCCCTGGATGGTCAACGTGTGCGCACCCGGCGCAGGGGCGGGGATTGTGATCCAAAGCCCGCAGGCCGTGCCTTCGTACACTGCGCTGGTCTGTGTGATGGGGTTGCCGTCGACACCACGGTAAGTGATCTTCTCGCCCTCCATCCGTTCGCCGCTGTGTCAAGCCCCGGGTTTGATGGAGAGTTGGTTAGCTGGTTTTCAGGGCTGCGGTGACCGGGTGGGCCATCGCGTGTAGCGCCTCGTGCTCGGCGGGCGGGACGTGCCCGAACTCGCCGTGCAGCCGGCGGTTGTTGTACCAGTCGATGTACTCGACGGTGGCCATCTCCAGGTCGTCAAGCCCGCGCCACGGGCCCTTGTTGCGGACGAGTTCGGCCTTGTACAGGGAGTTGAACGCCTCGGCCATCGCGTTGTCGTACGAGTCGCCCTTGGAGCCGACCGAGGCGACGGCACCGGCCTCGGCGAGCCGCTGGCTGTAGCGAATCGCTCGATACTGGACTCCCCTGTCCGAGTGATGGACCAGTTTGCGCAGGTCAGCACCCTGATGTTCGCGGCGCCAGATCGCCATCTTCAGCGCGTCGAGAGCCAGGTCGGTGTAGAGACTCCTCGACACCTGCCAGCCGACGACCATGCGGGAGTACACGTCGAGGACGAAGGCGGCGTACACCCAGCCGACGCTGGTGCGCACGTAGGTCAGGTCGGCGACCCACAGCTGGTTCGGATGTTCCGCGGTGAAGTCCCGTTTGACCAGGTCACCTGGGCGTCCGGTCTCGGCTGCGGGCCGGGTCGTGCGCGGCGTTTTGTCGCGTAGCAGCCCGCGCAGCCCGGACTCGCGCATCAGCCGCTCGACGGTGCACCGGGCCACCGGCACCCCTTGGCGGTGCAGGTCGTGCCAGACCTTGCGAGCGCCGTAGACGCCGTAGTTCTCCGCGTGGACCTGCTCGATCATCGCGGTCAGCTCCTCGTCGCGCCGCGACCGGGGCGAGGCGGGGCGGGTCTTGGCGGCGTAGTAGGTCGACGGTGCGATCTGTGCCGGCGTGTCTTCGAGCGCCTGCAGGACCGGCTGGACACCGTGTTCGGCCTTCTGGGAGTCGACGAAGTCGACCTTCATCGCGACGGACGGTCCAGCTCCGCCGCGAAGAAACTCGCCGCGGACTTCAGGATCTGGTTGGCCCGCCGCAGTTCACGCACTTCCCGTTCCAACGCCGCGAGGCGTTCCGCGTCGCTGCTGGTGGTGCCCGGCCGCTGTCCAGCGTCGGTCTCGGCCTTCTTCACCCACGTGCGCAACGCCTCCGGGTGGACCCCGAGCTGACCGGCGATCCGCCGGATCGCTCCGACCGCGCTGGCCGGGTCCCGGCGGGCCTCGACCGCCAACCGAGTCGCACGCTCACGCAACTCATCGTTGTACTTCTTCGGTGCGGGCATCGCTGGTGTTCCTCCCAGGTTTCGATGTCTCCATCAAACCCGGTGCGGAACACTGAGCCGCTTGCCGTCAAACTTGGCGCTGCCGGTTGCGTCGCGGAGGAACGTGGCGCAGTCGGCTTTCCTGGAGGCGACCACGTTCACCAGCGGCGCGACGATCGGCCGTCCGGCCGGTACCGAGCACTTGCGTCGCACGGTTTCCCCGAAGCTTCCCGCAAAGAACCACACGTCATCGGGCTGGTTCCGGGCGCAGTCGACACCGGAGCGGTCGGAAACCGGGTTGGTGGCGGTTTCCTCGGCCGCTGCCCAGTTCCACCAGCGTTGCTGGATCTCCACCGGCTTGGCCGGCTCCATTGTCGCAACCGCCCCAGGCTTCTTCTTCGGGTCAGCCTGACGGGCCTCGTTCGCGCACCCAGCCAGGGTCATGGCCGTCACCATCAGGCAACTCGTCAGGGTCGTAGCTCGGATACCCACGCTATTCACGTACGGCAGCATAGAACGATCCGCCAGGACGCCTCGGGGGACCATGGATGGGCCAACACCCGCTCTGCGGCAGAAGCGCGCACGTGACCTTGGTCAGCGCGTCCGATCGAGCTGTCAGGCGTACGAGGGCCTGCGCGGGTCCAGCAACTCGGTGACGCGGCCACGGTCGAGGACTTCGATGAGTGCGTCGGTACCGCGTTCGACCTTGACCGCTATCTCCTCTGGGTGCAGAGGGATCAGCGCGAGCAACGCGATTCGGATGCCGCCGCCGACGTCGATCGTCCGGGCCTCTGGCGGCACCCGCAGCATCGGCGTGACGACGACTCCGGCGAACGGGGTGTCCGTAGCGTACGGCTGCGCGGGATCGCCGTTCGGCACGGAATGCCATTCGCCGATCCACGTTCCGTACTCGTGCGGCAGCCGAGCTACCTGCTTGAGGATTCGCAGCGGCCACCCGGTTTCGTCGCCGAGCCCGGCTACCTCGGTCAGCGGCCAATCTGCCGGCAGGCTGAGCATCAGTTCGGCGTACGGGCTGATGTCGTGGCCCTCCGGGACCGTCATCGGCAGATCACTCATCCCAGAAGTGATCAGCGTCCGGTACGGGCGTTCCTCGGTCGGGGCCACGACATAGACATGCACACCGACCAGGTGCGAGGCGATCTCGTGGTAGACGAACTCGACGGGCCCGAAGTGTTCCTGGATGTGTCGGTCGATAGCGTCGGCGAAGGCCTGCTGCGGCCCTTGCGCCGGTACGAACCCGTCGTGCAGCGACTGATGACGGAGGACTCCTGACCCGCGCGACTCGTCCATGGCGACGCAGCCTATGCAAGGGTCCAACGGGGGCGCGACCGAGGGCACGCTCATCGGCAGTTCCGGATGCTGGTCGACTGGGGCGAGCGTCACGGCGCGTGACGGACATCCGCCCGTCGTCGCGCACGACCTGCGGCAGATGAGGATGGCCGCGCTTCACGATCGATACGCCACAGTTGCTCGCGCGCGTTCATCAGCCCGGTGGTCCCGCCGGGCCAGCGTCCCCTCAAGGGGATTGGGCAGAGTCAGAGGCAGGTAGGCCGCAGATCCCGAGGCGTGTAGGTGATCTGCACGTGGTAGGTCCCCCCGGCGGTGCTGAGCACCTGGAGGCTCCACGTGCAACTGGTCCCGTCCGACTTCCCGGCGTCGTAGACATGGCTGCCGTGGCCGAACGCCTCCCAGCCGCTGACGCTGGCAAGATCCGCGTAGAAGCGCGACACGTCGTCGGCTGCACCGGCTCCGGTGACCTCGCGGTCGAGCGTTCCAAGGCTGGGCGGCCCCGGACTCTCCCAACCGCAGCTGACGGTCTCGGTCACCGCTGCCAGGGTGGCGCCGGGTGGCGTCTGGGTCAACACCGGCTCCTGACGCAGTTCGGCAACCGTCTTCGGGTCCGGGTGGCAGTCGCGGGCGGTGATGTCCCCCGATATGGCGTCGCCCAGGTCGCCACAGCCCGCAAGGAACAGCCCCAACGCGGCCGCCACGACAGCGGGGCTGACAACGCCGATCCGGCTCACAGCACACACCCCAAAGTGTTCGATCTTGGCCTGGTGAGCATAGGTTCGCGGTCTCCTGGTGCACCAGCCCTGATCCACCGATCGAGCCGCGTTCGGACATGGCCCTACCCCAACTCGGCAGAACCGGGCATCAACTGGGCTGTGTTCGATGGCGCGACCCGCTTCATGTGAGCATGGTGGGTGCAGGCCGGCCGTTCCCGATAGGTGGTGCTCACGTGGTGAAGGCGCGACCCGCCGCGGGTGGCGGGCGGTGGGTGGAGATCTCACCGGAGCGGATTCGTGGTTGGCTCGACGGCTTCTACAGCCGCCACGACGGCGCCACCGAGCAGGGCCTCGTGTTGACCGGCGTGAGCAACGGTGATACCGCCACGCTGTATCCGCCGCCGGGGCTTGCCGACGCGAAGGATGTCGACACGCTGCTGGCCCGCATCATCCGACCGCCCCGGATCGCCGTGCTGCTGGCCCGTAAGGGCGCGGTTGCCGCCGGTGTCGCGGACGGTACGACCATCACCGTCTCCAAGGTCGAGCGCTTCTACGTGCAGGGTCGCACCGCGGCCGGCGGTTCCTCGCAGCAGCGCTACGCACGTCGCCGCGCCAACCAGGCCCAGGCTGCTACTCAGCGGGCTGCGGACATCGCCGCGCGGATCATCCTGCCCCATGCGCCCGGTGTTATCGCCGACCCTCACGATGCAGTCAGTGCCCTGGTCTGTGGCGGCGACCGGCCGATGATCGACGCGGTGCTGACAGACCGGCGTCTGTCGCCACTGGCGCTACTGCGTCATCCACACCTGCTCGAATCCGCCGAGCCCCGTCTGGCCGTCCTGCAGGATGCGGCGGTTACGGCCAGACGGATCCGCGTCCATCTGATGCCGTGACCACGATCAGGTCCAGCAGGTCGACGACGATGCGACCAGGATGATGTGCGACGGCCCAACAGTGCCGGACCTGTACGCGATGTCCCGTAACCACCCGCTCTGCGGCATAGAAAGACGTTTTGCGTGTCGATGCAGGACGTAGGAACGTCCCCCTGATGCGCTTGTCGGGCTTGGTGTCCCATCGCAGGAGGAGGGCGTTCATGGGTCGGATCACAAGCGACGGGCATCGTTAACACATGGATACCCGAGATCATCCGCTCGTCCAAGAGGCGCATGCATTCGTGGCCGTCAGCGGACCCGAGCGGGCCCTTGGGTCGGCTCCTTCAGGCGGCGGCGACCCGTACCTGGCAGACGAGGTCCTCGAACGTCGGCGGATCAGTGCGGGGGTGGTTGCAGTGGTAGATGCGCCGGTCCGCGGCGACCTCGACCCGCATGCCCGCCTGCTCCTCCCACCGGGCGACGATCTCCCGCCCACCCCCGGCGCGTTCGACGTACACGTTGCACAGCCGCAGGATCCGGTGCGGCGAGCGGTAGGTCAGGGCGATCTCCTCACCCACCCGTTCCGGCCAGACCAGCGCCTCCCGCGACGGCGCCCCACCCTCGAGCGCCACCGAACCCTCGGATACGGCGACCGCCAGGCCGTGCCGGCGCCGATCGTCGACCCGGATGGCGCGTACGACCACCCGGCCGGCAGCCGGCAGCCCGGCCCAGACATCGCCGGTGAGCACCTCACCTGAGCCCCAGCGGATCGGAATCGCCGGCCACGGGGGCAGGCCGAGGCGCTTGCGCCGCTTGACCGCGTCAAGCATCGCGGTGGCAATCGGCAGTCCCGTGCGTGCGTAGTCGACCGGCCCCGGGTCCCGGCCGAAGGTGCCTTCGACGGGTGCGAAGATCCGGGCCCAGTCCTGGTCCCCGTCGCGGACGGCCGCCATGACCGATCGGAAGGCCGCCAGGATGTCGACGGCGTCGACCTCCTGGATCGGCTCGCCGGACCACTGCCTAAACCGCAGCCGCAGCGACCCGGCTCGCTTCGCCACCACCTCGACGAATCGCTCCGCCACCTGATCGCAACGGATCGTCGCGGTGGCGGTGTCCGTCTCCGCGAGCGCGTCCATAAGGAGGTAGAGGATGTCGCCCGAGGTGGGCAGCACGTCATCATCGTGGTCCGTGATCAGTCGATAATTCCCCGCCATAGCCACCCCTCATCGTCGTACCCAGGATCACCCGTACCGCGGCAGAAGGGTGCCCCGGCACAGCCCGGAACTGATATGACGGCAGGCCCGTGAGGGCAGGGCGACCGGCTCGGGGCCTAGCATGCTCATCGTGCTCGAACTGTCGGACGACCTATTGCGGCTGGAGCCCGGCCAGATCGTCTACCTGTCACCGCTGCGGTCAGGCCCAGCTGCCGGTACCTGGGCAATCACCGTACCGCTCGTGCCGTTCTCCACGGCAGACCGTTTCGATCCCGCCACCTTCCGCCTCGGCACTGACGGACCGGAAATCATCAAGACGGCCATTGTGGGCGAGTTCATTGATCTGCCCGGCAACGACCTGGCCGCACTGACCGGCCGCACCTTCGACTTCCCGATCAACCCGCACCCTGGCTACATCGATGCGAGCATCTGTCTGGGTGGGGGGCACAATCCGGTCGACATCACCCGCATGGAGTTCGGTGCAGCCCGTTCCCAGTACATCGAAGTTGTACTGGACGCCGCGTTCGACTTCACCCAGGAAGGCGTCGAGATCGCGAACAGGTCAGCGGTCCTTCACGCCAACCTCCAGTTCGAACGGCTCGACTGACCCCCACCGAAGACCGGCAGGGCAGCCGTACTCAACCCGGCAGATCCGGAAGCCGAGCGGTTAGCCGCGCGCAGGGCGTCCGACAACGCAGGGCCGCCCACCGCGCTGGCCGTCAGATCCCGCGCACGTCGGATAGCTCATCGCTGAAGGAGGGCCTACCTGCTGCCGAGGTTTCACTTCGAGCCTCTCGTGGCTCGGTTCTGGCGCCGCACGTGGATCCCTACTGGTCTCGACACAAGACCGTCTCGTGCGAACGCCCGGGGCGGCCTCTTTGCGCTTTCGGTCCGCGCCAACCTTGCGCACCAACGTGAGTCGCTGACCGGTCTTGTCAGGCCGTGACAGGCGGGCCGCGAGTTCATCCGACCTGACAGCCGAGATCTGGGCGGTGCATGTCATCCACGGCATGCCCGTCCGGTGGGGACCTCTCAACCGGCGAGGTCCATGGTCCGGCATGGCTGGCGCGGCGTACTGACACCGCAACCCTTCGCTACCTGCGAGGGAGGAGCGCCCCCACCTGACCAGACGGGCCTTCGCCCTGGTCCCCACCGCGGCGGCCCGCAGATTCCTTGTGGAGCGCTGCAATGCACCCGACTCTCTCCGTCCTGTCCGACCTCGCCGCCGCCGCGCCGCCGCCGATGGCGGCCCCTAAGAGCATCAACGAGGTCATCTCGAGCATCACCGGCTGGATCATGGGCATCATCGCGTTGGTCGCGACGATGTTCCTGGTCATCGGCGGCCTGCGGTACATGGCCGCCGGCGGCGACCCGGCCCAGGTCGAGCAGGCCAAGGGCAACGTCAAGTCCGCGCTGGTCGGCTACGCCCTCGCGGTGCTGTCCCCGGTGATCCTGCAGGTGCTGCAGGGCATCCTCGGCGGCTGAGGCGACTGATCATGGTCGACTGGTTGATGAACGGTCTGGTCAGCTGGCTCGCCGAGAAGATCACCGAGCTTCTCGGCGGCCTGCTGGCCTTCCTGGCCTCCTCCATCTTCGTATCGCCGGACGTCACCGTCCTGCCGCAGGTGCAGTCGATCGCCGACAAGAGCGCGTTGGTGGTCAGCGCCTGCTTCGTCCTCGCGGTCATCGCCGTGGGTGTCGCGGTGATGGTCGGCGACTCGGTCGAGATGCGCTACGGCGTCAAGGAGCTGATCCCCCGGCTTGTTGCCGGGTTCGTCCTGTCCGCGTTCGCGATCCCGCTGACCGGTGTGCTCATTGACCTCGCCAACGCCCTGACGGTGTCGATGGTCGGCGATTCCGCGCCGACCTCCGAGGCGGTCGCGTTCGTCCAGGTGCGCCTCGCGTCCGCGATGACCGACGAGAGCGCCGCGCTTCTGATGGCCATCATCGGGCTGCTCATCGTCGTGTTGATGTTCATGCTCGTCGGTAGTTGGCTCGCCCGCGTCGGGGTGCTGGTCGTCCTGGCCGGGGTCGCGCCGGTGGCGCTGGCCTGCTACGCCACGCCGTGGACGCAGGGCGCCGCGCAGCTGTGGTGGCGCACCCTGCTGGGTTGTCTGGCCACCCCCGTCCTGCAGGCGGTCGCGTTCTCGGTGGGCATCACCCTGCTGACCGACCCGGGGTCGAACCTGCCGATCCTGCTCGGCCTGCCCGGCTCGGACACGGTGAACCTCATGCTCGTCATCGTCGTGCTCTGGGTCACGCTCAAGATTCCCACGATGATGCGCCGGTACGTCCGCGGCGCCGGGTCGTCGAACGCCGGCGGGGTTCTGCTGCGTGCGGTGTTCATTCAGGGCGTCACCCGTCATCTGCCGCTCGGCCGGCTCGGGCGCAGCGTCGTGCGGGGTGGGCGATGAACGCCGAGGACACTCCCCCGCGCGCCGTTGTACCGGCCAACGTCAACGAGCCTGACCGCATCGCGTTCGGGCTGACGTTCCGGCAGTTGGGCATCGTCGGCGGCACCGGGATGGCCGGGTTCGGTTGCTACCGCGCGTTCGGTCACCTGCTGCCTGCGGTGGTGTGGATCGTCGCCGGGGTCATCGTGTTCGCGGTCGCGGTCGTGGTGGCACTCGGTCGCCGTGACGGCCTGCCCTTGGACGTGTGGCTGCGACACGGGTTCGCGCTCGGCCGCAGCCCGCGCACGCTCACACCGGGTATGGCTCGGGCCAGTTCGGTGGCGGTGGTGGCCGGCAAGCCGAGCGTCCCGGCGCCGCTGCGCTCTCCGGTCACGGCCGTCAGCCCGACCGGCGTCCTCACCAGTGAGGGCAGCGACAAGGTCCTGATCGCCTGCGGCACCACGAACATCCACCTGCGCACCGGTAGCGAGCAGGGCGCGCTGCTGGAGGGGTTCGGTCGGTTCCTCAACAGCCTGACCGGTCCGGCGCAGATTGTCGTGGCCGCGCAGCGGCACGACCTGACCGTCTACGCGCAGGCCACCGTCGACCATGCGCCGCGCCTGCCGCATCCGGCGTTGCAGGCCGCCGCGGACAACTACGCGCAGTTCCTCCTCGACCTCGACGCCTATCGCGATCCGCTGCGTCGCCAGGTCCTCGCCGTGATCACCGGGGAACACGCGGCCGAGGGGGCCGTGCGGGCCCTGTCCGGGCTCGGCGTCGAAGCCGCCGCCTTGGACGGGCCGGCGGTCGCCTCGGCGCTCGCCAACGCCGTCGATCCCCTCTCGCCACCGGTGCCTGGCCCACGTGCGGTGCCCGGCGCCCCGATCACCCTACGGAGCACATCGTGAACCTCTTGAAGCCCAGGAAGAACAGTGTCGCGGCTGGGGAGGGCATGCCGTCCCCGGCCGCGTTGTCGGTCACGCCGTGGCATGTGCAGGTCGGTGACGGGTACGCCGCGACCTACGCGGTGTGCGGCTACCCCGCCGAGGTTGGCCCCGCGTGGCTCGACCCGCTGCTGTCCTACCCCGGGCGCGTCGACGTCGCGGTGCACCTGGACCCAGTACCACCGCAGCTGGCCGCGCCGATGCTCAAGCGCCAGCGCGCCCGCCTGGAATCGTCGCGCCGGCTGGACGCCGAGCAGGGCCGCCTGGGTGATCCGATGGTCGAGGCGGCAGCGGCTGACGCCGCCGACCTTGCCGAGCGTGTCGCCCGCGGGGCGGCGAAGCTGTTCGAGGTTGGCATCTACGTCACCGTCCACGCCCGTACCCTCGACGAACTCGCCACCATCACCGCCGGGGTGAAGTCCGCCGCCGCCGGCGTGCTGCTGGACGTGCAGCCGGCGACGTTTCGCCACCAGCAGGGCTGGGTGGCCACGCTGCCGGTCGGGGTGGACCCGCTGCGGATGCGCCGCATCCTCGACACCACCGCCCTCGCGGCGGCGTTCCCCCTCGCCTCGGCCGACCTCCCCGCCCCGGCCCCGGGCGTCGTCGCCCCACCCGAGGGGGTGCTGTACGGGGTCAACACGACCAGCAACGGGGTCCTGATCTGGAACCGGTGGGCGCAGGACAACCACAACAGCGTGGTCCTGGCGCGCAGCGGCGCCGGGAAGTCGTACTTCGTCAAGCTGGAGGTGCTGCGCAACCTGTACCAGGGCACGACGGTGTCGGTCATCGACCCCGAGGACGAGTACGCGCCCCTCGCGCAACACGTCGGCGGGACCGTCGTGCAGCTCGGTCAGCCCGGCGTCAGGGTCAACCCGTTCGACCTGCCCGCCGACAACCGGCCCGACACCCTGACCCGGCGGGGGCTGTACCTGCACACGCTGATCTCGGTCATGCTCGGGGCAACCCCTCCGCCGGCGGAACGCGCCGCTCTCGACCGGGCCCTCACCGCCACCTACAACCGGGCCGGGATCAACACCGACCCGGCCACCTGGACCAAACCCGCGCCGCTGCTGCGCGACCTGGCCGCCACCCTCAACGCCGACGGCGACACCGCCGCCGGGCACCTGGCCGACCGGCTCGCGCCGTGGACGGTCGGCAACTTCGCCAGCCTCTTCGACGGGCCCACCTCCACCCGCCCGGAGGGTCACCTGGTGGTGTGGAGCCTGCGGCACCTGCCCGATGAGCTGCGCACCGTGGGCACTCTGCTCGCCCTCGACTCGATCTGGGCGGGCATCGACACTCCGCCCGCCGGCGCCCGCCAGCGTCGCCGGCTCGTCATCGTGGACGAGGCGTGGCTGCTGATGCGCGACGGCGAAGGCGCCCGGTTCCTGTTCCGGATGGCCAAGGCCGCGCGGAAGCGGTCCGCCGGTCTGTGCGTCATCACCCAGGACGCCGCCGACGTTCTGTCGACCGACCTCGGCCTCGCCGTCGTGTCCAACGCCGCCACGCAGGTGCTGATGCGCCAGTCCACGCAGTCCATCGACGCGGTGACCGAGGCGTTCGGCCTGACCGCCGGGGAGTCCAGGCTCCTGCTGTCGGCGCCCCGAGGTGAGGGCCTGCTCGTCGCCAGCCGCAGCCGGATCCCCTTCCGCGCCGTTGCGTCGGCCGCCGAGCACAAGCTCGCCGTGACCGGAATCGGGGAGACCGAATGATGACCACCCCGACCTGGCCCGCCGACGTCGGGCACTGGATCATCGCCCGACCGTGGCTCGGCATCATCGCCGCCGCCGCGCTCGTCGGCGCGGTGTTCGGCCACGACCAACTGCTCGCCTGGCGGCACACGCGGCTCGTCACCGGCGCGCGGTGGCTGAGCATCGCCGCCCCGCCGGAGGTCACCGCCGAGGCTGCCGCGGCGTTCTGGACCACGCTGGTCGGCGTGCTGACGCCCTCGGTGTGGCAGCAGCGCCTGTTCGGCATCGCGCACGTCGGGTGGGAGTACATCTGGACCGGCCGGTCCCTGACCATCCGGGTCTGGGTGCCAGGCACCGTGCCGCGCGGCGCGGTCGAGGCCGCCGTCCGCGCGGCCTGGCCCGCGGCCACCCTCACCAGCACGGACGCGGCACCGCCGAT
>NZ_JAMOKF010000101.1 GCF_023656545.1 Micromonospora phytophila | reverse complement strand
CACCGCGGAGGACGCCACCCAGGAGGCGCTGCTCACGGCCGCCACCGCCTGGCCGCGCGACGGGGTGCCGGAGGACCCGCGCGCCTGGCTGATCACTGTCGCCTCCCGCCGCCTCACCGACCTGCTCCGCAGCGAGCAGGCCCGCCGGCGGCGGGAGGACACCGTCGCGCGGTGGGCGCTGCCCGAGGACCGGCTGGCCCCGGGGGCGGACCGGTCGGCGGCCGACGCCGACGACAGTCTCGTCCTGCTCTTCCTCTGCTGTCATCCGGCGCTGTCGCCGGCCTCGCAGATCGCGCTCACCCTGCGCGCGGTCGGCGGGCTGAGCACCGCCGAGGTGGCGCGGGCGTTCCTGGTGCCGGAAGCGACGATGACCCGGCGGATCACCCGTGGCAAGCAGCGCATCCGGGACAGCGGCCTGCCGTTTCGGATGCCCGCTGGGCGTGAGCGCGTCGCGCGGCTCGCCGCCGTCCTGCACGTGCTGTATCTGATCTTCAACGAGGGGTACGCCAGCACGACCGGTCCGGCGCTGCTGCGCGCCGATCTGTCGGCCGAGGCGATCCGGCTGACCCGGCTGGTGCACCGGCTGCTCCCCGACGACCCGGAGGTCACCGGCCTGCTGGCCCTGATGCTGCTCACCGACGCCCGGGCTCCGGCGCGGACCGGGCCGCACGGTGAGCTGATCCCGATGGCGGAGCAGGACCGCGGGCGGTGGAAGGCCGACCAGATCGCCGAGGGCGTCGCGCTGGTCACCGCCGCGCTTCCCCACGGCCGCGTCGGTCCCTACCAACTCCAGGCCGCGATCGCCGCCGTGCACGATGAGGCGCCCAGCGCCGCCGACACCGACTGGGCGCAGATCACCGCGCTGTACGAGGTGCTGATGGGGATCTCCGACAGCCCGGTGGTGGCGCTGAACCACGCCGTGGCGGTGGCCATGGCGCAAGGTCCGGCGGCCGGGTTGTCGCTGGTGGACGCGCTCGACGCCGAGGGTCGGCTCGACGACGACGCCCGCCTGCCCGCCGTCCGTGGGCACCTGCTGGAGCTGCTCGGTGACCCGGTGGCCGCGCGGGAGGCCTACCGGGCGGCGGCCGCCCGGTCGACGAACCTGGCGCGACAGCGGTACCTGCACGCCCGCGCCGCCCGCCTCGACGACACGTGACCCCCGTTTCCCGCGCGGCGGGCGCACCGGCGGCGGGCGGATCAGCGGTCGACGCGGTGGCGCGGTGGGCGCCCACGGGCCTGTCCGGCGGATCATGCCGGACAGGCCCGTGGTCCCGAGGAGGGCTCAGCGCTTGAGCGTGAAGGTGAAGTCGCCGGAGAGCTTGCCGCTCAGCCGGACTGCCGAGACGAGTTTCCCCTCCGTGATCAGTCTCTCGACCTCGGCCCGCGAAAGATCGCAACCTTCAGCGATCAGTCGCACCGGGCGGACAGGGATCCGCGCCGCAAAGCGGACCGAGACGTCGATGACCTCGCGGTCCAGGTGATCCGATCCGCCGGTGTCGAGGCGCCAGGCGTTGTCCCAGTCGAGGGCGATGCGATTACGGCGCTGCACGACCGGATCCTGGAGCAGCTCAGCTGCCAGGCCAGGGTCGTTGTCATGCAGCCGGTCCAGCAGCTCCGGTCGTATGGAGCGCACAGTCATCCGTTCCAGGACCGTGAGCTTTGCAGTTTCCCCGCAAGCGGTACAGAGCGCGAGGAGCCAGGCGTCGAGGAGCTTGTGGTTTGCGTTGACGCGAAATTTACCGCTTGCCTGGAAGCGCTCGGACGCGCACGCGTGGCAACGGCGGCGAACGAGCGGCAGGCAGGTGGGAACGACCATCCAGTTTTTGAGCACAGAAGTACACCGGTTTCAGGTGAGAAGTCCGCAGCAAAAAGGAGCGCGGCGCACATGCGCGACGCGCGACAAATCAGCGCTCGGGAGGTCTCACAGGGTGTACAACGGCACGTCCTTGCCTAGACGACTTCGTTCGGCGGCACGGTAATGGCGCACAGCGGCGCTGCGCCACTGGTTTTCGAGCGCCTCACCGCCAGGTTCCATCCGGCGCATCAAGGACGAAGCGAGAGCAGATCGCGGCGACGGTGCCGGTGCCGAGGATGTAGGCCCGCTTGTCGTACCTCGTGGCCACGGCCCGGAAGTGGGCGCGACAGGAGGTGGAATCCACGCCGCAAGAGGATCCCGTCGATCACCCTGCGGTGGCTCTTCCAACGCCCGCCCCCGCTGGCCCGTCTTGGGCAAATGGCTTCAGCCGGGCCCCCTCGTCGTTCGTCAGATCTCCCCGTCCCACGACGGGCGCAACGACCCCGGCCCGAACCCGTCACATGATCCGCCGGACAGGCTCTAGCCGTAGGTGGGGTGCTGCGGCCAGCCGGGCGGAGAGTCCTCCCAGTCCTCCTGCCGGCCGTACGGGGTGAGGTCGAGGATGCTGTTGACGAAGACCAGCCGGTCCACGCCGCGGGCGGTGGTGTTGTAGGTCCGGTAGATGTCCTCGCCGTCACGGAGGAAGACGCTGAGCATGAACCCGCCCCCGACGCCGCAGTCGGCGGCGAACGACGTGCCGCACGACGACACGAACGGCAGCGTCCAGCCCCTGCGCGCCTTGTACGCCTCGATCTGGGCCAGCGGCATGTCGGACACCGTCACCCAGGTGACCCCACGGTCGGCCAACCCGGGCAGGCCGGTGACCGGGACGCTGTCGGTGAACCAGGTGCAGCCCGGGCAGTGGTGATCGGGCCCGCTGTCCATGAACTGGTAGACCACCAGTTGCGCGCGGCCCTCGAACAGGTCGAGCAGGGTCCGTGGACCGTCGGGGGTGTCGAAGGTGTAGCCGTTGTCGAACCTGACCATCGGGAGGCGGCGCCGTCGAGCGGCGAGCGCATCCTGGGCGCGGGTGAGTTCCTTCTCGGCCTTGAGCAACTCGTCGCGGGCCTGCTGCCACTCCTCGGCGGAGACAACGTCCGGTGTCTGCATCGACCGATTGTGTCCACGAGGTACGACAGGACCGTGGTTCGGCTCACCGTCTGCCGACCAGGGTGCCCTACGCCCCGTCAGAGCGCGACGAGGTGAAGGGCCGGAAGCGTCGCGGTCACCTCGATCCACGTGTCCACCCGCTCAGCCGGCAGGTCGGTCACCTCGATCAGGAGGATCGAGCCGTCCCCATCAAGCGTGACGACGCCGGTCGGCGTGGCGGGGGTCGCCACAGCCAGGAGACACCGCTGGCCGCCGACTGCGGGCACCCCGCAGCTTCGCGGCCAGCAGGACGGTCGTCATCCGGGCGAAGCAGGGCGGCGGTCGAGGTAGGCGTCCAACGCGGCGGCGCCGGTGAGCATGGCGCGGCTCCTGGCCGAGAGGCGGGCGCGCCAGTCGCGCAGCATCGACTCCAGCGGTGCGACGCCTCCGGCGGAGCGGACCTGGGCGATCAGTGGAGCGATCTGCTCCAGCAGGTAGCCACCCCGTCTGAGCTGGTGGGCCAGCAGGGCGTCGCGGACGTCCGCTTCGCTGTAGACCCGGTAGCCCGTCCGCGGGTCGCGGCGCGGCCGGACCAGGCCGGCGCGTTCCCACTTGCGCAGGGTGGCCGGGCGGATGCCGAGCCGCCGCGACAGTGGGCCGACGAACGTGTCACCGCGCTCCCGCGGTACCGGATCGAGGTCGCGAAGCGCGGCTTCGACGGCCTGGAGGGTGCGGCGGTCGTCGAGCAGCTGGGCGTGGCTCTCGTCGATGAGCCGGAGCGCTTCCTCGGTCGCGTCCCGGTTGACCGCCTGCATGACCGACGTGGCCGTCTGGTGGCCGTGACCCCGCACGAGCGCGAGAAACGCGCGGAGGGCCTGCGCGTGCAGCGGCGTGTACATGCGGTATCCGTGCAGGGTGCGTTCGGCGCCCGGCAGGATGCCGGCCGCCTCGTAGTTTCTGACCGCCTGGGCGGACAGGCCGTGCCCGCGCGCCAGGTCAACCGGCCTGAGCCGCCCGCCGTCTTGAAGGTTTCGCCCCACTGTCCTGCCAACATCGAGGAGAAGTTTCAACCGAAGGTTCAACGATACCGTTGAGGGCATGATTGCTGGTACCAAGGACACCGCCCATGCTGTCGAGGCCGCGACCGTCATGCGGCTGCTCCCGACCCGGCCGCGGCTGCTCGCCCTGGGCGAGCCCACCCACGGCGAGGACCTCCTGCTCGACGTACGCAACGAACTCTTTCGGCAGCTCGTCGAGCAGGAGGGCTACCGGACGATCGCCATCGAGAGTGACTGCCTCATGGGCCTGATCGTGGACGACTACGTCACGTCCGGCGCGGGCGCCCTCGACGAGGTCATGGAGCGCGGCTTCAGCCACGAGTGGGGCGCCTTCCCGGCCAACCGCGAGCTGGTGCGCTGGATGCGCGCGTACAACGACGGCCGGCCCGCGTCCGAGCGGCTGCGCTTCGCCGGTTTCGACGGCCCGCTGGAGATCACCGGCGCCGCCAGCCCCCGGCAGGCCCTCACCGCACTGCACGCCTACCTCACCGCCTGGGCCGACGCCGACCTGCTCCCCTGCGCCGCCGATACGCTCGACCGCCTGCTCGGCGCCGACGACCAGTGGACCAACCCCGCCGCGATGATGGACCCATCCCGATCCGTGGGGCGGGCACCCGAGACCAGAGAGCTGCGGCTGCTCGCCGACGACCTGGTGACGCTGCTCGACGCGCAGACGCCACAGCTGATCGCGGCGTCCTCACCGGACGACTGGGACCGGGCACGCCTGTACGGGCGCACCGCCACCGGCCTGCTGCGCTACCACTTCTGGATGGCCGACACGTCACCCGGTCGGATGGCGCGACTGGCGGCCCTGCGGGACTCGATGATGGCCGCCAACCTGTTCGCCATCGCCGAGCGGGGCCCGGTGTTGGTGTCCGCGCACAACGGCCACCTCCAGCGGAACAAGAGCACGATGCGGATGGGCGGCCTGCCGCTGGAATGGTGGAGCGCCGGCGCGATCGTCAGCGCCCATCTGGGCGACGGGTACGCCTTCCTGGCCACAGCCCTCGGCACGATCCGCCACCACGGCGTGGACACCCCACCTCCGGACACCATCGAGGGGCTGCTGTACGCGCTGCCGGAGGACCGATACGTCGTCGACGCCCGGCGACTGGCCACCGTCCTCGGCGACGTGACGCCCGCTCCCCGCGTATCCCCCTGGTTCGGCTACTCCCCGTTGGACCCGGCCCAGGTGGCCGGCCTTGATGGGATCGTGTTCGTCAAGGACATCCCGGCGGGATGATCCGAGTCCTGGGCAAACCCGATCATCCCAGCCCGCAGGCACTCTCGTCACATCTTCACGCCGCTTGCCTCGCACGACCGGTCAACCTGCCCACGGATCCAGGCTTGGACGTCCTTCCCTTCGCCGAGGTGCTGCCTTTCCTCAGGCGGCATAGACGGCGGTAGCGTCGTCGCTGCGCTTGTTGCGTGCCCACTTCATGCAGGACGGGTCGGCGGCCTCGATGGCGCGTACCCGGCGGATCAGTTCGGTGGGGCCGCTCTGCTCCAGGACGTCAAGCACGTCGGGCCAGTCAAGCAGACCGAACAGGGCCACCAGGCGGGCGGCTCCGTCGGTGAGTACGGCGACTCGTCGGACGGTGTCGAGCGGGACCTCTCCGGTGATGGCGTGCTGGGCGGCGGACGTGTCGGCGGCTGCCACCCAGTAGCCGCCGGGCTGGTTGCGGGCGGCCAGTTCGGCGTGCTTCATCCGCAGCAGCGCGGCTTGCTTCTCGGCGGACCCGAACGGGTGGCGGTCGGCTTCCTCGCGTTCGGCGCGGGCGGCCTGGTCCACCCGGTCGTCGGCGATGACCTGGATGCCGTCGGCAGTGTCGATGAGCACCGTGACATCGCCGAGCACCAGGTATTCCAGCGCGGTGTCCTTGAGCCTCAGCATGGCCGTTGCCGCAGAGGGTGTGCCGGGGTGGCTGAGGTCGCAGGTGTGCCGATGCTGCTCGGCGGTGCACCTGATGCCGTACATCAGCGCGTTGACCAGTTCGGAGTCGCGGTCGGCGGCCAGCCCGGCTAGAGCTGAACCGAGCTTGGCGGCGTACCAGGCGATGCCGTGGACACATCCGGTGCCGGTGCGGGCTGTGGCACCGTCGAGAACCACGATCAGATTCTCGCTGGCTAAGGCCCAATCCTCGTTGGGCGACTTGGGGTTGCCGGCCTCCGAGGCGGTCGCGACGTACATCAGGCCACGCCCCCGCTGCGGTGGATCGGCGTCAGTGCGTCGACCTTCACGGCGCGCTTGCCGGGTCGTAGGTGCAGGCCATCAGGAGCCTTCAACTGAGCTGCTCGGCCAGTGCGACGATGATGCCCTCGGGGCCGCGGACGTAACAGAGCCGATAGCTGTCCTCGTACTGCTCCAGCTCGCCGACGAGTTCGGCGCCGTGGGCGTGCAGGCGGGCAAGGACGTCCTCAGTGTCTTCGGCGGCGAACATGATGCGACGTATGCCCAGCGTGTTCGCCGGTGCGTTTTCCGGCTCAGCGCTGACCGCCGTCGGTGTGGAACTTCGTCAGCTCAAGCGTGGTCCATCCGCAACGCCTCGCCGCCCGGAAACCGGGTGACGCCCGGAGACCTCAGTCCCCGGTGGAACCGGCAGCCTCGACGATCGAGACGGGAGTGCCAAGCTCGACGGTACGGGAGACGGTGCAGAGTCTTTCGTGCGACTGCTGCAGCGACCGGGGCAGCGCCTCGCGTGCCCTGTCGCCGTCCGCGCCCACCGGGAACGTCACGGTGAACTCGACCCTGAGGTTCTGCATCCGGTTCCCTCCGGCCTCGTCCCGGATCTTGTCGCCAGTGACTTCGACGGAGAACTGGGTCGGCTCGGCGCGGCGGCTGGTGATGTGGTCCACGTCTATCGCAGTGCAGCCGCCGATGGCAGCCAGCAGCAGTTCCACCGGCGTAAAGCTGGCGTCCTCGCCCGCGCCCATCGACATCGACCCGCCGCGGACGTTGCGCACGACGTACTTCCCCACGCTGGTGCGCTCGATCTCCACCGAGCGGAAGGTGTCCTCACTCATGACAGGGAAACTACCCAGGGCCTTGTGGTCCCGAGCCACCGGCCTGGCCGGCCGATCGGCCCATCCTCAACCGCCGGGACCACAACTCAGGACAGCGTCGACCAGAAGTGCCGCGCCGGCGAGAGCGGATCCCGCACGCGCGCCTACCGCCCACGCGGCCTGAGCGAGTGGGATCGCGGGATAGGTTGCACAGTCATGGCCACGAGCGCCGACGTCCGTCACGAACTCGCCAGCCTCGCCGACCCGCAGCGGGCGGAGGGATCGAGTCGGTTTCTGCAGATGATCCCCGGCGGCTACGGCGAGGGTGACAGCGCCATCGGTGTCTCCGTGCCGGAACAACGCAGGGTGGCCGCCCGGTACTGGCGCGAGCTTCCCCTGGCCGAAACGGCGAAGCTGCTGGACAGCAGCGTGCATGAGGAGCGGCTGACGTCGCTGTTCATCCTGGTGCGCAAGTTCACCAAGGGAGACGAGGAGGAACGGGGCCAGATCTTCGACATCGTCCTGGCCAACACCGGGCGCATCAACAACTGGGACCTGGTGGACTCGTCCGCGCCGTACATCGTCGGCCCCTGGCTCATCGACAAGGACCGGCGCGTACTGGATGGGTTGGCCGAGTCAAGCCTGGTGTGGGACCGGCGCATCGCCATCATGGCAACTTTCGCCTTCATCAAAGCCGGCGACTTCCAGTGGACCTTCCGCCTCAGTGAGCGGCTCCTGCGCGACCCGCACGACCTCGTCCAGAAGGCGGTCGGCTGGATGCTGCGCGAGGTCGGCAACCGTGACAGAGCGGCGGAGGAGGAGTTTCTGGCCCGACGTTACCGGGTCATGCCCCGGGTCATGCTGCGGTACGCGATCGAGAAGTTCGAACCGCAGCGACGTCGGGAGTACCTATCCGGCGTGGTCTAGATAATTGATGCCCGCCGGGTGATGGGCTCGTTCATTCGACTCGCCTTTCGGACCCGAGCCGGAGCCGGCGATATCGGCACGAGAACCGCGTCTCAGACTGATCGAATAGGCCACCGAGCAGGAAGCCCTGGTCAGCGCACTGCCAACGAGATCGGGAGATACGTGTGCGAGTTCTCCAGATTGATCGAAACAGGCTTACGGGGGACATTTCCGATGCTCTACCCTGATGGCGCGATCTTGGGCGGAATATTTCTGTTCGCGACTGTTCCCGGCAGAAAGTGCGACGTACTGGCCGCCCGTCCCGACTGCGCCCGGCGTTTCCGCTTGCGGCGACCGTCAACCCTGCAGTCACCCGCAATCCCGGGAATCCGGATGGAGTCCGACTAGGCCACTGTGTGCTGATTCGTCGTGAGCGCAGCGATCACGTATGTCCACTATCCGCAGAGAGCCTTGCGAAACGGCACAAGTTGATCCAAAGAGCGCAGCCAGCCCAAAGACCGGAATTCTCGCCGCCTTCCTGCAACCGGTCTGTGCCTGCCTCGTCAGCAGTTACGGTGCTTTAACATGACCATCGTTCGGATTGCTGCCGCGGTGCTCAGCGCCTTACTGACCACGCCCGCCGTGGCAGTCGGGTCCTCGACGTTGGCGGCGTCCGCGCCGTACGTGCCCTGCCCGGCCGTGAAGCCGCCAGTGCCCCCGCCCGCCGCGCCGTCGCCGCCACCGGTCGGTCCCGCCGAATTGGCCGTCGGCGGCGAGACGCTGGCGACGGCGGGGCTGGCCATTCCCGCGGGTGCGTCGATGGCGCCGTCGGTGACCGCCACCTCGTGGGTCGTGGCCGACCTCGACCGTGGCGTGGTGCTGGGTGGATGCGGCCCGCACGAACACCGCACGCCAGCCAGCGTTCAGAAGATGCTGCTGGCCGCGGCCCTGATGCCTCACCTCGACCCTGCGCAGGTGGTCGAGGTAACCCGGGCGGATCTGCAGGATCTCGATCCGGCCAGTTCACTAATGGGGGTGGTCGAGGGCGGCCGTTACTCGATCGAGAGCCTGTGGCTGGGACTTCTCCTCAAATCGGGAAACGACGCGGCCAACGTGCTGGCCCGCGCCGGCGGCGGCACCGCCGGGCGGCAGGGCGGCGTGCAGGCGATGAACGACGAAGCACACCGGCTGGGCGCAAACCAGACCCACGCGGCGACGCCGTCCGGCCTGGACGGTCCCGGTCAGTACACCAGCGCGTACGACCTGGCGCTGATCGCGCGTGCCACCTACGCCCGCGCAGACTTCCGGCGATACATCGCCACCCGAGTGGCGGAGATACCGGCAGAGCCGGGAACGCCAGGCCTCTCCATCGGGCACGACAACACGCTGCTGGACCACTACCCCGGGACGCTCGGCGGGAAGACGGGCTTCACCGACCTGGCGCGACAGACATACGTGGGGGTGGCCGAACGTAACGGCCGGCGGCTCGCGGTGACCCTGCTCGGCGCGGAGACCGCGCCACTGGGGAGCCTGGGCGAGGCAGCGGCCCTGCTGGACTGGGGCTTCGCTCTCCCGCCCGACGCGTCGGTCGGTCGCCTGGTCACCCCCGACGAGAAGAAGCGCGACCGTCCCATTGCCCAGGTCAGAGGCGAGCGCCACGGTCAGGCTGGGGCAGGACGATCGTTCTCGTTGGCGGCCATCCTCGGCCTCGGCGCCGCCGTCGCACTGGCCGTCCTCCTGGCGGCTTCCTGGCGACGAAGGGGCCACGCGCCGGGCGGCCGACCCGTATGAAGCCGACGACCAACGGGGGCGGTAGTTCCGGACGGTGAACGACACCACTGCGGCGGTCGCGGATAAACGGTACCCGGTGGACGTGCGTCAGCAGCGTCACTGGGAGGTCAGCGCTCCGGAGCGCCATCGTTGCTGATCAGCGCACCGGCTGGGGACACGGCCGGATGAGCACCTCGGGAGGATGACCAGTTCGCGGCCGGTGCCGGGCTGCCGCCGATCGCTCCTGGTACCGTAACTCCACCGACGAGGCTCGGACCCGCCTGGATGACACCCGGTCGGTCCGACCGGTACATGTGGTGCACCGGGAGCTCTACCGACGCCGGTTGAGCGAGGCCGTCACCCGACTCGTCGCAGCCTGCGAGACCCATGGCGCAAGCGTCGAGGGCTGAGCAGAAGCTGCGGCTGCGCGATCGCCGGTGAAGCCACCGGGTGTCCAAGCGGATCCGGCGGTCGCTCACCCAGATACACCACCGCCCTGGAACGGGTACCCGGGCCGGGATGCACCACATGGCCGTGCTGGTCCCGGTCGATCGGGCCGGCTACCGCCGCGGCGCACGCGGCGACGCCGGCCCGACGTGGGCCGGCGACGCCGGTGGGGGTGCCGGTGAGTCAGATGGTGGTGGCGGGGTTGCTGGCGGTAGGGATGTCGGTACAGCCGCCGTACTTTAGGCCCGACCGCAGGTGCGCGTCCGTGCGGGCGCTGTAGATGTTCCAGGTCGAACCGTTGGTGCAGTCCCGCCGGAACAGGCCCAGGTCAGTGGCGCCGTCGGCGTTGTAGTCGCCAGGTGCCGGGATGTCGTTGCAGCCGCCGTACTTGAACCCGGACCGCAGGTGCGCGTCCGCACGGAGGTTGTAGATGTTCCAGGCGGAGCCGTTGGCGCAGTCCCGCCGGAACAACGCCAGATCCGTCGCGCCGTCGGCGTTGTAGTCACCCGGCGCCGGGATGTCGGCGCAGCCGCCGTACTTGAACCCCGAGCGCAGGTGAGTGTTCGTGCGGGCACTGAAGATGTTCCAGGCGGAGCCGTTGGTGCAGTCCTGGCGGAACAACGCCAGATCCGTCGCGCCGTCGGCGTTGTAGTCACCCGGCGCCGGGATGTCGTTGCAGCCGCCGTACTTCAGCCCGGCGACGAGTTGGTCACCGGTGGCGCCGCTCTGGATCCACCAGGTGGAGCCGTTGGCGCAGTCCCGCCGGAACAACCCCAGGTCCGCGGTGCCGTCCCCGTCGTAGTCCCCCGGCGCCGGGATGTCGGTGCTACCGCCGTACTTGTGATCAGCGAGGATCTGGGTGCCGGTCGCACCGCTCTGCACCCACCAGGTCGAACCGGTCTGGCTGTTCTGCCGGTACAGGGCGAGATCGCTGGCGCCGTCCCGATCGTAGTCACCGGGGGTCCGGCTTCCGGCGCCACCGCAGTTCTGGCTGACCAGCGTCACCGGCGGCGACATCGGTTCGCCGGCGGGGTAGCCGTCGGTCGTGATGCCGGACGGGATCCCGTTGAACCAGGACTCGACCTTGGCGCCATCGCGCAACTGCTCATAGTGCAGGTGGGGGGCGGACGAACTGCCCGTGCTGCCGACCCGGCCGAGTTGCTGGCCGATCGTCACGCTCTGCCCGAGCGAGACGATCGGCGGCTCCAGCATGTGCAGGTATCGCGTCTGCCACCCGTTGCCGTGGTCGATCCGTACGTAGTTGCCACCGCCGGTGTCGTAGCCGGCCGACGCCACGATGCCGCTGTAGGAGGCGAGGATCGATCGACCCGACGTCGAGCCGGAGGTGGCGAACATGTCGATGTCGTAGTCGTCATGCCCCTCATACGTCTGCAGTCGCCACTGCTCGCCGCACGGGAACGGCAGTTGGAACAGGGGGCGAGGGCCGGCGGCGTTGGCTTCGTCCGCGTCGACGGTGACCGTGGCCACCGAGGTGAGCAGCGCCAGTGCCGCCATGGCGGCCGCGAGGACCGCCCGACTTCGATTCGCCGAGGCGGTCACCAGGCGAGTGATTCTCAGGCTGTGCACGAATGCCCTTTCAGAGAAGACGCCAGAGGCGTAGCTCCGGCGTACCGGCGATGGTGGAATTTATGAGCTGACGAGTTACGTCGTCGGACTCGCGTTGATCGGCACTGATGGTGAAAGCGGCAATGAACAGGCAACGCGGCCCTGCCCTCACCCGGATGTGCTCGACCCGTCGAGTTTTGGGAACGTTGCGCCTCAGTAGACTGAGAACCAATTCCGGGTCGAGGTCCGCCCGTCCGCGTAGCGGGGCGATTCGAGCGGTGGACAGTTGCATTACCCGACCGCGCCGCCCCACCCGAAGCCGGCCATGTCGACGGGGCTCACACCCCAGCCGAAGCCGTCGGTCGTCGCGGCTCCCAGGCCGTCCAGTGGGTGGGCCAAGGCGACGCCGGCCACTACGAGGGCGGTGACGACAAAGATGAACGCACGGCGAACGACGCCCTCTCGCCGACCTATCCTGAAGATGAACATTACTTCCCCCGATCAATTTTGGCCGGTTGCGTCTATCTGGTTGTCGAGGCGGGATCTCCCGGCCGACGAGGCAAGTCTTCCGATGTCGAAGCGCGAAATCAGCACCTGCGACCTGGCGCGACTCCGCCTGGCGCAATTGCGCCAGGTGTTCGCCTCCCCGGCATTTCACGGGGCAGCGCGCCAACGGTGCGATGTTGCAGAATTGCATCCGGTGAACGGGGGAGGTACCGAAGTGCTGGTCAACTTGGGGTTGTCGCAAATGGACGAGATGGTGTATCGGGCCATGCTCCACCACGCCCATTTGGGGGTGGCGGAGTTGGCCGGGCAACTGGGCGTCTCCGAGGACGTCGTACGTCAGGCCCTCGACCGGCTCATCGACCTGGCGCTGGTCCGCGCCTGCGGCGAGGGGCTGCACGCCGTCCGTCCACAGGCGGGCCTGATGTCGCTGCTGGCCCGCGCCGAGGCCGAGATCGCGGTGCGGCAACACCAGATCGAGGCCACCCGTACGGCGATCATCAGCATCGCCAGCGAGTTCCACGACCGCGGCTCAGCGGACGTCGTGCTCCGCCTGGAGGGAGTCGACGCCGTCCGGGACCGACTGGCCGAGTTGGCACGCGAGGCCGCCCGGGAGTGCCTGTCGTTCAGCAGCGGCGGCGCGCAGACCCCCGACACCATCGACGCGGAGAAGCCGCTGAACCAGCTCGCCCTGGAGCGCGGCGTCGCAATCCGCGACGTCTACCAGGAGAGTTTCCGCAACGACCCCGGTACGTTGGCACACGCACGCTGGATGGCGCAGATGGGTGGCCAGTTCCGGACCGTACCGACCCTGCCGATGCGGCTGGTGATCGTGGATCGCCGGACGGCGCTCGTACCGATCGATCCCGGCGACCCCCGTGCCGGCGCCCTCGAAATTCAGAGCCCGGGCGTGGTCGCCAGCCTCGTCGCGTTGTTCGAGCAGGTCTGGGAATCGGGCCGGCCCTTCGGGGAGACGCCGGCCCGGGACGGCCACGGCCTGACGACGCAGGAGCGGCAGTTGCTCAAGCTGCTCGCGGCCGGGCACACCGACGAGTCGGCGGCTCGCAGGCTGGCGGTGTCCACCCGTAGCGTGCAGCGGCTGATGACGGCGCTCACCGAACGCCTGGGTGCGGTCAGCCGATTTCAGGCCGGCGTGGAGGCCGCCAGGAAGGGCTGGGTCGCCTGAGCCGGCTAGGGCGGCCGGGGCGGTACCGGTCGGGTCGTGGTCGAGGGCCGGGCCGGCGGCGCGGGGACCAAAAATCTTTGGTGGTTTCCTACAAATGACGGGCGGGTGGTTCGGTGATAGCGCCATGGCGCTGCCGGTCGGCAGGCGGAAAGGTAACCACTGCCGGGAGCCGTCGTCTCGCGGCGCGTACGTCATAGGTCTACCAAAGGGGTCAGCCGGGTGTTCAACCGTGTCGCCATCGTCAACCGTGGTGAGGCCGCCATGCGACTCATCCACGCGGTCCGAGAGTTGGCTGCGGAGACCGACGTCCCGATCGAGACCGTCGCCCTGTACACCGACGTCGACCGCACCGCCACCTTCGTGCGTGAGGCGGACATCGCCTACGAACTCGGTCCGGCGTCCGCCCGCCCGTACCTCAATCTGGCGACGCTCGAGCGGGCCCTGATCGAGACCGGGGCCGACGCCGCGTGGGTCGGCTGGGGTTTCGTCGCCGAGGATCCGGCGTTCGCGGAGCTGTGCGAGAAGATCGGGGTCACCTTCGTCGGGCCGAGCGCCGAGGCCATGCGCCAGCTCGGCGACAAGATCGGCGCGAAGCTGATCGCCGAGGAGGTCGGTGTTCCGGTCGCGCCATGGAGCCGCGGTGCCGTCGAGACTCTGGATGCCGCCCGGGCGGCGGCGGCCGAGATCGGCTACCCGCTGATGCTGAAGGCGACCGCGGGCGGTGGTGGGCGCGGCATCCGCGTGATCACGAACGAGGCCGAGCTCGCCGACGCGTACGAACGCACCAGTCAGGAGGCGGCGCGCGCGTTCGGCAGCGGCATCGTGTTCCTGGAGCGCCTGGTCACCGGGGCCCGGCACGTCGAGGTCCAGGTGATCGCCGACGGGCAGGGCACCGCATGGGCGCTCGGTGTCCGCGACTGCTCCGTGCAGCGACGCAACCAGAAGGTCATCGAGGAGTCGGCGTCGCCGGTGCTCAGCCCGGCGCAGGCAGCCGAGCTCAAGGCGTCAGCCGAACGGCTGGCCGTGGCGGTCGGTTACCGGGGCGCGGCGACCGTCGAGTTTCTGTACCACCCCGGGGACCGGGTGTTCGCGTTCCTCGAGGTCAACACCCGCCTGCAGGTCGAGCACCCGATCACCGAACTGACCACCGGGTTCGATCTGGTCAAGGCGCAGTTGCACGTCGCCTCGGGTGGGCGGCTCGACGGCGAGCCGCCGGCGGAGCGCGGGCACGCCATCGAGGCCCGGCTGAACGCCGAGGACCCCGACCGCGACTTCGCGCCGTCGCCGGGCCGTATCGTGCGACTGGACCTGCCCACCGGCCCGGGCATCCGGGTGGACACCGGCGTCAGCGAGGGTGACACCATCCCGGCCGACTTCGACTCGATGATTGCCAAGATCATCGCCTACGGCCGCGATCGCCACGAGGCGCTCGGCAAGCTGCGCCGGGCGATGGCGAACACCACGGTGATCATCGAGGGTGGGGCGACAAACAAGAGCTTCGTCCTCGACCTGCTCGACCAGCCCGAGGTGATCGACGCCAGCGCGGACACCGGCTGGATCGACCGCGTCCGCGGCGAGGGCCGGCTCGTCGCCCACCAGCACTCCGCGGTCGCGCTGGCGGCCGCCGCCATCGAGGCGTACGAGGAGGAGGAGCGCGTCGAGCGGCAGCGGCTGCTGTCGACGGCGTCCGGCGGGCGCCCGCAGGTGCAGCACACCAGCGGGCGACCGCTCGACCTGAGACTGCGCGGCGTCACCTACCGCATGCGGGTGGCGCAGGTCGGCGCGCACCGGTTCCGCGTCGGCATCGAAGCGGGCTACGCCGTACGCGCCGCCGACGTCGAGCTCGACCGCTTCGACCGGCACACCGGCCAGATCGTCGTTAACGGCTCCCGGTACCGCCTGCTCACCGGCACCCACGGTCCGACCCACCTGGTCGAGGTGGACGGCGTGGCACACCGGGTCAGCCGCGACGAGGGCGGCGTCGTCCGTTCCCCCATGCCCGCGCTGGTCGTCGCCACGCCACTGAAGGCCGGCGACGAGGTAGCGGCGGGCGCGCCGGTGCTCGTGCTGGAAGCCATGAAAATGGAGACGGTGCTGCGGGCGCCGTTCCGGGCGCGGCTGAAGGAGTGCACCGTCTCCGTAGGCAGCCAGGTGGAGGCCGGTGCGCCGCTGCTGCGGCTGGAGCCGCTCACCGACTCCGCCGCCGAGACCGCGAGCGGCCCGGCCGCCGTTCCCGTCGAGCTGGACCTGCCCGCCGTGCCCGAGGACGTTCCGGCGTACCGGCGCAGCAGGCGGGGCCAGGAGGACCTGCGCGGCCTGCTGCTCGGCTTCGACCTCGACCCGCACGACGACCGTCGGGTGCTCGACGACTACCTCACCGCGCGGCGGGCGGCCACCGAGGACGGCCACCGGCCCCTGGCCGAGGAGCTCGACCTGGTCACCGTGTTCGCCGACCTCGCCGAGCTGAGCCGCAACCGACCGACGGGCGAGGACGGCGACGGCCACGTCTCCAGCGCCCGCGAGTACTTCCACACCTACCTGCAGAGCCTCGACATCGAGCGGGCCGGCCTGCCCGGTTCGTTCCAGGCCAGGCTCGCAAAGGCGCTCGGGCACTACGGGGTCACCGACCTGGACCGCTCCCCCGCGCTCGAAGCCGCCGTGTTCCGGATCTTCCTCGCCCAGCAACGGGCGTCCGCCGACGCCACGGTCGTCGCGACGCTGCTGCGCGCGTGGCTGCGGGAGCCGCCGCCGGACGACACGCTCCGCGAGCCC
>NZ_JAMOKF010000100.1 GCF_023656545.1 Micromonospora phytophila | reverse complement strand
CGGCGCGCCCGACCCGGCCACCGGCTGGTGCGGCACGGCCGGCGCCGGCTGTAGCGGCGCGGCGGCGGGAGCGGCGAAGGCGGCGGCCGAACTGGCCCGCCGGGGCAGGGGCAGGTCGGTCAGCGCCCCTTCGGCCACCGGCAGCTCCGGTTGCTCCAGCACGGTCGGGGCGACGCCCAACTCGGCGTGCAGCAGCCGTGCCACCATCGGCATCCGGGTGGCACCGCCGACCAGGAAGAGGCCGGCGAGCTGCCGCGGGTCGAGCCCGGCGGCGGCGATCACCTCCCGGGTCACCGCCACCGCCCGGGCCAGCAGCGGCGCGGCCATCCTTTCCAGGTCGTCCCGGGTCAGCGTGACCGCCGCTTCCACCCCCGGTACGACCACCGGCGCCGCCGTGGCCCGCGACAGCATCTCCTTCGCGCCCCGGACGTTCTCCCACAGCTCATACCGCTGTCGCCACTGGGTGGCGGACTCCGGGTCGACAAGCAGCCGCCAGCGCTCCGGATACGCGTCGGCGACCAACTCGCCGAGCCGCCTCAGCAGGGCGGCGTCGACGTCCAGCCCGCCGAGGTCGTCCGCACCGCCGGCGGCGCCGACGGTGAACCCGGAGTCGCCCCACGGATCGGCGCCCTCGTGGCGCAGCACGGCGACGTCCAACGTGCCCGCGCCGAAGTCGAACACCGCGACCGCCCCGCCGACCGGCACCGGCCGCCGCAGCACCTGGGTGTAGTACCGGGCGGCCGCCACCGGCTCCCGCAGCAGCCGGGTACCCGGCGGCGTGGGGCCGGAGAGGGTGTGCTCGGCCGCCGTCGGCCACCCGGCGAGGGCCAGGGCGTCGGCGAGCACCTGGCGCCGGGCCTCGTCCCAGGTCGCCGGGCAGGTGAGCACCGCCGGAGGCAGGAAGCCGACCGCCTCGACGGCCGCCCGGGCCACCGCGTGCAGCGTCGCGGCCAGCAGTTCGGCCGGCCGGTATCGGCGGTCACCCAGCGACACCGTCGGCTCGTCGACGCGGCGTTTCGGGTTGGGCTCGTAGCGGCCCGGGTCGGTGCGGGCCAGCCGCTGGGCGTCCCCGCCGGCGTGCAGCACCCCGTCGATGTCGGCGTACACGCCGGAGGGAATGAGCGGCTGCCCGTCGACCAGCAGCGGGCGGGTGTGCCCGTCCGGGCGACGCAACACGGCGACGGTGTGCGACGTGCCGAGGTCGACGCCGAGCGCGTACCCCTCCTGCTGGCCTGCCATCTGCCGACTACCTCCGCAGGACGAGGGGATGCCCGGCCCGCATCGTACGCAGCGACCGCACCGCCGCCGATCCCGCCCCGACGGGTCGGCGGGCCCACCCTGACACGAGGGTCCTGTAGGTCTGCTCTCGGTACCGCATCCCACCGGGCAACCGCTCGCCGTCCAGAGGAGACACCCACGCAGCGTCTGCGCCTCAGCCATGCGGCGAACGAAGGCGGAGCCTCGTTGGAGTGCGACGCGCCAGCAGGTCGCCTCCGTTCGCGGGAACCGACGGCGTCGTCTACCGGCCCCGCGTGGTCGCGGCCGCCTCGTAAGGTGACGGCATGGCTGAGCGATCTCTGACCTTGATGGCGGTGCACGCCCACCCCGACGACGAGGCGACGAGCACCGGTGGTGTCCTCGCCCGCTACGCGGCGGAAGGGATCTCCACAGTGCTCGTGACCTGCACCGACGGGCGGTGCGGCGACGGCCCTGGCGGAGTCAAGCCCGGCGACCCGGGGCATGACCCGGCCGCCGTGGTGGCGATGCGCCAGGAGGAACTGGAGGCCAGCTGCGCGGCGTTGAAGGTCACCCACCTGGAGACGCTCGGCTACGCCGATTCCGGGATGATGGGTTGGCCGACCAACGACCTGCCCGGCGCGTTCTGGACCACGCCGGTGGCGGAGGCGGCGGACCGGCTGGCGGAGCTGATCCGACGGTACCGGCCGGACGTCGTCGTCACCTACGACGAGAACGGCTTCTACGGGCATCCGGACCACATCCAGGCCCACAGAATCACCATGGCCGCTGTCGCGATGACGGACATCCCCGCGAAGGTGTACTGGACCACCGTGCCACGCTCGGCGTTCGCGGAATTCGGCCGGATCATGAAGGAACTGGGCGTCGAATGGGCCGAGCCGGACGCGGCAGCGGCGGAGTCGGGGCCGCAGCTTGGCCTGCCCGACGACGAGATCACCACCTGGGTGGACACGAGCAGCTACGGCGCCCAGAAGTTCGAGGCGCTGGCCACGCATGCCAGTCAGACCGAGAACATCTTCTTCCTGCAACTGGGCAGGGAGCGGTTCACCGAGCTGATGGGCATGGAGACCTTCGTCCGGGTCCGCGACACCACCGGGGCGCCGGTACCCGAGAACGACCTGTTCGCCGGACTGCGCTGACCGGTCCGGGTCGTTCGCCGGACCGGCGACGGACACTCGCCGACGGCGGCGACCAGCACCGGACCACCCACAGATGCGCGGCTGGCACCTCCAACCAATCAGCGGTGTCGATCGATCTCCTGGTGGCCTAGGGTGCCGGTCAACGGCATGAACGTTCCTCCGAGAGGAGTGACCCGTGACCCACCACCGCCACGTCCGCCGTCCACTCGTCCTCGCCCTGCTCCTCGTCGCGGTCACCGCCCTGGCCGTGCCGGCGCCGGCCGCCGGCGCGACCTACCCCTACCAGGATCCGACGCTGCCCGTCGCCACCCGCGTCGCCGACCTGCTCTCCCGGATGAGCCTCGACGAGAAGATCGGCCAGATGACCCAGGCCGAGCGCGGATCGGCGACCGCCACCGACGTGAACACCTACCGGCTCGGCTCGCTCCTCTCCGGCGGCGGCTCCGCACCCTCGCCCAACACCGCCACCAGCTGGGCGGACATGTACGACACCTACCAGCGGTCCGCCCTCGCCACGCCGCTGGCCGTTCCGATGATCTACGGCGTGGACGCCGTGCACGGGCACAACAACGTGGTCGGCGCGACGATCTTCCCGCACAACATCGGGCTCGGCGCGACCCGCGATCCGGCCCTGGTGCAGCAGATCGGCCAGGCAGTCGCCGAGGAGATCGCCGGCACCGGCATCGACTGGAACTTCGCGCCCTGCCTCTGCGTGGCCCGCAACGACCGCTGGGGCCGCACGTACGAGTCGTTCGGCGAGACGCCGGAGCTTCCGTCGGAGATGACCACCCTGGTCACCGGCCTTCAGGGCCCCACCCTCGGCGGCCCGACGTCGGTGCTCGCCACCGCCAAGCACTACCTCGGCGACGGCGGCACGACCGGCGGCGACGACCAGGGCGACACGGCGCTGTCCGAGGCGCAGCTGCGGGCGATCCACCTGCCGCCGTTCCAGGCAGCCGTGCAGCGGGGCGTCGGCTCGGTGATGGTCTCCTACAGCAGCTGGAACGGCGTCAAGCTGCACGGCCACCAGTACCTGATCAGCACGGTGCTCAAGGGCGAGCTCGGCTTCACCGGATTCGTCGTCTCGGACTGGAACGGCATCGACCAGATCGACGGCGTCTCCGGCTTCACCGCCGCCGAGGTCACCGCCGCCATCAACGCCGGCATCGACATGGTGATGGTGCCCACCGCCTGGAAGACCTTCATCAACACCCTGCGCGCCGAGGTGCAGAACGGCCACGTGCCACTGAGCCGGATCGACGACGCGAACCGGCGCATCCTGACCAAGAAGTTCGAGCTGGGCCTCTTCGAGCGCCCGTACACCGACCGGAGCTGGACCTCGACCGTCGGCAGCACGGCACACCGGGCACTCGCCCGCCAGGCCGTCCGGCAGTCCCAGGTCCTGCTGAAGAACGCCGGCGCCGTGCTGCCGCTGGCCCGGGACGGCAACAAGATCTTCGTGGCCGGCCGGAACGCCGACAACATCGGCAACCAGAGCGGCGGCTGGACCATCTCGTGGCAGGGCTCCTCCGGCAACATCACCCCCGGCACCAGCATCCTGCAGGGCATCCGGGCCGCGGTCGGTCCGACCACGACGGTCACCTACAACCAGCGCGGCACCGGCATCGACCGCACCTACCGGGCCGCCGTCGCAGTGGTCGGCGAGACACCGTACGCGGAAGGACAGGGCGACCGAACCGGGAGCATGAGCCTGGACCGGGACGACCTGCGGACCATCTCCACCCTGCGCAACGCCGGCGTCCCGGTGATCGTGATTCTGGTGTCCGGCCGCCCGCTCGACATCGCCGCGGAGCTGCCCCGGTGGGACGCGCTGCTGGCGTCCTGGCTGCCCGGCACCGAGGGCGGCGGGGTGGCCGACGTCCTGTTCGGAGCCGCTCCCCCGACCGGAAAACTGCCGATGACCTGGATGAACTCGGTGAGCCAACAGCCGATCAACGCCGGCGACGGGCAGGTGCCGCTGTTCGCGCAGGGCTACGGCCTGACGTACTGACCGTCGGTGAAGGGCCGCCGGACGCATGTCCGGCGGCCCTCTGCGACCCGCCTCCTCGCCTGCACTCGCCCCTCCCACCATCTCCCGATATGCCGGACCACCACGCCAAACCGGACAGGCAGCACCGCTCCGGGATCCCGCCCCGGCCGGGCTGCCCCCGCTATCCCGACAGTCTCCAGTTGTGGAGGCCTGCTGACCACTCCTGGTCACCCCGAGGGCGGCTGAAGGAGCTGCCCAAGGCTCCGAATCAGGGAGGAGACCCGGCGGTTTAGGTTGATCAACTGCTGGGTAGATCGACGACCCGACAGAGGTGGAGGGGAAGGCAGGTCAGTCAGTGGTGAACTCGTGCCGCAGGCCGACCATGTCGAGAAGGGCGACGGTGATCCGGGACGGCTTGCGCAGCACCAGCGCGCATCCCCCCGATGCGACTCGCCGGCGCACCGTCAGCAGCGCCGTGATTCCGGCGGCGCAGAAGAAGTCCACCCCGCTCAGGTCGAGCACCAGCACCGGGGGCGGCTGGTCGGACATCACGTTGTCCACGAGGTCGACGAGCAGGCCGACGGTGCCCATGTCGAGTGGCCCGCGGACCGCCACCACTGTCGCCGGCCCTTCCCTGGCGACCGCGAGGGACAGGATCGGCTGGCGGGTGCTTTCCCGCGTTGTCAGGAGCGACGCCTGATGGACGGACATGAGCTGCTCCTCGACGAGGAAGGCGGGACCGGGTCGGCGCTCGGCCTGCCGTCGGCAGGCGGCGCTGGTCCTGGGCTCATGTCCGAACCCACGTCGACCCTAGCCGGCTCCCGCCCGATCCGCACCCCGCTCATCGGGACGCGTGGGCTACTCGGCGCTGAATCGCATTGGCCGGCGGCTCCCCCCAGGGAGCAAGCCAGGACAGTGGCCTCACCTTCGGTGGAACAACGGACACATGGTTTTCGGGAGGTAGCGGTGGTGTCCGACGGTGCTGACTCGCACCTGGCCGCGGCGTACGGCCGACTGTTGACCCTGCTCGCGGATTCGCTCCACGTCGACCTGTTCCTCGACCACATCGTCCGGGTCGCCGCGGAGGTCGTCACCCCCGCGGTGGCCTGCGGGCTGACCATGCGCCGGGACGGCGGCGCCTTCACCGTCGCCAGCAGTGGCGACCTAGCCGCAAGGGGCGACGAGATCCAGTACGGCGCCGACGAGGGGCCCTGTCTGGAAGCCCTGCGTCGGGGACGGGTCGTCGAGGTCGTCGACCTGCGTGAGGACGGACGGTGGTGTCGCTACCGGGAACACGCGCTCCGGCTCGGCATCGCCAGCTCGCTGTCGCTGCCGATGACGGTCGAGCGCCAGACCGTCGGCGCGTTGAACCTCTACGCCACCCAGCCCGCAGCCTTCACCGAGACGGCACACCGGCACGCCTTGGCGTTCACCGACCAGGCGACGGCAGCGCTGACCGTCATCCTCCGCCAGGCCGACCAGGCGCTCCTGCATCAGCAACTCACCGACGCGATGGCCTCCCGCAGCGTCATCGACCAGGCCCTCGGGGTGCTGATGGGCCAACAACGGTGCACCGCCACGGAGGCTTTCGCCCTGCTCCGGCAGGCGTCGCAGCACCGTAACCGCAAACTGCGCGACGTCGCTGCGGAGATCATCACGCAGGTCACCGGTGAGTCCCCGCAGCCGGCTCCGGGCTTCGTGACGCCCCGCCAACAATCGTGACCAGAGCAGCGGTCGCCGGGTGCTGGCCGGCGACGGCCCGGACGGGACCGTTGCGGGGAACCGCGACACTTGCCGTATGAAAGAGTCCGAGGTTGAGCTGCTGCCCGGAGAGCGGATTCTCTGGCAGGGCCGCCCGCTCCGCCATCGGCTGTTCTGGGCACCGGACGTGCTGCTGATTCCCGTCAGCCTCCTGTGGTTCGGGTACGCCGTGTTCTGGGAAGCGTCCGTTCTCGCCGCGCGGACCACCGGTGACCAGCCCCCGCCGGCGTTCGTCGTGCTGTGGGGTATTCCCTTCGTGCTGTTCGGCCTGTACATGGTGGTCGGACGATTCGTCGTGCGAGCCGTCGCGTCCCGCCGCACCCGGTACTGGCTCACCGACCTCAGGGTGGTGGCAATCGGCGGGCTGTCCGGCAACCGGACCACCTGGGCCTACCTACGGTTGCTGCCGCCGCCGGTCGTGGCCGAGCAGCCGGACGGGTCAGGCAGCCTGGCCTTCGGCTCCTTCCCGGGGTGCTCGACGCCTTCAACCCGAGGATCGGTCCGCGGGGATGGGCCCGCGAACCGTCGAGCGCCCCGATGCTCTTGCACATTCCAGACGTGCGTCGCGTCCGCGACCTCGTGGCCGGGGCCCAGACCGAGCGGGACTGGTCGGCCGGCTTTCCACGATGAATCACGTTGCCGACGCCGGCGTGGTCGTGACCGGCTGGCGCTGGGGCGCCGCTGGAAGCCGCAGCCCGCGGTGGCGGGCGGTGGTCGACAGGCGCGATCAGGAGAAGTGCGTCTTCGGCCGGGTGAGTCGCTCCCCGTCGATGATCAGGTCGACCTTCTCGTTGTAGAAGGCGATCAGCCCGGCGATCGGCAGGAGCGGACCCGTGGGGTGGTCGTACGACCAGGCCAGGTCCGGGTGGACCGTGCCGTCGACCCGCACGGACCAGTAGCGGCTGGTCCGGCCCTTGTACGGGCAGAGGGAGATCGTCTTTGACGGCGCGAGATGCCTGAAGTTCACCTCGGTCCGGTTGAGGTAGTAGCGAGTCGGCAGGCCGGTCTCGAAGACCAGCACCGGCGACGCCGACTCGGCCAGCACGACCCCGTCGAGTTCCACCCGTACGCGGCGGGTGGACCGCAGTGCGTCCACCCGGGCGTACGGATTCCGGGGATGCACGAACACCTCCTCGTCCTCCTCGAACCAGCTGTCCATGGCGGCCCACTCGAACCGGACGGTGTCCGCCAACCCGGGCAGCGCGTCGTCTCCGTACCAGCGGGCGGACGATGGACGGGAGGTCTCGCCGACGCGCAGCCCGTGCACCCGCCCGGTCCCGCATCGGATCCGCTCCGTACGGTGCTCATCGATCAGGAAGTCGCGCTTCACGTCGGCGACCGGGATGTAGTACTGGGGGTAGAAGGGCCACTCCCACACGTACTGCGCCCGCCTGGTGTCCAGCACCAGTTCGCCGGCGAGGTAGGCGCGGATCCGGCGGGGCACCGGCTCAACGCGGTCGTCCGGGGCCATCGCCTTCGGATAGTCCGGCACCTTGTCCTCCAGTTCAGCAACAGCCCGGCTCGGGGGTATTGGCTCAACGATCAGGAGGGCCCTTGTGTCTCGCCGGTCCGGTGAGCGCTCACCCGTACGAGTTCGTACGGCGTCAGCGCCCACCCATGAGAACGCTGGCCGGCGACTCGGATGGCCGGGGTGGGTTGGGACGACCCTGTTCGGGGGAAGTACCCACCCCGGCCAGGAACCGGCTCGGCAACGCCGGCCCCTTCTCAGTGCGGCACCGAGCCAGATTTCGTTACAGCCCGGTCCGAGCATCGGGAATCCGGTGACCCCAACGGTGGGCGCGCGTGCGAGCGACGGCCGTCAGGAGACCCAGCCGTAGCGCCGCTCCGGGCGGCCGGCAGAGCCGTACCGGAGGCTGACCTCCGCCCGCCCCGTGTCGGCGAAGTGTTCCAGGTAGCGCCGCGCGCTGACCCGGGAGATGCCGACCCGGGCGGCGCACTCGGCGGAGGACAACGTGCCGTCGTGCTCGCGCAGCGCGCGCTCGACCAGCTCGGCGGTCTCCGCGCTGAGCCCCCGGGGCAGCGCCGAGGTGGCGATGTGCGAGCCGCTGCGGGACAGCACCCGGTCCACGTCCGCCTGGTCGGCGACCACCGTGGCGCGCGGCGAGTTGCGCCGGGCCGCGTACTGCTCCAGCCGGATCCGCAGCTCGTCGAAGCCGAAGGGCTTGAGCAAGTAGTTGACCGCGCCGTAGCGGACCGCCCGGCGGACCGCCTCGGCCTCCCGGGCGGCGCTGATCACCAGCACGTCGCAGTCGTGCCGCGCGGCGCGTAACCGGGTCACCACGTCCAAGCCGAACATATCGGGCAGGTAGAGGTCGAGCAGCACCAGGTCCGGACGGAGCTCGTCGACGGCGGCGATCGCCTGCTCGCCGGTGCTCGCCGTGCCGACCACCCGGAAGCCGTCGATCCGCTCGACGAAACCACGGTGGATCCGGGCCACCATGAAGTCGTCGTCGACTACCAGCACGTCGATCACCGGACCCCCTCCAGCTTGCCCGCCACCGACATCCGGGCAGTGAACATCGCGCCCTCCTCGGTGTTGGTCACCGCGACCTCACCACCGCGACGGTGACAGACCAGCCGGGTCAGCGCCAATCCGATGCCCCGCTCGCCTCCCCGCGCCGCCTTGGTGGTGAAGCCGTGGGTGAAGACCTCCGTGGCCAGTTCCGGGGCCACCCCGGGTCCCGAATCGCGGACCACGATCTCCACCGAGGAGGCGTCCCGGCGCAGCTCGACCTCCACCCAGGCGGGCCGCTCCGGGTCGCCGCCGCCGGTGTCCCGGCCACCGGCCACCGCCTCCACCGCGTTGTCGACGAGGTTGCCCAGCACCGTCGCGACGTCCGCCGCGACCTCGGGCGCCAGCCGGTCCAGTCCGGTCCGTTCGGAGATCCGCAGCTCCACCCGGCGCTCCGCGGCCAGCGCGGACTTCGCCATCAGCAGCGCGGCCACCGCCGTGTCGTGGATTCGGCTGGTGACCGTCAGGTCCAGCGACGCCCGGTGCCGGCTCAGCGCGTCCACGTACCGGACCACCTCGTCGTGCTCGCCGATCTGGATCAGCCCGGAGATGGTGTGCAGCTGGTTGGCGAACTCGTGGGTCTGCGCCCGGAGCAGCTCGGTGGTGCTGCGGAACGAGCCGATCTCCTGCTCCAGCCGGGCCAGCTCGGTGCGGTCCCGCAGGGTGGTCACCGAGCCCAGCCGGCGGCCGTCCTTGCTGACGGTCATCCGGTTCATCACCAACACCCGGCCGCCCCGGACGACGACCTCGTCCAGGGCCTCCGGGCCGCCGTCGGCGCCGGCCAGCACGTCCCGCAGCCGGCCGGAGATCCGCAGCTCGGCGAGGCTGCGGCCGAGGCAGTGCTCGGGCAGTTCGAGCAGCCGCCGACCGACCGCGTTGACCAGGGTGACCCGCAGCTGGGGGTCCAGCGCGATCACGCCCTCGGCGATGCCGTGCAGCAGCGCCTCCCGATGCTCGGCCAGGCCGGCGATCTCCCGCGGCTCCAGCCCCAGGGTCTGCCGCTTGATCCGCCGCGCCAGCAGCCAGGACCCCACCACCCCGAGCAGGCTCGCGATGCCGAGGTACGTGAACAGGTACGACGAGGCGCCCACGAGCCGCGCCGACCAGGTCGGCGCGACCACGCCGATCATCACCGTGCCGAGCTGGCGCCCCAGGTTCTCCTTGCGATCACCGAGCACCGGCACCTGGGCCACCAGTTCCGGGGAGTCGCCGACCGCCAACTCCCCCGACCAGCTCCTCCCCCGGGCCACGTCGGGATCGCCGAGCAGGAGCGGGCTGCCCACCAGCGTCGGGTCGGTGGAGCTGACCACCCGGCCTTGGGCGTCCGCGACGGTCACCGAGGTCACCCCGGACCGGGTCAGCGCGCTCTGCACCAGCGGCGCGACCAGCTCCGCCGGCGCCGGCTGGTTGAGCCGGTCGCGCAGCAGCGGGTTGCCGGCGAGCTCCTCGCCGAGGGCGGCCACCCGCCGGCCCTCGACCCGGTTGAAGGTGGCCGCAGACTGGGCCAGGGAGACGGCGGCCACCGCCACCAGCACGACGACGATGATCGCGAGCTGGAGCACCAGGAGTTGCCCGGCCAACGTGCGGCGGGGCGTGACCGCGACCACAAAGACCTCAATTTCCGCTGGTGACAGAAGGCAGACGCGGTGTCCGCCCAGGGGCCATCATCTTGCCGCCGGACTCCTTAGAAACGGAAGTGAAACAAGATGGCAACTCGGAAGAACCTGCTGGTCGCCGGCGTCGCCGCCGTCACGGCGCTGGCCCTGGGCGCCTGTGGCGCCACCGCGGACACCAACGAGGGCTCGTCCGGCGGCGACGGCAAGCCGGCCACCGGACTGCGGATCATGGTGCCCAACACTCCCGGCGGCGGGTACGACACCACCGCCCGCACCGCCGCCAAGGTGATGGAGGACGCCAAGATCGCCACCGGTGTGCAGGTCTTCAACCTGCCCGGCGCGGGCGGCACGGTCGGCCTCCAGCGCACGGTGAACGAGAAGGGCAACGGCAAGCTCGCCATGCAGATGGGCCTGGGCGTGGTCGGTGCCTCGTACACCTCCAAGTCGGAGGCGACGCTGACCCAGACCACGCCGCTGGCCAAGCTGATCGAGGAGGCCGGCGCCATCGTGGTGCCGAAGGACTCGCCGTACCAGACGATCGGCGACCTGGTCACCGCCTGGAAGGCCAACCCGAAGGGCCTCGCCGTCGGCGGCGGCTCGTCCCCCGGCGGCCCCGACCACCTGCTGCCGATGCAGCTCGCGAAGACCGTCGGCATCGACCCACGCCAGGTCAACTTCGTCTCGTACGACGGCGGCGGCGAACTGCTGCCGGCCGTGCTCGGCGGCAAGGTGGCCTTCGGCGCCAGCGGCTTCGGTGAGTTCCTCGACCAGGTGGAGGCCGGCCAGCTCCGGGTCCTCGCGGTGACCAGCGAGGCGCCGATCGACGCGCTCAAGGACGTGCCGACGCTGAAGTCCTCCGGCATCGACCTGATCTTCACCAACTGGCGGGGCATCGTCGCGCCGCCCGGCATCAGCGACGACGACAAGAAGGTCTGGATCGACGCGCTGACGAAGATGCACGAGTCCGCCGAGTGGAAGGCCGAGCTGGCCAAGCGCGGCTGGACCGACGCCTTCGTCACCGGCGACGACTTCGCCACCTTCCTGACCGAGCAGGACAAGTCGGTGGCGGACCTGCTCAAGCAGCTCGGGTTGGCATGAGCGGCATGGCCAGCCGACCGGACCGGGGCGGCGAGCAGCCGTCCCGGCCCCCGGCCGTGCAGACATCCGCACCGCCGATTCCCGAACGGGCGGGCGTGGAGACATCCGCACCGCCGGTCCCCGGGCAGGCGGGCGCGGGGCGTACCGCGGATCTGCCGGCGGCAGCGCGGCCCGCGGCGGCCGACGTCCCGCCGACGGTCGCGGACCCGGCGGTGGACGACGGCCCAGCGGCGAAGCGGGACCCGGCGCAGTACGGCGTCTGCGCGTTCCTCGCCCTGGTTGGCGGCCTGGTGATCCTGGACGCGACGACGCGCATCGGGCGCGCGGTGAGTAGCGCCGACCCGATCGGCCCGAAGCCGGTACCGATCCTGCTGGGTGTGCTGCTGCTGATCGTCGCGGCCGTCTACGCGGTCGACGTGGCGCGCGGTGGAGCCGGCGAGCCGGAGGCCGGCGAGGACGTCGACCTGACCACTCCGATCGACTGGCGGACCGTGCTGCTGCTGATCGGGGCCTTCCTGGTCAACGCCGTGCTGATCGACCGGCTCGGCTGGGTGATCAGCGGAACGCTGCTCTTCTGGGGCTCGGCCTTCGCGCTGGGCAACCGGCATTACGTCCGCAACCTGCTGATCGCCGTCGCGCTGTCGTTGATCACCTTCTACGTCTTCGCCATCGGGCTCGGCGTCAACCTGCCCGCCGGCGTGCTGCAAGGGATCCTGTGATGGACAACCTGGGCAATCTGCTCGACGGGTTCGCCAACGTGGTGACCCCGATGAACCTGCTGATCGCGCTGCTCGGCGTCACCATCGGCACCGCCGTCGGCGTGCTGCCGGGCATCGGGCCGGCGATGACGGTGGCGCTGCTGCTGCCGGTCACCTACGGGATGGAGCCCACCCAGGCGTTCATCATGTTCGCCGGCATCTTCTACGGCGGCATGTACGGCGGCTCCACCACCTCGATCCTGCTGAACACCCCCGGCGAGTCGTCCTCGGTGGTGACCGCGATCGAGGGCAACAAGATGGCGAAGGCGGGCCGGGCCGCGCAGGCACTGGCCACCGCCGCGATCGGCTCGTTCGTCGCCGGCACCATCGCCACCCTGCTGCTGGTGGTGGTCACCCCGCCGGTGGTGTCGTTCGCGATCAGCCTCGGTGCGCCGGACTACTTCGCGCTGATGCTGCTGTCGTTCGTGGCGGTCACCGCAGTGCTCGGCGCGTCCCGGGTACGCGGCTTCGCCTCGCTGCTGATCGGCCTGGTCATCGGCGTGATCGGGGTCGACCAGACCGGTCAGCAACGACTCACCCTCGGGATCCCGCAGCTCGCCGACGGCATCGACGTGGTCGTGGTGGCGGTCGGCATCTTCGCCGTCGGCGAGGCGCTCTGGATCGCCGCGCACCTGCGCCGGCGGGCCGCCGAGGTGATCCCGGTCGGCCGGCCGTGGATGGGGAAGCAGGACTGGAAGCGGTCCTGGAAGCCGTGGCTGCGCGGCACCGCGTACGGCTTCCCGTTCGGGGCGCTGCCGGCGGGCGGGGCGGAAATCCCCACCTTCCTGTCGTACGCCACGGAGAAAAAGCTGACCAGGCATCCGGAGGAGTTCGGCCGGGGCGCGATCGAGGGCGTCGCCGGACCCGAGGCGGCCAACAACGCCTCCGCCGCCGGCACGCTGGTGCCGATGCTGGCGATCGGGCTGCCCACCAACGCCACCGCCGCGGTGATGCTGGCCGCCTTCCAGCAGTACGGCATCCAGCCCGGCCCGCTGCTCTTCGAGCGGGAGTCCGCCCTGGTCTGGACGCTGATCGCCAGCCTCTTCGTGGGCAACCTGATGCTGCTGGTGCTCAACCTGCCGCTCGCCCCCGCCTGGGCGCGGCTGCTGCGGGTGCCGCGCCCGTACCTCTACGCCGGGATCCTCTTCTTCGCCTCGATGGGGGCGTACGCGGTCAACGCCCAGCCGTTCGACCTGTTCCTGCTGCTCACCCTCGGCCTGCTCGGATTCGGCATGCGGCGCTTCGGGCTGCCGATCCTGCCGCTGATCGTCGGGGTGATCCTCGGCCCGCGCGCCGAGTTGCAGGGCCGCCGGGCGTTGCAGCTTTCCGGCGGCGAACTGCACGGACTGATCGGCGGCTGGGTGTCCTGGCTGATCTACGCCGTCGTGCTGGTGGTGCTGCTCTGGCCGCTGCTCGGCCGCTTCGTGAGCCGTCCGCTGCGGGAGAGGTTGGTGACCGGATGACCGTGTTGGTGGGGTACGTGCCCTCGGCGCTGGGCGAGGCGGCCCTGCGAGCCGCCGTGGAGCAGGCCCGGTTCCGTGACGAGCCGGTGCTGGTGGTGAACACCTCGCGCGGCGACGCCTACGCGGACCCGCGCCTCGCCCAGGAACCCGACCTGGCCCGGGTGGTCCGGGAACTGACCGCCGCCGGCGTGCCGCACGCCGTCCGGCAGGTGGTGCAGGGCCGGGACGCGGCCGAGGAGATCGTGGCGATCGCCGAGGCGGAGGAGGTGTCGCTGGTGGTGATCGGTATTCGGCACCGGACTCCGGTGGGCAAGCTGATCATGGGGTCGACGGCGCAGGAGATCCTGCTCCGGGTGCCCTGCCCGGTGCTCGCAGTGAAGGCCGACTGAGTGGTCCACCGCGCACCGGGCGCGGGGATCCCGGCTGACCAGAGTCGGCCTGGCCGGCGCGGTCGTCGCCGCCACCGACCTGCACCAGACGCCACCCGCCGATCCGACTACGCAATGCGAGAGGGAACAACCATGCTGACCCCCACCGCCGACCTCTACGACCGGTACGGCGACGAACTCGGCTCGTGCGACACCCAGCTGCGCCAGTTCGGCGCCGTCCGCGCCTTCGCCGGGCCGGCCGTCACCGTGCGCTGCTTCGAGGACAATGCCCTGCTCAAGTCGATCGTCGCCGAGCCGGGAGAGGGCCGGGTGCTGGTGGTGGACGGCGGCGGGTCGGTGCACACCGCGCTGATGGGCGACCTGATCGCCGGCACCGCGGCGGAAACCGGTTGGGCGGGGGTGGTGATCAACGGCGCGGTCCGTGACGTCACCGCGCTGGCCGCCCTGCCGATCGGCATCAAGGCGCTCGGCGCCAACCCCCGCACGAGCGCGAAGACGGAAGCCGGCGAGCGGGACGTGCCGGTGGAGTTCGGCAACTGCGTCTTCACCCCGGGCGCCGAGGTGCACAGCGACGACGACGGCGTGGTCGTCCTGCCGGTCGGCGTGCGGGAGTAGCCCCGGGGGTCAGCGCCCGGTGGACCAGGCGCGCCGCACGTGGGCACCACCAGCGCGGGGTGCCCCGTCGCACCCGTCGTGCGCCGATCCTGCGACGCGGCACCCGCGGTGGCGGCTTCGGCCGGATCAGTCCGCCGGCGCGCCAGCGGTACGTGGTCGAGGCTCATCAGCTGGCTTGTGCCCGCTGGCCACCGTCCTCGTGCACCAGTCCGATCCGGCGGAGATCTCGGTCGCGCTCGATCGGCTCAAGACGTTGGACCTGGCGTCCGGACCCGGCGGCGCGATCGCGTTCCGGTACGCGTTTGCCGAGTTCTGCGACGCCCGACTCGCCAGGGACCGAGACCGCCTGACGGCGCTACGGCAGGAGGCCGACCGGCTGGGGGTACGCACCCGCTCGTGGATCCCGGTCGAATGCTTCCTTGATTCGGCCGGGCTGACGCTCCGGCCTGTGCCGACGCAGTGGTCCGAGCCATACGACGTCGTCAGCCGGCGCTGGCGCGGCCACCTGCACACCTACCTGGCGCGCCATACTGTCGCCGACGATGGCGGGCAACCGGTCCATCCGTGACCGATGGACAGCCTCCTGGTGATCGAACCACGTCCCTCGCCAATCGGGGCGACCCGGAACCGCCGCGTGACTCCATCGCCCGCGCACCCCCGGACGCCCGCCTGCTCCCACCCCCGGTCCTCATGCCCCCGGGCCACAGAGCTGGGTGGGACGTGAACGGCCTGCCGGCGGCTGGTACGGACGCCCGCGCGCTACTCGCTCAGGAGCTGCTCGCGCAGGATGTCCGCGTGCCCGCAGTGCTGGGCGAGCTCGCGCAGCACGTGGAGGTACACCCAGCGCAGCGGGAGCGGTCCGCGCCGGTTGCCGTGGACCATGTCGTCCAGCCCGAGGATGACGTCGCGCGCCGTGACGCTGCGCATGCTTCGGCGTGTGCTCGCTGGACGGTGGCGATGGTGTCGTCGTCATCGAGGATGAACGACTCGTCCGGCGTCGCGGCGATGCCGATCTCGGCGCGCGACCGGCACGTGACGGCTTCGTCGAACCAGACCTTCTCGACGAAGGTCGCGTGCTTCACCAGGCCCAGCAGCGTGGTCCGGGAGGGCACCAACGACCGGCGCACCTGCTCCTCGGTCAGCCCGTCCAAGCAGCCGTTGAGCGCGCGGCGGTGCTCATCGAGAAACACCTCGAACTGAGCCTTGGCCGGCTGATCGATCACGTCTTCGGCGAACGTCGCCGGGAGGGAGGACATGTGCGAAGCATCCCAAGACCCGTCGCCCAAGAGCAACCGGCGCTCATCGGCACGGTCGGGAGCACCACTACGATGCGAATGTGACTCACATCACCCCCGTCCGGCGGCTGTACCCGCTGCTCGCCGCCGCGATCGTCCTGTTGTCGCTCGGCGCGGGCGTGGCCTGGGGCGTCGGCGACGCGCTGGGGCTGAGCCACACCCCCGCCGCCGTGCCACGCGAGGACATCGCCGCCGCGCCGCGGCGGGTGGCCGCACCGGCGCCGCCGTTGGCGTCCATCGTCGTGCCGGACGAGCCGCGCACCATCAAGGCCGCGTCCGCCGTCGCCGACGCGCTCGCCTCCCGCGGCCTGCCCCGCCCGGCCGTCGTCACCCCGGCCGCG